>NZ_VTQV01000100.1 GCF_008764245.1 Bacillus subtilis
AGTTTCGAAGCACAATGAAAAAAATTAACTTTTATGTGTCCTAAATATTGACGTAGATCCAAAGTTTAAGGGAAGTAGAAGATTTAATATTATAATGTGGAAAAGAGTTTGACCTTAGTGTCCAGTAATGAGAGGAATTGAGTTTGATTATGATAGATAATTTCTGGCAGGATTTACCGAAGCCATTTTTTGTACTAGCACCAATGGAAGATGTGACAGATGTTGTTTTTCGTCATGTCATTAGTGAAGCAGGTAGACCTGATGTATTTTTTACTGAGTTTACAAACACGGAGAGTTATTGTCATCCTGAGGGGATTTATAGTGTGCGCGGTCGTTTGACTTTTACAGAAGACGAACAACCGATGGTCGCCCATATTTGGGGGGATAAACCTGAATACTTTCGAGAAATGAGTATTGGGATGGCAAAACAAGGCTTTCGTGGTGTTGATATCAATATGGGATGTCCCGCACCGAATGTAGCTCCGAATGGGAAGGGCTGTGGTCTGATCCGCCGTCCGGAAGTGGCCGCAGAGTTAATCCAAGCGGCTAAAGCAGGCGGATTGCCTGTAAGTGTGAAGACAAGGCTTGGTTATACGGAAGTGGACGAATGGCATGAGTGGCTGACACATGTGTTGAAACAAGACATTGCGAATCTGTCCATTCATCTGCGTACAAAAAGGGAAATGAGCAAAGTCGATGCTCATTGGGAATTGATCCCGGAAATTAAGAAACTTCGTGATCAGGTGGCACCAGATACACTTTTGACGATCAATGGCGATATTCCTGATCGACAAAAGGGCCTAGAGCTGGCTCAGGAATATGGCATTGATGGGATTATGATTGGGCGTGGTGTTTTTACAAATCCATTTGCCTTTGAAAAAGAACCGAAAGAGCATAGCAGTGAGGAATTGCTTGATCTCCTCAGGTTGCATCTTGATCTCTTTGATAAATATTCAAAATTAGAACCACGTCTATTTAGACCTCTTCGCCGCTTTTTTAAGATCTATGTCCGGGGATTTCGTGGGGCGAGCGAGTTAAGAAATGAATTGATGAGCACAGAATCAACGGGTGAAGTACGTGCAATACTCGATAATTTTCAAAGCGGAGTAGTACGCTAAACCGTCAAAGGGGTATGTTCCAGCCCGAATCGTGCCCGTAATCGAGGTAAGAATCCCAAAAGGGTCACGATCCATCCCGAATTGTGCCCGCAATCGGGGTAAGAATCCCAAAGTGGTCACGATCCAGCTCGAATCGTGCCCGTAATTGAGGTAAGAATCCCAAAAGGGTCACGATCCATCCCGCAATCGTGGTAAGAAGCATAAAAGGAACTTATTGGCGTGGAGATTGTAATAATGATGTTTTACAAAGAATTTTATGGAGCTTCTTGCTAGTTTTTGTAACTTTAAGTAAAGTGATTTAAAAAATAGTGTTTTTCTTGAAGGAAAAACGGAAATGGTACAAGTAACGAGAAAATGAGGAGGGCTAAATAATGAGTTTCCTTTACATCAAAGCAATGGAAGTCTTTAAAAAAGATGCGGAGCGACAATATAGGGAAGAAACTCAAGATTCAAAGCCTTTTAAGAGACAGGAAAGACGAAAGTATAGGTAGCAAATTTCTTTAAAAACGAGAGAGCATGATACGAGATTGGAAATCTTTGGCTGGAAAGGTTATCTAGATGTAGGCTATAGGCTCTTGCTAATGTTAAACAACTGTTTTGTGAATAATGCCAGGCTCTATGACAATGCAAATTGTTTTAGAGCCTGGCATTAATTTGAATGGATATTATTAGGATTTTTTTAGATCGGAAAAATTAAGAGTTGTTTGCTTCCATACGAGATAATGATCTTATCAGCCCTGGCCAATAAATATGAAATAATAACCTTTTATTAACAACCTTGTAATACGATGTACTAATGTGTTACGATGTAAATATAATTATTTTTAAAGTGGGGTCTAGTTATGGATAAGGAGATCATGAAAGGCAGTATTGATATTTTGCTTCTGTCATTGGTAAGTAAAAAGGATATGTATGGTTATGAAATGGTAAAAACTTTAAAGGCAAATAGCAATGAACTATATAACATGAGTGAAGGAACGTTATATCCTGCATTAAAAAGGTTAGAGAATAAAAAATGGCTTGAATCATATTGGGGGAATTCAGAAAGTGGTGGGAGGAGGAAATATTACCGGATTACAATGGATGGAAAGCAAGAACTAGAGAAGAAATTAAATGAATGGAATCAAATTAGCCATCTAATTAAAGTATGTTCGGAGGGAATGGCTTGGATCAAACTATCGAAACCTATATTGATGAAATTGTAAGCCGATTAAATTGTAATGAAGAAGAAAAAATTGAAATTATCGATGAGATAAGGGATCATCTATATTTACTGAAAAATGAATACATAGATGCAGGTTTTAATAACGAACAAGCTACAGAAAAAGCATTAGAAAGCTTCGGGGAACATGAGCAGTTAACAAATGGTTTACAAGATTCACTGTCTCCGTTCTTTAAGGTATTTAAGATAGGGGCATGGATTTTATTTGGTCTCTACTCATTTATTATTCTTTTTATGTTGCTATTTCAGCGAATCTTATTTCGAATAACTGATTTTTATAGGAATGGGGATACATTTAACATTTACGTTTATATTCCGATGGAGTCAGAGGGACTTTTTGAATATTTAAAGTTCAACTCGAATATTATTCCGTTTCAAAATACCATTGGATATTTAACTGGGGCTGACCGTTTTAATATTGATATAATCATTAGCAATACATTAGGGAACATTTTAATTTTCCTGCCATTAGGAATTTTTCTTCCTTTGTTATTTAAAAAATATAGCAAATTTACAAAAGTATTGATTGCTTCGACCATTATCAGCTTTTCAATTGAAGTCTTACAGATTACTTTACAAATTGGGCAATTTGATATTGATGATATCATTTTGAATGTTGTTGGAAGTATCATTGGTTTCTTCTTTTTTAAAATGCTAAAACACATCAACACTTTATCGAAAGGCGGTTTATCACGAAGAACGATCGGTTAATTTTCCCGAACTTCATAGGGAACCATTCGGCAGGTACTTATAGAAACTAAGGAGAAAACGTATATGAAAATTGTCATGAAAGTGGGTTTAACAATTGCTTTATGCTTTTATTTGTTAGTGCTTTCAAAGCTAATTTTATTTAAATATCTTAGTATACCGGATATCATTGGTCACTTTACATTCAGTAGCGACGGCCCGTACTGGAATAGCCACAATTTTATTCCGTTCAAGACGATTGCGTATTATTTATTTTTGGCGAACGATATAAATGTCAGCATACGGGTTGAAAATGTAATTGGAAATATTATTGGGTTTGTCCCTTTTGGATTTATTCTGCCGTTATTGTCAAGTAAGTTTCGTAGCCTTAAAAAGGTGACGGTAGCAACGTTTTGTTTAAGTTTGGCCTTTGAATTGATTCAACTTATTTTTAGGTTTGGTAGCTTTGATGTTGATGACTTAATTTTGAATACACTTGGGGGAATAATAGGATATTGGCCAATAAAATTTGTTAGTACACTAATGAACTACAAGCGGAGACAACAAAGAGTGTTATAGATTAAACAGTGAGGATTTAAAATATGAAACATCTTTTTGATCATTGCCTACCGACACCATAAAAAATCAATTAAAAAACACACATGAAAAACTAACAATGACGTTAGCATTTTCATGTGTGTTTTATCATTTAATGTTAATTTATTTTAGGCAATACTCTATTTAATAGTATACACCAATGAAATATATAAGTCTATATTTTTTTATTTTTTTGAGTTTCCGCAAAAAATCAAGAGGTGACTGAGTAGGACCAATTCAAGAGGTGATTTTTCA
>NZ_VTQV01000101.1 GCF_008764245.1 Bacillus subtilis
GGCGGAGAAAAACGTGTCATTTTTCTCCGCCTGTTTGATTCGAGGGACTTATTGGACAGCCCCTTATTATACTAAGTTGGATCTAGCTCCAGCGCCTAGCGACTAGCAAACTTTCGGTGCCTAACATCGATTCACCCTTTGCTCGTCAGGCCCCTAAAAAGTTTGTACGTCGCTAAACGGGCGCCTGCGCTTTTCATGCTAAACACTTAATAATGTTTTATCATCCACGAGCTTTTCTCCCCGAATCCGTTGGAATTCTGCCATTAATTTATCGATGGTCAGGGTTGGCTTTGTTTCCTCATTTACTTCTAAAATAATCTGCCCCTTATCCATCATGATCAGGCGATTTCCTAGGTCTAAGGCTTGCTGCATATTATGAGTCACCATGAGTGTTGTTAAGCGATTTTTTTCAACAAGCTGTTTGGTCAAGCTGGTAATTAATTCTGCTCTTGAAGGATCCAATGCAGCAGTATGCTCATCTAACAATAAAATCGCTGGTTGGGTGAAGGTAGCCATTAGTAAGGATAATGCCTGACGCTCCCCTCCCGATAATAATCCAACCTTCGCATTCAATCGATTCTCTAAATTTAAATGGAGGGAGGCTAAAGATTCTCGAAAGAATTCCCTTCTTTGTTTATCGACACCTCTTCGCAAGCCTCTTTTTTTATTACGAGAATAAGCCATTGCTAAATTCTCTTCAATTGTCATCGACGGGGCTGTACCAGCCATCGGGTCCTGAAATACTCTACCAATTAATCTTGAACGTCGAAATTCAGCTAGTTTCGTGACATTTTTGCCATCAATCCAAACTTCACCGATATCCGGGGATAGCGCTCCGGAAATCATATTCATTAATGTCGACTTCCCTGCCCCATTACTACCGATAATCGTAACAAAATCTCCTGCTTTTAATTCTAATTGAATTTGATCAAGGGCGATTTTCTCGTCTGGTGTGCCTTCATTAAAAACCTTATTAATCTGTGCCAGTTTGAGCAACTGAATCCTCCCCCTTTCCCCGGGAAACGTTCATCGCCGCCATTCTTTCCGCATACCGTTTTGCTTTTCGTTTCTTTTCTCTTCTTTTTTCAAAAAATTGCGGAATGACTAAAGCAAGAATAACAATGACAGCAGTAATCAACTTCATATCCCCTGTATCTAAAATATCAACTCGCAAGGCGAGACCAAGAATGATGCGATAAATAATTGCTCCAGCTACAACCGCCATCGTCGTTCTCATTAACGTTTTCGTACCAAAAATGGCTTCTCCAATAATCACAGAAGCAAGACCGATGATAATCATCCCGATCCCCATACCAACATCTGAACTTTTCGAATACTGAGCAAAAAGAGCACCAGAAAAAGCAACGAGCGCATTAGAGAGCCCTAAACCAAAAATAATCAAATAATCTGTATTAGCCGAGAAACTTTTGATCATTCGTTTATTATCACCTGTTGCTCGAATCGCAAGGCCAATTTCTGTCTGCAATAACCAATCAGTTAAAAATTTAAATACTAGAGTGAGCAGGATCATTAAGAAAAGAATCCCCCATGTTTGAGGGAGAAATTTGACACCCATGCTAGACAGCAATCCATTTAATGTATCATCAATTCCTAATGTACTCCAAAAATTCGTAAATTTCGTAAAGATTGTCTCATCATTCATAAGCGGAATATTTGGTAGACTGATTGTATTTTCCCTCGAAAAGCCCATAATCCGGAGATTAATAGAGTAAAGGGCAATCATCATTAATATCCCTGAAAGCAGGGCATTTATTTTCCCTTTTGTATGTAAAAGCCCTGTCAAACATCCAGCTAAAAAGCCAATCATTAAGGCCATTACCGTCGCCAGAATCGGATTATATCCTAATACGACCATGGTAGCGGCAACAGCGGCCCCTGTGACGAAGCTCCCGTCAACGGTTAAATCCGGAAAATCAAGCACTCGGAATGATAAATATACCCCAAGTGCCATAATCGCGTAGATGATTCCTTGTTCAACGGAGCCAAACATCGCTGCAAACATGTAGAATCATCTCCTATTCAAGTTCTGCTTCCCATTCCTCTTTTATTTCTAATCCGATCGTTTCGGCTGTTTCTTTATTGACAACAAATTTTAAATTCTGCGGGTATTGTACAGGTAAGTCGCCTGGCTCTACTTCCCCTTTTAAGATTTTGATCGCCATTTCTCCTGCTTCATAGCCAATATCTGTATATTCGAACCCATAAGCGGCTAATCCACCTTTACGGACGGAATCAAATTCCCCGACCATTAAAGGTAATTTATTCTCATTTGCCACCGTGATTACGGACTCTAAGGCCGATACGACTGTATTATCAGTAATAATATATAAAGAATCAACCTTCCCGATTAAAGATTCAGTTGCCTGCTTCACATCGGCGGACGTTGCAACCGTCGCCTCTTTAATCTCTATGTCAGAGCCTAGATCTTCGGCCGCCTTTCTCGCAATGTCCACTTGTGCACGTGAATTTTGTTCCCCAGCATTATAAACCATGCCTACTTTCCTTGCGCCTAATTCTTCATACAAAAATTTAACTGTATTTGGAATGGCATCAGGATGGGTGTCGATTGTTCCTGTGATATTTCCACCAGGATTCTCTATAGATTCGACTAATTCAGCCCCAACAGCATCTGTTACAGATGTAAAAACAATCGGTATATCTTTTGTTGCACTTGCCACGGCTTGGGCACTAGGAGTGGAATTTGCAAAGATTAAATCTACATCGGAGTTCACTAAATCAGATGCAATAGTTGTATTCATGCTTTTATCATCGTTCGCATTTTTCTTATCGTATTCCACTGTAAGCCCAGCATCCTCCACCGCTTTCTCAAATCCTTCAAACGCTGCATTTAATGATGGGTGTTCCACAATTTGCGTGACCCCAATTTTATACGTCTTACTCGCATCCTCGTTTTGCTCTTCTCCTTGATCAGTCTGATCACCATTTGATTCTGGCGCTGTGGATGACTGCCCACATCCTGCTAGGATCAGTATCAAAAACAAAGCAGTCATACTTAACTTTTTCCAACTTAACTTCATATAATTTCCCCCTGTTTCTCCTTAGACTAAATTTTTCAAATTTACCTATAATATTTATGTAATCGTACACTGACTATACTATTTAGTCAATAGTTCAACGCGGTAAAGCGAAGAAAAGGGGCTGTCCAGAAAGTCATTAAAAAGTGACTTTCTGACAGCCTTTCCTCTTTTTACTA
>NZ_VTQV01000102.1 GCF_008764245.1 Bacillus subtilis
TTCCATATCCCCATCATTTCTTCTATTTCTCGTTGACAGCAATAGCTCTTATAACTTTTCATTTTTTCTTTTCTCAACTTCAATTTCTTTTACACCCCTACCTTTATAAAATAAGATGATTGTATTTCCTGAAAGGACTAATATTTTTCCCATTTTTCGGATATTATCCCAAAGTTTTAAGAGTTTCTCCCTCTTAATCATCCTATTTATGGGTATTTAACATTGAAAATGTAATAACAAAGATAAACGCATGCATTTGTCGCCGTATTAAGGTTTGTCTAATACATAAAAAGGAACTGTTTTGTTATTAAACATCAAATTTTTCATACATTTTAGAAGGTGAAAAAATGACAACAAAACAAAAAAGGAAATCCTTTCAACGTTTAACGTTAAAACCAAAAAAGGACATTGAAGAAATAAAACTTGGGATTAAACTGGGAGAAAAAAAGGAAACCAAAAATCCGAGATTGGGCGAAAGAGATGTATAGCTATATTTGATGGGGATTAATACAGAATTACAGGTAGGTGACATTGTCAAATTAAAAGTTGGAGATGTGAAAGGGAAAAATTCTTTTATATTCTGGAAGGCAAGACAACAAAAAACAGAAAGTAAATATTAGTATGCTATCTAATAGAATTGATTAAAAAAATTGGATACATAATTGTTTCAAACTAAAAAGAATCAATATCTCTACATAAGAATACAGGGAAAAAAGTGTTTATAATACTCATTAGAAGGTATGATAAAGAAGGAATTGGCAAACTTTGCACCAAAGATTCACTGTAAGCCAGTTTCTTTTTTGGATAGGTTTTTAAAATCGTGTTTTAATCAAATATTAAATTATGGCTCTTATCACAAAAGGCAAAGGGATATCATCAAATTAAAGATATATTTTACGCTTCTGTTAGAGATACCGACCATTCACTAAACATTAACACATTTGATATTAGCGACTAATCTTAAAACGATTTCCCCTCCCTATATTAATCCTTTTCTAGACTTGATCGGCAAATAGAGAGATTTAACCTGAAAGTCGAGGCGGCTGCACTTGATTCGGGGTACCTTACAAATCCTATTTGTAAAGGCTTATCTGAGAATTCATAAAGGTAATCATCAAACAAAACCTAGTTGATTAACTCCCCTCTATCTATTTCAACTGAATTGGTGTCCATTTTTATGATCAAAAATAAAGTCCTCTATAAAGAGCGATAGTGCTTCTACAATTCTCAAACCTTTTTAAATAGCCGTTTAATAAGCAGTCAATCTCGTATGTTAGTTGTTACCTTATAAATCTACACAGCTAACTCGTTTCCTTTGCGTATCCAATGAACTCTTTAATATTGTCAAACCGGGGGTCATCCCGTTTTACGACAATAAGTTCGGAATCTTCATGGTGACTGATATTAAATTAAAAACTGTCCAAATTTTCTTTTCTATTGGCAGTAGGATTTATTAACCAGTAAAGATATTTGGAGAGACCATATAACCAAGCGTATATCCATCGGGTTCGCTGTTTGCTAATTCACCCCTACCAATCCAACCTTCACCTTTTTGACACAATACACCCAAGAGAATTAAAAATGAAGGCAAAAAACCACCCACGATGTTGTGAGGGGTCTCATTGTGTTTATATGTGTTTATAAAGTTTGTTGATGTCAATGAAAAAACGTGTTAAGAATCGAAAAAGAAAGCTTGTATGTACCTGTGAAATACTCAAATCGTTATTATTTTCACCCAACTGATTCTGATTTCCGTTACATCCTGATCCTATTCCGATAACCGTTAATACTAAAAGACCGATCTTTAATTGTTTTATTTTATATATCATGAATAATCACCTCTGTGTTTCATCCATTATTGAGAGAGTAAAAAGGTTGGTTTACTCGACCAACCTTTTTTTGTCTTTTAATTATTGTTGTTTGTATTGAGGTTCTTCTTGTTCGATTTGTTTAACGCGAGGTTCAAGGCTTTTTAGAACGGATTGGGTTTGTTTAGCAGCATCTTGGTAAAGCTGCTTAGCTTGTTCATTTTCCGTACCAAGAGCAAATGTTTCAAAGCTAGCCTGCGCACTTTTCAATCCCGCTACATCTGTCTTAACATCATTTATTACTGTCATTGAATAACGACTCCTTTAATGTTTTTAATAACCTTTGTTAGAATGATGAAAAATGGTTTTCTTTATAGTTCAAATGTAATCCATATTTTTTATCTAAAAATAATATTATGAAGTAAGGTTTGAAAACTAAATTAATATCCTTTTTCTCTTAATAAATAAAATATCCGTTTAATCCAAACGGTTGCTATATTTGATTCCAAATTCTCTTTAAATCTAATGGTACGAATACTTTATCCCCACGTATCTCCCTATGTATAATGGGATGTGAAAAGCATTGATCTAAACTTAACCCTTCTTCTTTTTTATGCCTAGCTCTTTTGAAGTCTTCGGGTAATCGCATAACAATTGCTCCTTTTTATTTTTTAAAAAAATTTTAGTAAGGGAGCGAGTCTTAACTCCCCTCTAATCTATCTAAGGATGTTTTTATTGGTAACAAATGAATCAACACATAAAAATTTTTGGCGACATAAAGCTTCAGAATTGTACAAACGTGTGATTCAGTTATTTATTTTTTAAGACTGGGCATGTTGGTTTTTTTGTCTTACTTGTTGTGCATTATTTTGGCTTGCGAACTCAGTACCGTATTGACCTTGTGACACTTGCGTACTGCCTTGGGAAGCTTGGTTTCCGTCATGAGCATATTGTGGTTCTTCTTGTTCGATTTGTTGAACGCGTGGTTCAACGCTTTGTAAAACAGATTGGGTTTGTTTAGCAGCATCTTGGTAAAGCTGCTTCGCTTGTTCATTATCTGTACTAAGAGCAAATGTTTCAAAGCTAGCTTGAGCGCTTTTT
>NZ_VTQV01000103.1 GCF_008764245.1 Bacillus subtilis
ACATGTCTACAATGAAAGAACACATAATAATTTTAATTTTTTTACAAAAAGGTATTGATAACCGGCCGTGTCTGTATAATGTTCTTCAATATGCAAGTCGGTTTCATGATGCAATAAACCATCTATAACATGAACAGCGTCTCTTGCGTTTGTATTAATCACTTTCGTATAGAAGCTAGAAAATTGGTCACTAACAAACCGATAAATGGTTGTTCCTTTCCCTGTGCCGTAATGTGGATTTGCATCAGCGTGTAAGGATGAAACTCCTACTTGAACACGCATTCCATCTGAAGAAGAAGTTGTACCATCGCCCCAGTACGACGACAAGTTTAACTGGTGTTGAAAATTCACCATAACGGCTTGTGCTTTATTCATAGCATCTTCATATAAACGCCACTGTGCGGATGTGGACATTTGCCGGTAAGAAACCCCTTGTGTCGCTTCTGCCATCTTAGTAAGACCGATGTTTGTTCCCATAGCCATAATCGCTGCCATGATTGCAGACTTTTCTTCTTCTTTCGGTGGATTCAGCGTAGAAGCATGGAGGAACTGCTTTTTGAATCCCGTCCAACTTGCTACTTCCATAAGTAAATCTGTCAACTTCACACGAGGTATCAGTTGATATAGAGATAAACTATATTCTCGTGCTGTTTCTGGAACGTTTTTCTCCAAACGATGGAGATGCAGCCGTCCGTCTTCAAAATTAACCCCATCTAATTCTGTGATATTCGCTTTAATCCATTCAAGCCGATTATGTAATGCATCCATTTTCAATTTTAAGTATTCAGCAACAGAAGGTGGTGCGGTAAGTCCATTAAGGTGCTTGTTTTCGGACAGAAGAACGAATTTTTAAATCTATCATCTCTACATTAAGTGAATCTCAAAAACAAAAAGTTAGATCACTTACTTGATGTAAGTTCCACCAATTCAAAGACACCCCTTGCTTGGTTGCGAGAAGTTCCCGGTCAATCTTCTCCAGATGCCTTCTTAAAGGTTATAAAACGTCTTCAAGTCATACGAACTTTGCAACTTAAAAGAAAAAATCTTCTTTTAACATAATTTTTTTCAAGAAATAACTACCCTTGTTTGAAATTGATTTATATCATGTATTAAAACCAAAATCCTTCTTATTTAAACAATATAAAGGTCATTCTGACCATAATGTTGTTTAAAATAATACATTTGCTCTTCTTGGGTAGCGTCAGGATTTACAATGCTATGCCCATTTTCGAGAACAACGTTAAGAAAGTTTCAATGGTCTTAAAGATCTAACGAGACCATTTTCTCCGAATAAATGGTATTCTCCAAGTAAATTAATATGTTCCCAACCTAGAGGTGACATATGGTGCAATAATTCTTCAATAAAACTACCTGACCGTTTTTGATATTCAACTATCTTTGTTAGATGTAAAGTATTCCAGATACTGATGGCATTGATAATTATGTTTAAGGCACTGACCCTTTGCAATTGATGCTGTATGGTTCGTTCCCTAAGCTCGCCTTGTTTTCCGAAGAAAAACATCTCTTTGCCAGTCCACTCATGGCTTTTCCTTTATTTAATCCTTTTTGTAGTTTTCTTCTTAATGATTCACGAAATATATTTCAAAATAAAAATCGTTTTTTCTATTCGTCCCATCTCACGTAAGGCTGTAACCATGCTGTTTTGTCTTGAAAAAGAACCTAATTTCCCTCCCATAATAAGGGATGCTGAAACTGTTCCCTTATAGAATGAACTAATGGCAAAAATTCGGACCGAAAAAAGAAAAAGTGATTTTATTGGAAATCCTCCTTTGAAATTGAATATGTAAGAAATGAATAAAACCCTTAGCCATCAAGGGAACCAAAACCATGTTTATAGGGGATTATAATTAACATAATCATGTTTATAGGCACTGAAAAAAGGATCTTCCAGTAAGAAGATCCTTTTTTTTGCTTCTAAAAGTTTTAGTTTTTAAAAATCTTCGAATCTTTTCCTCAACGACTATAAACGCTTTCACATGTTCCAGGCGCTGGTTCATAAAAACAATGTTGTTTAAATTGACCACTAAAAGGTTGGTCATACCATGTTGGAGGACACGGACCATATGGATTAAAGTACCAAAGAGCATATTTCGCTGGGTGATCTCTCCAATATTCCAAATTCTTTCTTGCTAATCTTCTTTCAGATTCTCTTGCTCGTTGATAAAACATATTGCCTTTTTGCACAGCTTCAAAGGAGTAATTTCCTCCTTGTACTTGAAAAATAACATCTTCAATGGTCCTTACATCCATGAAATCCGCACAATCAGCTACAGCACGGTTTACAATCACGTTTCCAACATAGAGCATCCCCTGTACTCCTTCACCTTCAGCCTCTGCTCTCATCATCCTTGCCATTAAATCAACGTCTGCATCTCGGTAAGCGACTCTTGCCATTTTTCCACCTCCAAAATACAGTATGAAAAAAAGCATACATTCATGTCTCTTTTTTACAAATATTAAATGAATACTCTATAAAAAACCAAGTTAACAATTAGTAGTAGTGCCTTGCCCCTTTTGGAGTCTTTTTCGTAGTCAGCTACATCAGAATTACGGAAGGTATTGGGATTAAATCGAGGAAATGTAAAACGAACCTCCTTTTTTGTTTTTCGATCCATTTCCGACGTTTAAATTCCTGTGACAAAATAAACTAATTACAAGATTATTTATTTTGAGTGCCTCATAAGAAAAGGTATCTAAACAATTCTTTCGTATTCCAAACGTATACTCGCTACATAGTTTGTACATGCTAAGAAAAAACCAGGGGGAATTTTTAAAGTGTACCCTTTGTAAAGGACATTTTATAAAAAGCCTATGCTACATTAAGAAGATGATTT
>NZ_VTQV01000104.1 GCF_008764245.1 Bacillus subtilis
AATAGTGTGGGAGGCGAGAGAAATGGCTGAAAAGAAGCTGTTTAATACAGTTAGTCAATCTCTTACAAATGAACAAAAAGGAAAGCTTGAAGAGATCATTACTTCGCAGCATCCATCCGAATCCAATAAAACGATATTGGGTTGGTTAAAGGAACCACCGGGTCATCCTTCACCCGAAACATTTCTAAAAGTAATAGAACGACTCGAATACATACGAGGAATGGAATTAGAAACGGTACAAATTAGTCATTTGCATCGCAATCGCCTGTTACAACTATCTCGCTTAGGCTCAAGATATGAGCCATATGCATTCCGTGACTTTCAAGAAAATAAGCGATATTCGATATTAACTGTCTATTTATTACATCTTACTCAAGAGTTAACGGATAAAGCTTTTGAAATTCATGATAGACAAATACTTAGTCTGTTATCAAAAGGCCGTAAGGCTCAAGAGGAAATTCAGAAACAAAACGGTAAAAAGCTGAATGAGAAAGTTATACACTTTACGAACATCGGACAAGCTTTAATCAAAGCAAAAAAGGAAAAATTAGACGTTTTTGAGGTTTTAGAATCCGTTATCGAATGGAATTCTTTTGTCTCTTCGGTCGAAGAAGCTCAGGAGCTTGCACGCCCTGCCGACTTTGATTATATAGACTTACTGCAAAAACGATTTTATTCACTTAGAAAATATACGCCAACGCTATTAAGGGTAATCGATATTAGAAAACCTAAAATACTAGCTATTGTAGGGAAATATTGACGAGGTATAGGGAAAACTTTTAAACATTGAGTCATTATTATGATAGCAGGCACAGCGATAACACCATCCCAGAAATTGGTATGAATCGTTGGAAAATCCAAAATATACCCTTCTATTTTATTAATGTGCACATTTCTTGGGTATTGTGCATAGGATACTTTAACTATAATTTAGGAGTGAGAAATATGTATTATTCCCCCTATATGTATCCGCATAACTTTGTAAATGTTCCAATGCCCTATGTTTGCCAACATCCTATATATTGGAACTATCCACAAGCAACAAATATGGAGAGTTTGTATCAACCTATGCACATAGGAGAAAGAGCAGAAAATATAGAATTTAAAGACTTAGGGAAACAGCCATTTGTAATAAATATAAAAGAAGCTGCGGAAAGAAATCGTACCTTTCGCACAGCGATATGGACTGGAAATCATTTACAGGTTACATTAATGAGTATTGGTGTCGGGGAGGACATTGGTTTAGAAGTTCACCCAGATGTGGATCAGTTTCTACGCATTGAAGAAGGTCAGGGTCTTGTTCAAATGGGGATCACAGAAAATAATTTGAACTATGAAAGAAGGGTTTCTGAAGATTATGCTATTATGGTTCCTGCTGGTACGTGGCATAATTTAACAAACACTGGAAATGAGCCATTAAAGTTGTCTAGCATTTATGCACCTCCAGAACATCCATTTGGAACGATACATCAAACAAAAGCAGATGCAATGGCTGCTGAATAAGGCGGTAACCCGGGCAATCAACTTATTTTGGGTAGAACTCCAGATGAATGGGTACAGTACACAGAGTTTTTAGTGAGAGAAGAATTAGGATTTTGTTTTTATTATAAGACCAGATCTATAGAATCGCTAAAAACTTTATATAGTTAAGAAGTATAAAAAACGATAATGATTTCATAAATACAGGTTTACAGAAAGATGTATCTACAGAGAAATAAAATGGGAAAAAAGTCACTTTTGAATTGGATGCAGATCTTTTTAAAAGGGATTGTAATCATGCTGCTATAAACGGCACTACCATGATAGATATTGTTGGAAAAGGCAATTAAGAAGTATTTAAAATACAAGAGATGTAATTATGTATAGCTGTACATACAGTTATACATAATTACAGTTGAAAACGTAAGTGGGTATAACTGTAAAGATACTTCGTCATTATTTATGATGGCGGATAATGAAATGTCTTATTTTAAAGCAAAAACTCAGAGGTAAAGTTGTAACTAACTATGAGGATGAAAAATCCCTAATGATAAGCACTAAGCACTAATTTTATGATTATAAAAACTTCCTCCTGTATTTACAGTTATACATAATTTACAGAAAACCTGTAATACAGGGAATGTGATAAACAAATTCTGAAAGGAATTTAGAAAAACTGTCTTCTTGCTCCTCTTTTAATTACTATGTGAAGGAATTACTCCTAAACTAACGGGCAGAAGTCTGAATAATTAACAACCAACATATTCAGTGATAGTAGGGGAAAATAACCTTTGTAAAATCAGAGGAGATTCAGATGAAACGTTTTAATATAATTCCAGTCATAGTGTTATCATTGTTTAATTTAAGTTCACTGTCTATGGAAAAGAAACAACTGAAAATAAGAAAAGAGAGATTTCTAATTCAGAATTGAGCTTAACGTTAAAAGACGAGGTGATATGTCGGAACGAGTGTGGATAGAGATGAAACGCAAACAAGGATGGATGTTAGAAGGTAAGCGTAAAATAGTCCCCACCTTTAATTAGGTAGTGTCAAAAATTCTATGAAAACAAAAGCCTAAAAGTAGCTCTAAGGTCTAAATGTG
>NZ_VTQV01000105.1 GCF_008764245.1 Bacillus subtilis
TGTATTTTGCAAGCAAAAAGTTTAGAAGAATGCAGCGAGAAGTTTAGAACTTTGCCAGCCCTTATGTTCTTAGTAATTAGCTATTCGATAAAGCGTGTTTCACACGGTAACTGTCACCAGTAAAACTTAAAATATGAGCGTGATGTATGACTCGATCCACCAAGGCAGCGGTTAGGCGTGCGTCTACAAATATTTTATTCCACTGACTAAATTCTAGATTTGACGTAATAATAAGGCTTTTCTGTTCATACCAGTCGGAAATCAACTGAAATAGTAACTCAGCCCCATCCTTACTAAATGGCACATATCCCATTTCATCAAGAATGATCATATCAACTTTATTAAATCGATTACGTAGAGCTTGATATCGACCTTCCATCCACGACTTTTCCAACAACTCTATTAAATCAGCTACTCTGTAGAAACGGACCTCATATCCGTTTCTACAAGCTTTTCGACCTAATGCTGTTGCTAGATGCGACTTTCCTGTTCCTGGTGCCCCTGATAAAATTACATTCTCTTTTCTCTTGATAAAGGAAAGGGATTCAAGGCCATCTCTGTCGAGATTTGATGGGAAGTGAATATGGTCGCCCCATTGATAATCCTGTAATTCCTTTTCATTCATAAACTTCGCTTTTTTAATTAAACGTTCTCCTTTTGCGATTTCCCTTAACTCTATTTCTTGTTGTAATAAATCCATCAAATATTGTTCCGGATTCTCGAAAGGAACCTTCTCATACAGGTCTGCAACATATGCTAAACGGAGTAATTTACATTTCTCCCTAATCACATCAGACACGTTAAACACCTGCCTTCACAGTAGGCTGGAGGGAATCATAAATACTCCAATCCACATCGTAAGGATGGTTCGTAGAATCATCTGAACTTGAATCAAATTGATTTTCATTTGGTAGTAACTCATAGAATTTTTCATCTATTTCTTGCATATCATGATTTACTATCAAGCTCAATAACCACTCTACACGCTCTTTTCTTAATTTCATTGATTCGATATTCAAGTAATAAGCAATTCTGCCAGGTAGGTATGGGAAATAGCGAGAATATACAATGGATCGCGGCTTCTGTTTCCAGTTTTTTAGGATGGATTGCCACGGAATTTCCCTGGTTTGATTCATATACTGTCTAGGACCCGTGGAAAGTATCTCTCCGTTATGTGAGACAACCTTGTAGTGATCCCAATATAAAATCATATGTAACTTACCGTAATGATAACTTTTAGGGACATGGACCCATACTCCATCAATTCTTACTTCACCATATTTATTAGCGGTTACCATAGACTGTTTAAATACCGGATAATCAGACTCAGGTAAAGCTAACCCATATTTCTTTTCTTCTTCAAACAAATCTGCAATAACGATATCCTTCTTATAATGAAGTCGTTGATGATCTTTTTTACATTGATCAAATAATAAAGCACGTAAGTGCGTTATATCTCTGATGACAGGGGAAGGAGTGAAGAAATTATAACGAACATATCCTACTTTGTTTTCCACATGTCCTTTTTCATTTCCTTTTCTCGCATTACAGGCTTGCGCCTCAAACCCATAATGGTTCGCGAAACGTAGAAATTCTTCATTGAAAACAGTTTCCTGACCACGCCCCCGTGCCTTTACTACTGCTGCCGAAAGGTTATCCAGGCGAAGGTTTCTTGGAACAAACCCCGTTTGATTAAAAAGCATTTTAAGACCTTCTAAAAAGCACTCCTGATTTTCTGCAGGCAAAGGAACTGCAAACCCTGCGTTACTATATGGAAAACTCATAACTAATGCATGGATGTCTTTTGCTTTCCCATCTTCAATTGCTTCGGTAATGCCAAAGTCAATTTGAGCTTCGGCAGGAGGATGGGTCAATCTCTCATATTCCTCTTTCATTTCATCCGATTCGTCTAACACTTTTTCTTTCCATTCTTTCTTAATGAAATCACAAACGGTTCGATAAGAACCAGGAAATCCTAATTTCTGTAATCCTTCAAAGATATTTTTGTTGTTCCTTCTGGCTTTCTTTTTTAGCGCATAATCTTCGACAAGCCAGTCCATTACAATTTCTCCCCATTCTTCTTCATACATCATTCCTTTTTTCTCGATGATCTTTTCAGTAGGTAGTTGATCGCCATCTGCGTACTTTTTAACAGTTACCCAACTAAAACCAGTTCGCTTTGAAATTTCATTGATTGATAGGGATTTTATATTCCTTAATTTTTTGATATGATTGATTTCAGGCATTGCTAGCATCCTTTCACTCTCCCACCATTAGTTGATTCGACACCAATAACGGTAGGGTATTTTGAGAGGGCTGGCAAGCCTTTTATTTTTGTGCAACCTTCTAACATTTTGGTTGCAATTCTCTTAACTTTTATTTTGCACTAAACA
>NZ_VTQV01000106.1 GCF_008764245.1 Bacillus subtilis
TTTGTAAACCACTTGCCAACCTCTAATTTTTCATCATCATAGACTCCTTCATTCGTTTACTTTCACCCCCAAACAGAATGAGGTGGGAGTGGTGGATTAGGCGATCCACTACGGCTTCCGTTAGAATTGGATCGCCAAAGACATGGTTCCACTGTCCGAATTGAAGATTGGTAGTAATGATAATGCTCCGTTTTTCATAACACATAGATATCACTTGAAACAGTAGTTCTGCACCTTGCTTATGCAATGGAATATAGCCTAGCTCATCTAATATTAATAGATCAAGCTTATCTATTCTGTTAAACAGCCTGGTCAACGTACCTTTTTCATTCGCTTCCAACAGCTCATTTGCCAATGAAGCAACGGTATAGAACTTCACTCGCTTGCCATACTTCTGTATGGCATTGATTCCTATGAGCGTAGAGAGGTAGGTTTTACCTGCACCTACTCCACCATAAAAAATCATATTTTCCTTTGCCTCGATAAATTCTCCTTCTAATACCGATTCTTGACTTAACCCCTGACCCAATTGAATATCTGTCCAATCAAAAGGATTGCCAGACACGTTCGGCAGCGTTGCCGTTTTGAATAATAGGTTTATCTTACGCTCCTCACGCTGCTTCACTTCCTTTTCAAAAAGTGTTAATAAGTATTGTTGAGGATCTTCTATGTTCACCGTATGGAAATTCTCACGAATCCAGCTGAGTTTTAATCGCTTTGCGTACTCCTGAATCATTTCATGCATTATGCCTGCCTCCTTTTAGAGGAAAAGAAGACATCATATTTCTTAATCCCTCGCTCAGCGACTGGCATGACTGGGATGCTAGGCTTCATCTCCAACGTATCACGATAACCCCGCCCGTGAATAAGTTGATGGAAAACCTGTTTGATTGATTCGGAAGATGGATGGATCCTTTTAGAAGCTATCTCCAACGCTTCTGTTGCCTTTTCTAAACTATGTTCTTTCAGTAATGTTGATAATAGTTTGAGAGCTTCTTTCTTCTCCTCAACGGTGCATTCATTTAAATAGCTTCGCCAGCGTTCCGGTAATTGGCCATAGAACGTCGTATATTTCAAAGCTGTTGGCCTTGTGGCCATAAGAGATAGGTAGGGTTGCCATACCATTGATTTTGATGCATTTCCGTAGATTCGGTTATGTCTTACAATTTTTTCGTATCTATCCGAAAGGATAGTAACTTGATCATATGTGATTGCCACCAAGACTTTTTGTTTTGCGTAACGTGGGGAAGTGGAGTATTTTTTTGTATCCACTTGGACAAACCCATATTTATCAGCTTTCAAAGTTTCATAGCGTACACAACTATACTCCTTGGCCGGTAAGTGTAAAAATGCATGCTTATCTTCTTCGAATAATTTACTGATTTCTTCCTTTTTCTCATAATGTTGGCGATGACGATCTTTTTCAGCTTCTCCCCACAACTTGGTATTGAATTCGTCTAATTGAAATACTCTTCGTTCTGGTAAAAAGAAATTATTACGAACATACTTAACCATTGCTTCCACATGACCTTTTTCATTCCCTGAACCTGGATTACAAAATTCATATTCGAAACCGTAGTGTAAGACAAACCTTTCAAATCCCTCCGTCAGTTCACGTCTTCCATGAGGAAGAATCTTTTTCACCGCAGGTGATAAGTTATCAAAACGAACTCTTCTAGGTACACCCCCAAGGTGATGAAAGAATCGTTTCATGCCTTCCAAGAAACAGTCTTGATTCTGGGACTCAAACACCTGAACCAGAAATGCATTACTGTACGGGAAAGACATAACCAGATACGGAAGTTCTATGACTTCTCCCTCTACCTTAAACGGTGCCTCCCCAAAGTCTACCTGGGCATCCCCTGGACTTGCTTCTAACGGAAGAGCTGCCTCATCGTTTGCTTCCATCTCTTCAAGTAATTCTATTTTCCGCTTAGAGACATATGCTCTCACCGTTCGGTCTGAACCTTTAAATCCACACTCTTCCTTTAATAACTCCCAAATACGCTTCGCAGTTCTCCGATATTTCTTTTTCTTCTTCAAATCTTCCCTCAACCACTGATCCACAATCTCTTTCACCGGATCCATAACCGGAGAGGGTTGAGGTTTCCTTCCTTTCAATTCAGGTTGGAATTCATCTAGATCCGCATATTTCTGTACGGTTCTTGGGTCTCTATTTGTTCTTCTCGCAACCTCTGCATATGTATGCCCTTTTCCGTTCACTTGTTGTCTGATATAATTAATTTCAGTCACTTCTAACACTCCTAATCTACCTCCTGCCAGAATAATGGTCCAACAGGAAGTGTAGTTAATTATTGAGTTGTTAGCAAGTGGCTTTTTCTTTTATGCATAGCCCTATAGG
>NZ_VTQV01000107.1 GCF_008764245.1 Bacillus subtilis
TCGTGCTTTAAAAGAGCTGTCCGGTTTTTAAAAATGGAAAAATAGTCGACTTTGGAGAACCCTGAAAGTATGAGAGTGCTTACAAAATTAAAGGGCGAAAATTTCTGCCCACAAATACTTGACTCAAACGACAGGATATTTATACTTGCGCTTTTGTTGTTATTGATAATAAAATAAAAAAATGTAATGAAGCGATAAGGGTAAAAGGAAAAAAGTTTGGAAAGAGGAATAAAATGAGTACAATTACTGAGAAGAAAAGAACCAGTACACTTAAAAAAGTATTACGAGCCATTGCAGTCATTATTGGAGCATTTATAACCGCATATGGGTTAGAGGCGATATTAATTCCAAACAATGTATCAGATGGTGGTGTGACAGGTCTAAGTATCGTTGGTTCACAATTAATCGGCTTACCTTTAGGACTATTAATTGCCATATTAAATATCC
Source organism: Bacillus subtilis (assembly GCF_008764245.1). GTDB lineage: Bacteria > Bacillota > Bacilli > Bacillales > Bacillaceae_C > Lederbergia > Lederbergia ruris. The sequence continues at coordinate 448 of NZ_VTQV01000107.1, forward strand.
CATTCATATTTTTGGGATATAAACAAATTGGGAAAAGTTTTGCGATTTATTCTGTGATTGGGATTGCTTCACTAGCATTCGGGACGAGCATTATGCACCATATCCCAACCATTATTCAAGGAGATACGTTGTTAGTAACCGTTATTGGTGGGATTATCATTGGTTTTGGTATGGGGTTAGCATTACGAAATGGCGGAGCCTTAGATGGCATTGATATGTTAGCCGTATTACTTTCTCGGAAATTACCTTTTGGAACAAGTGACCTTATTTTGTTCTTGAATTTATTTGTGTTTATCATTGTTTCAACCGTCTTTGGTCTTCAGGGGGCTTTCTTATCGGGAATTGCTTATTTTATAGCGTCTAAAGTGATTCACATTGTTGAAGAAGGTTTAAGTGGTTCTAAAACCTTTAAAATTATCACAAATCAACCCGAGTTAATGGTGGAAACCATACGTGACCGTTTAGGTCGTAGCGCGACATATAACGTAGTTGAAGGCGGTTATTCAAATGAACAATTCAAAGAAATTACTTGTATCATTAACCGTTTAGAGGACAGTAAAATAAAAGAAATCATTTATGAAATTGATAAACACGCCTTTGTTGCTGTATATGATGTTGCCGAAGTGAAGGGCGGTAATTTCAAAAAACATAATATTCATTAAGGAATTAATAAATTGCCCTTATATTTTTTGCTGCCAGATCATAATGGAATGTGGGTATGAGGACCAATTAATTGGTATATATGATAAACTATATATATGCATACACCGGAAATTGCCATACACTCTAGATGATTTTATAAATGATTTTCTGAAAAACGCATGAATGGCGCGGAGAGGAGGAATGAGCTTGAAAAAGTCTTTCATATTTGTTGGAGTTTTTAGTTTGGCTTTTGTCGCCATACAAGTATTATCAGGTTGGTTTTTGACAATCATGTACACGCCTAATCCATCCTGGGACCAAGTTCCAGTTACATCTTATGTCGAGTTTGGAAGTACAAGTTTGCTCCCACCTCTTGCCATATCTTTAATAGCATTAGCCATTGCCGCTGGTGTGACGAAGCTGATCAACAAAAAGACTGTACAGTAAAGAGAAGGATTTCGTTTTCCCTTCTCTTTTTTGCTTGCGCCAGACGAATATAATCCTAAGAAAGCTTGATAGCTAGGGAGTCAAGTGGGGAATTTTCTTTTACTATGAAGACAACTAGCATGAATTTTTCTGAAATCCTATGGTATTATATCGGTATAATTATAAATGAACTTTGAATGCTAATAAGCGAGGTAGAATACTGTGAAGAAAATAATATTAAGTGCGGATAGTACTTGTGATTTGGATGATAGGTTGAAAGAACGATATGAGGTTCATTGCCAACCTCTTCATATCAATCTAGGGGACAAACAATACGAGGATGGAGTGAATATTAGCCCTGATGATATTTACGAGACCTACGAAAGGCAACGGATCTTGCCAAAAACATCTGCCCCTAATCCTAAGGAATACATCGATTATTTTAAAAAGTGGACAGATCAAGGGCATGAAGTGGTCCATATTAGTTTGGGTTCGGGCATTTCTTCATCCTATCAAAATGCTTGTATAGCCGCAGAAGAACTTGGAAATGTCTATCCTATTGATTCAGGCAATCTTTCAACAGGAATGGGCTTGCTTGTGATCGAAGCAGCTGAACGTATTGTCAAAGGTATGCCGGCCGAGCAAATTTCAGAAGAAATCAATCCCATATTCCGCGCCCCTTTAAAAGCCTAAAATCTTTTTTTGCAGGAATTCCCCCACGTCC
>NZ_VTQV01000108.1 GCF_008764245.1 Bacillus subtilis
CAAAAAAGTACCCTACAGGTAGACTGGCTTTTTCAAACGTCTACTCTATAGGGTACATTTTATTTATGGACGTGGATTTTTTATCTATACCTGTTAAATACGTTCTTTATGTTATTCATAGCAATTTGGGAAGTTCGTCGTCCTGCCAAGGCTTTGAATTGGATAATAATAGTCCTTGTTTTGCCTGTCATTGGTTTCTTACTATATCTTAGCATATCAAATCCCAAGCTTATTCATCGTAAAAGATTGACCTCTTCTCATAATGAGTCTGAGAAGTTACCTGATACATATAGTGATTCAGCATCGATAATCGCCGATGCTTTACGGCATTTCACTGTGCATGGGCTTCGAGTCGGCAAAGTCCAAGTACTAAACAATGGAATAGCAAAATATGAACAACTTATCGAATCTCTACAAAAAGCCCAAAAAACCATTGATCTGGAATATTTCATCTATCGGAACGACCAAATTGGTAATCGCATCTCAGAACTGCTGATCGAAAAAGCAGAAAATGGAGTGCGGGTTCGTTTTATTAGAGATGGTTGGGGGAGTAAAACATTTCCGAATCAAAAAATCCTTCAGATGGTGGAAGCAGGGATAGAATGTCGGACAATATTTCCTTTAAGTTTTCCCTGGATTTTGTCCAATTGGAATTATCGGGATCATTGTAAGATTGTGACGATTGACAGAAAGGAATCCTTTACTGGCGGTATGAACGTTGGGTATGAATATACAGGATTAAAGCCAGACGTAGGATTTTGGAGGGACACTCATTTGCAAATTATAGGGGAAGCAACAGGCGACTTGCAGACTATCTTCGACGTTCATTGGAATATCGCTGTACCAGAACGGATAAAGTCAAAAACAAAATCTGAGGCAACGAAAAAGGCCACTAAAATCCCAAAATATAAATCAAAGGAAATCAATCCAACCGGCAGCATAGATCTTTCAAGATGGTCTGCCGAATTAGGATCTGAGTTATGGCCTATAGAAGGTAAAACAGACAATACCCAAACAAAGACAGGAGAATTGCAAAAAGCGTACATCCATACGTTGGAAGGAAACCCTGGAATTCCTACCCCAGTTATTCGTCAAGCTTACTTTATATGTATAACACAGGCGACCAAAACTATTGATATAACAACACCCTACTTTGTACCAGAAACAGATATTATCATGGCATTAAAGACAGCTGTGGCTCGTGGTGTGCGCGTAAGATTGCTGGTTCCTCGCCACATTGATCAAAAAAGCGTGGGCTATGCAAGTCGTACCTATTACGGGGAACTTATAGAAGCTGGGGTCCAAATCTACCAGTACAATAAAGGAATGTTACATGCGAAACTGATGATCATTGATGAGGAAATTGCAGAAGTAGGCGCAGCAAACTATGATATGAGAAGTTTTCGCCTGAATTATGAGGTGTGTCAAGTCGTGTACAGTGCTGATGTGGCAAGGGAACTCACAGAGCAGTTCGAGAGGGATCTTACTGATTCTGTACCATTAAGAATTGAAGACTTGTTGCAACGATCCCTGACCGAGCGCATTGTTGAACAAGGTGCTCGTCTGCTTTCTCCATTATTATAAGTTGATGTATCCTGTTTTTATTGTTCTATCTTAAATCTAGATTTAACTTTGTTTTTAATATATTTCTGACTTATTTGAAAAAAAGTCGAAAACCCGTGTATTATAAGAACTTCCAACATGGTTTTTTTCTTATTTACGATGGAAATTCATTACTAAAAAACGGTAATACTAAAAAGGCAGCTCAAAGAGTTTGAATTCAAAAATATCTGTTACCTTTTCATTTAAATATAGAGGTGATATCAATAGATAATATATTTGAAAATCTTAAGGAAATACGTTTATTAGAAGATAAGCTCTATCATTTAGAATTAAATGGTTGGCTAAAAAATGAGTTTTTAACTTGGGAATGGTGGATACTAGTCGTTTTTTTAGTTGTGCCTTGGGTTATATGGGCTAAACTTGTTAAACGAGACATTATTTTAGAAATTTTGTTATTTGGTACCATAATTATCTTGACAACAACCTTATTAGATGTAGTTGGTGCACAATACAATTTTTGGGATTACCCCATTGCATTCCTACCTTTTATTCCCAGGGCCTTTCCTTTTGATTTTTCAATGGTACCTGTAGCTTACATGTTGTTATATCAATATTTT
>NZ_VTQV01000109.1 GCF_008764245.1 Bacillus subtilis
GTAGAGTAGAAAACAGGAATTAGATATTGTCCTCTTTGTCCTCGGGGTTCAGAGTTTTCCACCTTACTAAGCCAGACAAGAGGGCAATTCCTTTTCCTGTCCCCCCTCATCAAACCGTACGTGAAGTTTTCCCTCATACGGCTTTCCGACGTTCTTCTTCCTTTGGCTTTACGGACTCAATCCGCCAATTTTACCAAAATGAATTTGACTTGGCTTATCGTGTTCTGAAGATATGCGTGTTTATGACGTTTATTTCTTTTCTTATTATTGAAGAGATTTAAACGTTGTAACACATACCAATCAATGCGATTCAACCATCTCTTGGACATTGGTGATAGTTGATAATAATTCTTGAATCCTTGCAGTCTGCGGTTCAAGCCTTTTACCAAATCTTTTATGTCCATAGACAACTTATGTCGTGGTTCTGTATAGTCTTTAATCTTCTTACGCATTTTCTTCATGGCTTTCTTGCTTGGAACATGGTTCATGATAAAGAATGTATGACCACCCTTTTTACGGATGGGAAATTTGCGATGATGAAAGCCTAAAAAATCAAATCCGTCACTATCATCCCATATATTGACGAGTCTTGATTTCTCTCGATGCAACGAAAGGTTAAGTTTCCCCATGATTGCCTGAATCACTTGCACGCTTTCTAACGCTTGTTGTTTCGTCTTGCACAAGATGACAAAGTCATCCGCATAGCGGATTAAAGCTCCTAAATGATTGAAGTTCTTTTCCCACAAAGAATCCATTACATTCAAATAGATATTCGAAAGTAATGGTGAAATCACACCGCCTTGCGGAGCTCCTAAGAGAGAATTTCTGACTTTTCCTTCTTCCATGATTCCTGCCTGTAGCCATTTTCGAATCAGCTTTAGCACCCTGCGATCACTGATTCGCTGTTTCACTAGCTTCATTAATTTATCATGGTTGATATTGTCAAAGTAACCTTGGATATCGACGTCTAATACCCAATAACTTTTCTTGCTCTCTTTTCTGATTTTCGCTATTGCTTGATGTGCATTTCTTTTGGGACGGAATCCATAAGAACAATCTTTAAAGTCAGCCTCAAAGATTGGTTCTATAACTAGTTTGGTTGCCATTTGGACAACCCTGTCCTTGATGGTTGGGATTCCTAAAGGACGTTTCTTTCCATCATCTTTCGGAATGTACGTGCGTAAGACTGGCTGCGGTCGATATCGATTCTCCTTTAGCTCTAGATAAATTTCATTAAGAAACCTTTTCTCGCCATAGGACTCAATATCTTCCATAGTTTGAGAGTCTACTCCGCCACTTCCACGTTTACTTCTTACTCTTTTCCATGCTTCCCACAAGATATCAGGTCGATAAATCTTATCATATAAGGCATGAAATCGGCGTGTCTTGCTTTCCTTGGCACAAAGGTATAATGTTTTCCAGAGTTCTTGAGCTTTTACATAATTGGTGTAGTTAGCCATTTTCTTGGCATTCACTGACTCTTACCTCCTTTGAACATATGAACGAAGCAGGGTATTGGCTTATGCCGTCCTTCCCTAGACAACGTTGTGCTGTCGCTGTCATTATCAGTACTATGACCCCCTCCGACTCCCTCTCAGTCCTTCAACCACTTCACTTATGCTTATAGGTTTCTGTTTTACTTTCCTTAGGAAAGTGACCGAGGAGGGTATCCCCAGTTCCGTTAACTACTTTCCTAACATGTCGCTCCCCATACCCCGAGGGATTCTTCGGTGCTGTGCTTCCAAGTTCCTCACACCTTCCATGGTTTTCGCCCATTGTCACCAGACTCAACTTCCCTTTGTCCTCAAAGAGGGTTGTAATTGACGAGGCGGCAGGATTCACTTTATGTTACGACCTATTAGGTTGCTCGCACTCACATATGAGTTACTTTGTCACAGGGCTTCAACCTTAGGATTTCTCCACCAGTTGCCTGTCAGCTACTGAGCGTCTTGGCACTTACTCAGGTTGGACTTCCACCAACTAGCAATTAACGGCTTGCTGGGCACGCTAA
>NZ_VTQV01000010.1 GCF_008764245.1 Bacillus subtilis
CCCTATAGGCCATGCATAAAAGAAGTGCCATAACCTACATTTTTAGTTTGCCATAAACAACATTAAGCCTAAAAGTTGCCCATCATTTCGAGACAGAATGCATACGAAGCCCTGTAGCCAAGTTCGAAAATGATGATTTGCTTTTTACCTATTACAAATGTGGATTTAAGTTCTATCACGACGGGATACCTTATAGTATAGCATCACCGGACAATCGCTGTTACAAGGGAAGAGTGTCAAAATTCTTCAGCAAACAACGAAGGTAGAAAACTTACTAATAACAAAATTATAGAAGACCTACATGCCTAAAAGGCTTATTATTTTAGGGGGAATTACACAATGCCCCTCCTTCAGCCGAAAATATTAGAGAGGAGGGAGTTTTAATGGAATTTATTACAGATATTTCGGTGTTGGTGGAAAACGGTGGAGAGAAGTCTCAACATCATTTTGAAAAAGAACATGTTGGAATTACTAGAGCTACAAAACTTTGGATTGTAAATGTTAGCGGGAAGGAATCCGATTTATCTGAAAATTTAAAATTGTGACATAGACTTGATAAGTCTCAAGGTAGCGCATCGTACTATACGATCAGCACTAGTGAAATGACTCCTGTTGAGCGGAGCAGAAATTACTTTGTAACAAAGATAAACGATGAAGACCAAGCTATAACGTTTGAATGGACAGGTTATTAAGCATCTCACATGAGGCGTTTTTTGTGATTAGATGATAAATAAGTTAAAGGAATTCCTCTTCTTTTGTCGAATGATGTAGGTAAAAGGGAGGGGGATAATTTGGAACAATTTAAAGATCTACTTAAGAAATATTCAGCTTATATCTTAGCGTACTTATCTGTAACAGGTTACTATATAGCTTACAGCTATAAAAATGGTTATTATGAGTATTTTAAAATACCTAACATATTTCTAAATGATATTAGTTTAATTGACATCATAATATCGATATCCGCAGTCATAACTTTTATGACTTCGATAATAGCTATCTTTTTTAATCATCGTCCCTATAATGATGATGAAAAGATCACCTGGAAAACAAGGTTAAATAAAAATGTTATATTGCTATCGTTATTGCTTGTTTCTGGTGCGTATTTTGATTCATTATTACTCAAAATAATATTAGGGATTACCATAATTGGCATAGGTGTGTATAATTTTATTTTCCCATTAATCTTTCAACGAAAAGTTAAAGGATATAATAACAAAATTCATGCTTATTTTAAAAATGATAATTCCATGAGTTTCTGGGAAATTTTTGAATTCAAATTCAAATACCAATTTATAACACTTGTGCTAATTCTACTTCTTCTGACCTTTACACTAGGGAAAATTATATACTTACTTGGTTACCAAAATGCTATGAATGAAAAATCCTTTGATGTAGCGACCATAGATGGTAGCAAATATATTCTATTTAAATTAAACGATAATGAAGCTATAGCCACTCGCTTTAAGGAGGATACTATTTCAAAAGAGTTCCAACTTATATCCAACAGAGAACTAGTGATAAAGAAGGAGAGAATTAAGTCTTTAAAAATTGAAGATGAAGATGATTAAAATTACAATTTAATAATTATGCTAAACATAATAACGCCCTTTAGTGATGGTAGTATAGTTCCAGAGATACATCTTAGTTAAGTGATAATATAATAACTGGGAGATGTGTTAAATGGATAACAAAAATACAGGCAAAAAATTTAATGTAGACTTTAAGAAGACAGTTGTTGATCTCTATCATTCCGGAAACTCAGCAAAAGACTTAAGCAGCACAATATGGCGTATCTAAAGTAACAATCTACAAATGGATTAAAGCTTATACCCCCACTGGTAGACGCCATTTTAGAAAGAATTATGCAAGATTCTTACAACGTAAGCGTTAAATAGAACCCATTGAAAAATATAGGTGGGATCTATTTGACTCTTACCCTGCTACTACTAACTCATCAAGTAATTCAGGTGATCTAATATATTTTACTTTATTGTATTTGGCGACACGCGTGAACCCCAAAGGCATTGGAAATCCTCTGTTTCTGTTTCCCAGATGCGCCCATTAAAATAATGTTATGATGGTTTTAAATGTAATTCCCTATTGCTAGCTCTTCAATAGCTGCCGTTTTCTCGTTAAATGTCACTTAAAACAACCAACCTCTGTATAATAATGTCATGCGTTGCGCACGACATTAAATTATACAGGAGGCTTATTCTATTAGTGGCTCTAAAATCCGCACTTACAAAAGTAGAAATAAAAAAGGGGAAAGATACTTCATACTTTGTAATTATGTATACAGTTTTTTACTTTGAATTAAAAGAAAGGAATAAGGTGTTAACACTATCGCTAGCTGCAGAGAATTGGCTCGGTTCCACTAAAAAGGGTAAGATTGATCTGGAATTTAGGGATTTAAAAGAATCACCACTAGAAGAGCAAGTTGGAGATATTATATACCAGATGTTTGTTGTTGGAAATAGGTTATATGCGAAATACAAAATAGAAGAATTGGTACAGGGCAGGAACGGAAAAGAAAGAGGAAATTAGAACAATTAAGAAATGATGAGTTAGAGGAAGTTAAGGAACTTACTCAGGCCGTCTCAGACTGGGATAAGGCAAGTAAGATTAGAGAATTTGAAACAAAGATATATAAGTATAATAATGAAGAGCAGAAGGAACAACTCTTGAAGTGGTTAGATTGGGCAAAAGATAAAGCTGATTGGATTGATCCTTTAACAGAAAAGGAAGATGGGCTTTTGGGGAAGAGTGTAAGTCTATTTGAACAGATCTTGCAAGAGCAGAAATAAACTTAATTAGTTCTTGAATATTACACTTTAGTATTATGATTCTGATTAAATCCAGAATATTACTAATTCGGTGGAGTTGTCTTGTGAATAGATATTTTATCAAGTCTTTTTCCTGCTGTTTCAATGGTAATTCTGGTTTGTCCACGAACCTAGTATTTTTCAATCTAGCTAATGCTTTATCGGTTCTAGTAAGGTACACAAGTTTAGAAGAATAGGTTTATTGACGGTCAGCACATGTCGCTGTCTCTAGTCTTGAAAAGTCCAAGTAGAGAGGGGGTGCTACGAGTGTGAGTTTTTCAAGCCCTGGTTTTAATGATCAGCTTTTCTACGCTGATCGTGGCGATCATCGATCTGATTTTAGACAGAAAATAACCCGCCCATAAGCCTGCAAGCAGTAAGTGGATTGTTCCGAAAAATTGCTGATAAACGGTTTTTCTTGCACTAATACGATCGTTTGGTGCTTAACACACCAAGTGGTCTTTTTATTATATTTGCATTATGACATAAATAAATTAAAAAATAAAGAAAATGTGGGACTAGGCCTGTTTTTATTTATATAAAATGAGATGCGGAGGACCCAGCGCTACCGGAAAAGCCACATATTAATAATGCAACTGGCAAGGCAGAAAAACAAATCTTCCCATTTCAACTTTATATAGTTTAGCGTAAACTCTTATAAATTGTTTTTTGATATACTGGTGTATAAATAGAGTATACGCTTAACGTTATCAAGCTAATAAAAACACAAAAGGATTGTGTTTTTTCCGATTCCTCACGATACTTTGTTAAACACCTGTAGAATTTGAAATGCAAGTAACCTAACGTAAATAAGTTTTTAGTGTCTTCAAGGTATGCTAGGCATTATAATCTTTATGATTTAAAATAAATAGAAAAAACAATATAGATAAGGGTGAACTAATTTGAAAGTTACAGCTAAAATGATTGCAGAAGAATTAGGGATATCTACCGCGACGGTAGATAGAGTTTTAAACAACCGAAAGGGAGTTAGTGAAAAAACGATTAGAAGGGTGAAAGCGAAGGCCAAGGAAATGGGCTACAGGCCCAATACAGCGGCAAAGTTTTTAGCTACACAAAAAAGAACGGAGGTAGCATTTATTTTACCAGTTTTTCCGGAGTACTTTTGGGATGAAATTGAAGCAGAAATAAAATCTGCTGCCGAATTATACAAAGATTTTGGTTTTGTTGCGCATATTCAACGGGTACATGCAATTCCCAATAAGAATCTACTTGATTATTTTAAAAAGATCATAAAAAATAATCCTTATGACGCTTTAGTCATTGCCCCGCATGATTCATCTCCATTTGTTGATGTTATAAACGAGGGAATTAATAAAGGGATTCCAATTTTTACAATTAATAATGATGTACCAGAAAGTAAAAGGATTTTTTATGTCGGCGGGGATTATTATTCTGCAGGTTATTTAGCCGCTGAAATTATTTATCTGTTTTCAAAAAAATTAAAAGATGTTGTCATTATTAGAGATGAGGATAATACTTTTCAAATGACAAATAAGGAAAAGGGATTTAGAGAGTATTTTCACCAAAATAGAATAAATGTAAACATCCATACTGTTTGTACAAACGGTTGGGATAGCCAATTAGGCGGAGACAAAATAATAAGAACATTAAGCTCTACTGATGCTATATACGTCGCTAGCGGTATTCTTGGAGAAGTTGCGGAATATATAGATGAGCATATTCATGGGGGGGATAGAATAGTAGTGGGACACGATATGAGTAAGGAAATCTATTTTTACCTACAAAAAAATATCATAAATTCAATTATTTGCCAGGATCCGGCTAGCCAAGCATTTCTAACCGTTAAAAACGTATTTGAATATTTAGTGTTGGGAGAAAGACATATAAACTCAGAAACGATTATTAAATTAGAGATTGTAACAAAGGCAAATGCAAAATACTATATTAATTTTGAAAAACCACCGAAAAAATGATTGACGTACATCATTATAACGGGTACACTAACAATTAATAAAACGCTTACCTTACTGAATTGAGGGACAAATGCGAGTTTTCTTTTTTTAAGAAAAAAGATGTACGTGCATCATTTTTGTGGACTGTTTATTTTTTCCCAACCAAATGATGTCCACTTCAATCATTTTTAAATTTAAAAGACAAGGGTGAGGCATATGGAAAAGTTAAAAGTAATTCAAGTAGGAGCAGGAGGATTTGGTAGTTCATGGACAGAAATCCTTGATCATTTTGAAGATGTTGAACTAGTTGCAGTTGTCGATGTGATGTCTGAAAATCTTGAAAATGTCAAAAAGATTATAAAAAATAATCGAACAGAATTCTTTACAAATCATTTAGAGGCATTTGAAAGCGTTAAAGCAGATATTGCTGTTATTGTCACCCCTCCACAAACACATAAAAAGTTAGCGCTTGATGCACTTGAGCATGATCTAAATGTATTTATGGAAAAACCAATCGCCCATACATTTGAGGATGCTATGGAACTACTAGAAAAATCAAGAGATTATCAAAAGTTTGTCATGATAAGCCAAAACTACCGATGGAGACCAGAGATTGCAGCAGTGAAAAAAGCGGTGGATGAAGGACTAGTCGGGGAAATCGAGTATGTTGAATGGGATTTCCGACGTGCTAGTAAATTTGGTGGTTGGAGAGACCAATATAACGAAATTTTAATTGAAGATATGAGCATCCACCATTTTGATTTATTACGCCATATTCTTAGTCTAGAACCAACAACCGTTTTTGCGAAAAGCATGAGACCCTCCTGGAGTTGGTTCAATGGCAATGGTGTTGCAAGCGCTATTATGAAGTTTGACAATGTGCTTGTAAATTATTTTGGGTCCTGGGTAACTCGAGGTAGGGAAACCTCTTGGAACGGTGAGATTAAACTTGTAGGTAAAAAAGGTGTCATTGAATTAATAAATGACAAACCATTAGCAAGATTGGAGAATGGAACTACAATTGAGCTAGATTTAGTTTCATTAGAGTATGAAGACAGGGAGTATTCTATTTTTGAAATGGTTAATGCGATAAAGGAAAACAGGAAACCTATTACGGAGTTAGCCGATAATATTAATAGTTTTGCCATTGTTGGGGCTTCATTAGAATCTATTAAGCAATCAAAAGAAATCGTAATTCAAGATTTTCTTGAAAAATGAGGAAAAGGAGACTCAAAAAAATGAAAAGCAAAATATTTTTATTTCTCACTGTTTTTTGCTTGCTCTTATTACCTGCATGTAGTTCTGGGGATAAAAAAAGTAATGGGAACGAAGGTTCAGACAAGCAAGTAGTCATTAAAGTTTGGGACTACTTGGCTCCAGATGCTGCATCAGGTAAAGAGCAAGTAGAGCTTATTAAGAAATATGAGGAAGAACATCCGAATATTAAATTTGATAGGACGTATATCCCGTTCGCTGACTTGAAAACCAAACTACTTCAAGGAGTGGCAGGAAATGAGCTTCCTGATATCGTAGTGATCGACAACCCTGATCATCAATCTTTTATCGAAGCAGGAGTATTTGCTGATATTACACAAGAAGTTGAAGATTGGGGACAAGCTGATCAATACTTTGAAGGGGCAATGGCGTCTGCAATGATGGATGGAAAATATTATGGTATTCCAAATAACAGTAATGCACTAGCCATTTATTACAACAAGGATATGTTTGAAGAAGCAGGTATCACAGAACTTCCTAATACATGGGATGAGTTAAAAGAGGTTGCCCGAAAGTTAACAAAAGATGACGTTAAAGGTTTTGCAATGTCTGGGACAAAAAGTGAAGAAGCGACATTTCAGTTTCTTCCATACCTATGGCAAACAGGAGCAGACCTAGATTCATTTGGTAGTGATGATGCTAAAAGAGCGATGTCCTTTGTACAAGATCTAGTAAAGGACGGTTCATTATCGCAAAATATGGTTAACTGGGATCAAACAGATGTCTTAGTTCAGTTTCAAACGAAAAAAGCAGCAATGATGGAAAATGGCCCTTGGCAAATCCCAAGATTAAAAGAAGAATCACCTGATATAAACTTTGGCGTATTTTTAATGCCTTACGATAAACAACCAGCATCTGTTCTTGGTGGAGAAAACTGGGCAATTACTGCAGATGCAGAACATAAGAAAGAGGCTTGGGACTTTATTAAATGGACTCAACAACCTGAGATCCTTGGGCCCATGCATGAAATTGGTGGGAGATTGCCGAGTAGAAGAGACCTTGCAACTGATGAGCAATATAATTGGGCTCAAGATGAACATATTAAAGCGTTTATGGAGCAATTAGAATCAGCCAAGCCACGTGCTTATGGTTCGAAATATCCAGAGATTTCTACTACTGTTCAGGAAGCCATTCAACGTGCCATCACTGGAGAGGATGTAAATACTGTGATGGATAATGCTGCGAAAAAGATAGAGCCTTTATTGCCATAAAAATGAATGGGAGAGGGGGATTTCCCCTCCTGTTTGTTAAAGGAGGTTCAAGATATGCAAGCTTTTAAAAAGAGTTTACCGCTTTATCTTTTTATGCTACCAACGATTATTTTTGTTATCTGTTTTATGTTATATCCGATTTTTTATAATGTCATTGTCAGTTTTCAAGATTTAACCATTATGAATTTGAAAACAGGGGGTTCGTTTATTGGCCTTGATAACTATTTAGAAGTTTTTAGATCTGAAAAATTCCCTATTGCGACCAGAAATACGTTTATTTACACGATTTCGTGTATTATTTTACAAGTGTTTTTCGGGTATTTATTGGCGCTATTTTTCAATATGAAATTTCCTTTGCGAAATTTCTTTCGCTCTTTATTTCTCCTAGCGTGGATGACCCCGTTAGTCATTACAGGGAATCTGTTTACATGGCTACTTGATGTTGATTATGGAGTTATTAATTACTTATTAATGAACCTTCATATTATTAGCCATCCTATTAACTGGCTTGGGCAGGAAAGTACGGCTTTAATAGCTGTTATTTTTACAAATGTTTGGGTGGGGATTCCGTTTAATATGATACTTATTTTGGCGGCCCTGCAATCATTACCTTCAGATGTATATGAAGCGGCTAAAATGGATGGGGCGAATAAGCTACAAATATTTGCAAAAATAACGATGCCACTTTTAAAACCGACACTGTTGGTCATTATCATGCTAGGAATTATTTATACATTTAAAGTATTTGATATTATTTTGATTATGACTGGTGGCGGACCAGTGAATGCTACTCAAGTATTACCATTCTTTGGATATGAACAAGCTTTTATTAACTTTAATTTTGGCGCAGGTGGTGCGATTGCAACAATTATTCTAGTGATTTTGATGTCCTTATCACTCGTATATCTTTATTTAGCTAGGAAGGAGGAGTCTGTATGAGAAAATATACAACGAAACAGTATCTATTGTTTGTAGTCGCCCTTCTCATTACAATCGTCTTCCTATTTCCTATTTATTGGATGATCGTAACATCGCTTAAACCAATTCAAGATGTGTTTGCAACACCACCGATGATTATTCCCGAAACGATCAGTTTTGATGCCTATGTGAAAAATTTAATTACGGATACAAGTTTGTTACCTTATATTAGAAATTCAATGATTATCGCGGCAGGAACCGCAGCATTTACATTGATTATTGCATTACCTTGTGCCTATGCAATGGCTAGGTTTCGACTTAAAGGGGCATCCATTTTATTATTAGTTTTATTGGTTACACAAATGATACCTGGAATTATGACAGCGATGCCTTTGTTTATCATGTTCAGCAAATTTGACATTTTGAATAGTTATGTAGCTTTGATTATTGGGAATACAACGACAGCACTTCCCTTTGCAATTATTGTGATGAGGCCATTCTTTCTTTCCATTCCAAAAGGATTAGAAGAGGCAGCGATTGTCGATGGGTGTAACAGATTTACTGCTTTCGTAAGGATCATTTTGCCACTTACAAAGCCTACCGTTTTAACAGTTGCTACATTTGGATTCTTATTTGCTTGGGGAGATTTAATTTTTGCCTTAACCCTAGCGACAGATGAAAAGATTCGACCATTAACCATGGGAATAACGAAATTCATTGGCCAATACGGAACACAGTGGGATAATTTAATGGCCGTTTCTACGATTGCCGCAGCGCCAATTATTATCGTCTTTCTATTGTTGCAAAAATATATTATTAGTGGAATTACAGCAGGTTCAGAAAAATAAAAATTGGGAGTGTTAAATTATGAAACTAGGTGTATTTGCGGTATTATTTTCAAAAAAAACTTTAGATGAAATGCTAGATTACATTAAAACAAAAGGTTTAGATACAGTCGAAGTAGGGGCAGGCGGATATATTGGAGATGCTCATTGTAAACCGGCGGATTTACTAGCGGATGAGAAAAAGTTAGAACAATTTAAACAAGCGTTTGAATCTAGAGGAATTACCATTAGTTCACTAAGCTGTCATGGCAATAACTTGCATCCAAATAAGGAAATTGCAGACGAACATCATTATACTTTCGTCAATACTGTGAAGTTGGCTTCTAAATTGGGTGTTAAAAATGTTGTCACGTTTTCGGGCTGCCCAGGTGAATCTGAAACTTCACAACATCCAGTATGGATTACATGTCCATGGCCGAATGATTTTTCGGAAGTGGTGGAATGGCAATGGGAAAATAAAGTGATCCCTTATTGGAAGGAACAAGCTAGATTACTGGAAGAATATAATGTGAATGTAGCCGTTGAGCCACATCCGGGGTTTGTTGTATACAATACGGAAACGATTCTTCGTCTTAGGAAGGAATGTGGTGAAAGAATCGGTGCGAACTTTGACCCAAGCCATTATTTCTGGCAAGGGATGGATCCTGTAAATAGTATTAAAGCTCTAGGGGACGCTTTATTCCATTTTCATGCAAAAGATACACGGATTGACCCATTAAATAACTCACTAAATGGAGTTCTTGATACAAAATCATATCGTGATATTGCAAATCGTTCTTGGGTTTTCAGAACGGTCGGATATGGACATGGGGAAGAGACTTGGAGAGAAATTATCAGTGCCCTTCAAACTATCGGTTATCAAGGTGCCATCAGCATTGAACATGAAGATGGACTCATGAGTGTAGAGGAAGGATTTACAAAAGCAGTTGACTTTTTAAAGGATTTGCTTATTAAGGAAAGTGCAAAGGACTTATGGTGGGCCTAACAAAATAATATAATAGGTATATAAGGTTGTCCATTCTAAGAATGAGGCTGGGACAAAACCTCAGTAATAAAAGGGTGGTACTCGCCAATAAATTGGTGAGTACCACCCTTTCATATAAATATCTTCCCTCTTCAACAACTTGCGTGAACAAATACCCATGGCACTGGTTCGTGGTAGTAATCCAGCTGTGAAAGTTCTAATGACGTAATCAATCCATATCTCAAAATTTTGATTAGCTATATTTTATTAGCTAAGGCCCTGATAGGATTTAAAGTTGCTAAAAAAGTAAACTTTTGTCCAGTTGTGGAACAATCACAAATGTGGAAAAATAATGCCTAAGAGGCACATCTGCTCAAAAATAATAACACGGACAAATTGATTTTGAGTATTCATTGGCGGGCCCCGTCCCTTTCCTACAAATGCAATGAATCGGGCGTTATAGTCAATGGCAGGTAGTTCCGCTATGGCTCTGATTCTATTCTTAAACAAGCAATTGTACTATTAGTGGCTCCCGGTTTCTCAAATGGTTCATTTTTCCGCAATGAATGGCTCACAACAACACATAAGTTGCTCATCTGCAATAATCACTGATACAAGATTTGAAACTTTCTATCTGGTTTTAAAATAAAAACAATTTAGTATAGTAGTTAAAATGCAATGGAAATTATGGATTACAAAATACAGGCATTAAAATCAATAATAAAGCTGAAAGGTGAGAAACAACTATGGGCGTTTCCGTCTATTATACTTGTGAAAGAACCAACTCTTTGTCACATGAAGAACAACAGCAGGTAAATGCAATTATTAATCAGTACAATGACAATTTCGAACTGAAAGAGATCGGAGAAACCTTCTGCGTCTATGAGAGGGTTGATTCAGAGCCAACTATTATATTTGAGGGCTCAACAAAGCTACCTTTCTCAGATGACTTTGAAGACATGTTAACTGCTTTATTTCACTGGTTATCATGCCTCACTGAAATAAGAAGAGTTATTCCTGAAGGGGAATGGCGTGTTCACCTTGATGACATCGATGCTATTTGGGATGAGGAAGATGGCTGGCAAATGCCAATGAATGAACAGCTTTGATAGGATAAAATTTGATACTACCCTATTAGAAAGGGTTGGAAGATCACATCAAACATCTATTCGTTGGTTTTGCAGTGTCTACCTGAGTAATTGCGGATAGAATAAGCCAACAGTGTGCCATTTGAGCAACGCTGTCATTTAATGGAACAAAAAATTCATGGTTACATTGGAGAGGACATTTTAATGAATACAAATCAAGTTACATTTAGAGAGGCAACAATACAGGACCTTGACAGGATTGTGTATATGCTTTCGGATGACGTTTTGGGAAACAAAAGAGAGCTATATAAACAACCTTTGCCAGAAAGTTACATCAAAGCATTTCAATCTATTAACTCTGACCCAAACAATGAATTGATTGTGGCTTGTTATGGTGAAGAGATAGTAGGTGTTCTACAGATTACATTTACTCCATTCATTACTTATCAAGGAGGATGGAGAGCCACCATTGAAGGTGTTCGTACTGCATCTTTAGAACGCGGGCAAGGTATAGGATCTATGTTCATTCGATGGGCAATTCAACGTGCCAAAGAGCGTGGCTGCCATATGGTTCAACTAACAACAGACAAAAAGCGACCCGAAGCCCTTCATTTCTATAAAAGGTTAGGTTTTAAGGCATCACATGAGGGATTAAAATTACACCTTTAAGCGGTATGGTTAATGAACTAATGGACAGCTCTAACACAACAACGAATATATTTAAAGAGGCGAAAATGCGCGAGAAACACTCATGTTCAATTCCTTGCACGCTAGAGTGAATCGCGCACCTTTTTGATTTGCTTCTTGGATAAGTTCTACTGCTAGGGCGCGATCTGACGGGTTGATCACTCGGCCTCTTGGTCCCCCCAGATCGCTTGGGCCTTTTTTCTTAATCATACTAAGGTCTCAGCTTCTGTCAAAGCTATCTCTTTATTAAGAAAATCTTTTTCTAATGTTTTTGCCTTTTTCTTCTCCTCCTTCAATTCTTGATTCAACTGTCTAGAGTGATCGGATTCCCGATCATTTGCATTCAGGCAAAAGTCACGCCATGCTTCAATTTGTTCTTTATATAGACCTTTTTTGCGGCAATACTCTCCGTTCATCGCGTATGTTTTCAACACTACGAGAAACTTATCTTCACTGCTCCATTATACTAAAGTTCTCTACGACACCTATCCTAACAGAGGGGGCGATGTAGTATATATTCTCTATACATTTATCAAAAGAATTGTATTACACCATTTTTATTTAAATTTATTAGAAATTAAATAAAAATGGGTTGTGAATACCCTTTCAACGCAAGTTAGGAGGCCTTACAATAAGGTTGTAGGAGGAAATATGATGAAAAAGAGAATTAAACAGTTGCTAATTGCTTTATTCTCAAATCCAAATATTACTACAAATGCATTAGAGAAAAAATTGGAAGTAAGTACTAGTCAATTAATGTATTCGGTCACTAAGGCAAACCTCTTGTTAAAAGAAAATGGGATCCCACCTATAAAAAAGATGAAAGGTAAACTTCTATTAACACAGGGGTACGAGTCAAAATTATTAGATTTACTTCATACAATGAATGATCATAGGCACTACAGCAAAGAAGAACGTGAATTAATCGTTACACTTTTACTATTTTCTCGTATGGAAAGCGATTTTATTGGTTTAGATTACTTGTCGTGTGTCGTATATGTAAGTCGGAATACAGTGACTAGAGATCTTAAAGAACTAAAAAGGAAAGTGAAAGTATATGAAATTGATATTATCCAAAATAATGAAGTTGGATTTTATTTTAAAGGTCATAAAGCCAATTTACAAAGACTGTTATTTAGAACAGTCGAAGCTTTTATAAGTCACTATATTTCAAATATAGAAGAATTGATTGGTCCCTTCGCTAGAAATTCAGACGAGATAACACAATATAAAGAGAAAATAAATATTTTGGAGGAAAATTTATCCATTAAATTAACCTTGCAAAAGTTTAATGAAATTTTGTTATTACTAATGATCTTATCTAAAACAGATATTATCTTTGTAGAAAAACAACCATTTTCTATGGATAGAAACATTATGAACGTTACTGCTTCCTGCGAAAAAGTGTTCAATGAAATAATACCTAAACCAGAAAATATCATACTAGCTTCTATATTTTTACTCACTTCCTCCTTTATACAAGACGATAAAGCTAAACGTGATTTGAAAATCCAAAATATTGTAGGGAACTTTGTCGAAAATTTATATTATAGCGGGATTTATTTAGAAAACATAAAACAGCTATCACAATTACTATATCAGCATATGTTTCCCATGTATTATCGCTTGTTGTTTGGTACCGAATCTATTAATCCTTTACGGAACCATATTAAAGAAAAATATGCGGGACTTCACACTATTGTATTTGCTAATTTGAAAAAGATACCTGAATTATCATGTCTTTCAGTCAGTGAAGATGAATCCGTTTATATTACAGCAATTATTGCTAGTAACGTTCGGTATCATGACTCTCATAGAAAGAGTCTAATAGCAACTGTAGTCTGTCCTTATGGAATGTCTGTTTCGCAATTTTTAAGATTGGAACTCAAGAAACATTTTCCGCAAATTCACTTTTTGAGTGGAGTTTCCGTTTCAGACTTTTATCAAATGGAAGAGCAAATAGATATAGTATTTTCGACCGTGCCAATAAAAACCACTATACCAGTGTTCTTTATTGATTCCAATCTTGAAAAAACAGATTTTAGAGAGCTAATGGTAGCTGTTGGTAAAAGATTCCCAGCTTATTTTGATCAAAAAGACATGCAAATCGTTCAACTAATTGATGTCGTAAAAAAACATGCGAACATTCATTCAATGCATCAACTTATGATTGAATTTGAGCAGGTATTATTTAATCAGAATCATATTGAGGAAAAAGGGAAAAGTTTACGTGAATTTTTAGTACCAAGTCATGTCTACTTTAGGGAAAGTGTAAGTGACTATGATAAGGCATTGGACCTATTAGGACAGCCATTACTTGAAGAAAAATATATTTCTAAAGAGTATGTGGAACACTTAAAACAGATTGGATTCAGCGAGCATATTAAGATTAAGGATGGCATTGCTTTACCCCATCTAAAGGATGATGAACATGTATTTTCAACAGCAATGAGTCTATTAATATTGAAAAAACCTATTTTGCTTAATAACGAAGAAATTTCTATTTTTATTTTGCTAGCAGCCAATGAACGAAAAGAACATGTAAAAGCCTTTGAGGAACTGTTTACGATACTCGAGGACCCTAACTATTACCAAAGGTTTATGAATATCACCGATTATAGTTCATTAAATAAGTTATTGGGAGAAGTGTTAATGTATGAATAAATTACTACCATGTGAGAGTATTGTACAGCTTAATATTACTGCAACTTCTTGGGAAGACAGTATTAGAAAGGCTGGGGAGCTATTAAAGAGAAGGCAATATATATCACAAGATTATATTGAAAACATGATTGATATTGTAAAAAAATATGGCGCCTATATTGTCGTCTTTGAAAACGTTGCTTTAGCACATGCGAAGGCTGGGGACGGAGTCTATAAAACCGGTGCAAGTTTAATTACTCTGAAAGACCCCGTTATTTATGGAAATGAAGATAATGATCCTGTTTCCATAGTAATTGCTTTAGCCTCAAAAAACCATTCGGAACATCTGGATTTTCTGAAATATATCATGATCGCCTTTTCAAATGGCGCAAAAGAAAAAATACTAAATGCACAAAATGAATCCCAAGTAATTGAAATTCTAAATAACTTTGGTAAGGAGGAATTCAAAAATGAAAAAGTTTAAAATTCTATGTGTTTGTGGTGCAGGGTTGGGTACAAGTTTAATGGCCAAAATGAAAGTGGATAAATTATTAAAAGAAGTAGGATTAAAAGCAGATGTTGAAGCTACAGATGCCGGAAGTGTCCGAGGGCAAAAAGTGGATTTGATTGTTACTACGGAGGCAATTAGCAAAGCCCTGGGAGAAATAGCAGGAGTTAAATTGGTGACAGTTAGAAATTTCGCTAACAACAATGAATTCCGTGAATCTGTTCTACCAATCTTAGAAGAGTTTATGCGAGAAGGGAAGGAATAAGGTGGGGTTTTTATCGTTTTTAATTAATGACGTAATTACGCAAGCCCCAATATTTTTAGGAATTGTAGCATTAATAGGATTACTATTACAGAAAAAGGAAGCTTCAGAAGTATTTACAGGAACTGTTAAAACCATTACAGGAACAGTTGTTCTTCTGGCAGGTGTCGATTTATTTCTTGGTGTATTACTGCCGATCATGGATTTATTACAACAGCAAGGAAAGTTTACTGGAGTAATGCCAGACAACCAGGCTCCTTTTGGTGTAGTAATGACGGATTACTCTAAGGAAATTCCAATTGCCTTTGTATTGGGGTTTGTTATTCATTTGCTTTTAGTGCGTATTTTACCATTTAAAAATACTAAAAATGTCTTTTTAACAGGACATATTATGTTATTTTTAGCAGGTTTTTCAGTTGTTATTTTGGCTTGGAACTTTGGTCTAAAAGGTTATAAATTAATTATTGTAGGAAGTATTTTGACAGCTTTAATATTAACAATTTTACCGGCCATATCAAGACCATTTACTAGAGAGATGACAGATGATGAATATACTTTAGGACACATGTTTAATGTTAGTGTTGTGCTAGGATCATGGATCGGTAATTTATTTAAAAAGTCTAGGAAAAGCGATGAAATTAAACTTCCTGGCTTTTTATCTAGCTTTAGTGATTTTTCAGTTTTGTTATCGACAGTGATGCCGATTATTTTCATTGGTATCGGATTTGTAGTGGGGAGTGAAGATATTTCTACTATTAGTGGGGATATGAATTGGGTTATGTATTTGATTATGCAAGGTATTCTCTTTTCTGGAAGTATCATGATAACGCTATTCGGAGTACGAACTTTCTTAGGATCTATTATTCCAGCATTTCAAGGAATTTCTGAAAAGCTATTACCTGGTGCAGTCCCAGCTTTAGACTGTCCTGTTTTCTATCCGTATGCACCTGTTGCTGCCATTATAGGATTTCTGGGACACGCAATAGGAGCTATAGTTTCAGTCTTTTTAATGATTACTTTAAAATCTCCGATTATTCCACTGCCAAGTCCGTTGTTTATTTTTTTTGAAGGTTCTTTAGCGGGAGTATTCGGTGACCGAAAAGGTGGTTGGAAAGGCGCTTTATTAGCTGGTATTGTGGTGAGCTTGATTACTCACATGGGGGTTGCCGTTATTGCCGGACTCCAAGAGCCATTATTACCATCTGGATTGGTTTTCGGTAGTGCTGATATTGTATTACTATCACCAATCATCTATTTATTCAAATTTATATTTGGCACATAATTTTAATTAATGAAAGGATGAATCTGGTGAATAGGGTAAGAACACTTCTAAAAGAGATTGATGCAACTGAGATGGGATTTACTTATTCTCACGAACATATTGTATGTGTTCCACCATATTGGAAAGAGAGAGGTAAAAATGATTTACTTTTAGACGATAAAGAAAAGTCTAAATTGGATGTCAAGGATTTTGCTAATTTAGGTGGTCAAACAATTGTTGATGCAACAGCTATTGATTACGGTCGTTGCATCAAGGATGTCGTAGATATTTCCAAAGAAACTGGAATTCATATTGTTGGGACTGCTGGCTTTAATAAAAGTTTTCTGTGGGAAGCAAAATTGGATGAACGGTTAAAAAAACTACTCGGGAATTTTGATACATTTATGGAGTGGATTGATCAATCTTCCATTAATGAATTAGCTAATCATGTGATTCAAGAAGTAGAAGAGGGCCTTGAGGGAACAAACTATCGAGCTGGACAAGTAAAGTTTGGAACAGGCTATAACAGTATCACACCATTAGAAGAAAAAACAATTCGTGCTGTTGCAAAGGCACATCTAGAAACAAAAGCACCCATTCATTCCCATACAGAAGCTGGAACAATGGCACTCGAACAAATTGAAATTTTAAAGCAAGAAGGCATTAATATACGAAACCTATCCATTGGACATATGGATCGTAATTTGGATCCTTATCTGCATTTACAAGTTGCTAGAACAGGAGCTTTCTTATCATTTGATGGTATTGCTAAAGTAAAATATGCACCAGAATCTTCTAGAATACAAGCCATTTTTGATTTAGTCCGAGCAGGCTTTGAAGATCAAATACTTATTTCAGGGGATACAGCGCGAAAAAGCTATTATAAACACTATGACTATGGATTAGGTTTGGAATATATCAAAAAAATATGGGTACCACGATTTATCGATGAAGCGGAAGCTCAGCATCTTGATGGTGAAAAACTTATTCATAAGTTTTTCGTAGATAATCCAATGCGTTGTTTTAGTTTTAAAGATTAAAGAGGTGGGCTCATGAAGAATATGACCGCAATTCAAAGTATGGATAAATGGAAAAATTCAATACTATTTAATTTCTTAACCGCAAATGTTGAAGATGTTCAAAAGGTTGTAAAATTAACAAAAGGTTATGTCGTACCAGGGATTGTTGTCTCCAATTTCAAAAATACGGATGAGGCAGTTTTTAAAATAAAGGAATTGCAAACAGTAGTAGATGTTGTCAGTATTGGCTTGGGTGATAATGGAAATGTCGGTAACTTTTCAAAAGTACTTTCTGTAGCAAGGAATTGTGAAAATATCCATATTAACCAGCCGATTGAGACAGCAGGATTTGCAAAAGTGTTACATCCATCTATTTACGTTAACGGGTTAGTTAGGCCAAGCGGTAAAGTTGGATATGTAAGAGCAATAGGGAATGAACTATATAAAATAGAGGATGTTGTAGACGCTTGTCTAGAATTAAATATATCGAGTATAAAATTTATGAGCATCGAAGGTGAAAAGCATCTTGACGAATGTGCGTATGTAAGTGAAGTAGCAGCTAAAAAAGGAATGTATGGTATTGAGCCAGCAGGGGGAATCGATGCAAGCAATATACGGAATATCACAGATACCATTCTATCAACAGGTATTTCATTTTTTATGCCCCATATCTTTGGTTCCGTCTTGGATAAAAATACTGGTCAAATTATGGCCTCTAAAGTCGAAAGATTGCTATATGCAGTAGGACTCTAGTGTATCTAATCGTATATACTCTGAACCGGGAAACTAAACGATTTTTTTTAGAATCTAATACAAATACACCCGTAAATAATTTTATATCGCCTTGCAAAAAAATGGGAGTAAGAGATTTTGAAATCATGAAACCAGACAAGGAATTGTGTGAAAAAATTGAATACTTAAAAAGGAGGCTGATTCAGACCAGTGACAAAAATGGAATGAATCATCCGTTAACCATCCAGATTAGTCAAGAATTAGACATGTTAATTAATATGTATATGAAACTAACACATGAAAAATAGTAAGTGTTTCTCTTTCTATTTTCCTTTATTCATAAATATTCTGGCCTTCTTTGGAGTTTTTAATATTGAAAGCTGTTAATTTTTCATCCTGACTATCTCTAATAGTGAGTTTTTGACTTTCTTAAAGAGGTTAAAAATCATACTTTGATTTTTAACCTCCCTCTATTTGCTTTTAAAAAGGGGACAGGCTCTTGGAAACATTGCCAGCCCATTGAAAACAAAGAATTAGATTTGGCTTTAAGTGTTGTTGAATCTCTGTTAATGGCCATCAATTTAAAAATGCAAATGAGGATCTACCCTTGTCCCTTCAATGATTACTTCATCATTTTAATGGAAAAGTCAAAATAAATGAGTATGAATGCTCCAATCGGAATACCAATCAACCATGCCCACAATGGTCTGCTGTGGTGAATGCGTAATGTCGGAAAAATAACACAGTTAAAGAGAACAGACCAAGTGAAATTCCAACCGTTATGATAAGTCCCTAATCCGGAAATGATCGAAATATATTCAGTCAAACTAAAAATGACAATCCATAATAGGATCCAGCCTATTTGGGCCATCTTCTTTTTCGGATAATTTGCAAGAAAAATCAATACGACAGCTGGATACATCAAAAGGGCAATAAAATAGTCAGTCAATGTGTGGTTTGGTAATAAAAGAGATTCCTCATACTTCCAAAGCGGATGCGGGTACATGAGAATACTGCTAAAGAAATCCATACAAATAATAAATAAAATGGTTGGATAATACCTCCTCCAATTTCTCCAATCCCCCCAAATAAAAGCTGCTATTAAAAATAGTAGAGGTTGGATGATTTGGAGTAAAATGGAACCAAGGACAAATTTCATTGCTAACATTCACCGCCAAAAGTATTACGTATTTTACTCTAAAAAGTTCACCCACAAGGTTCATTCAAAAAGAATCAACATCATTAATTTTCCAATAAAGAATGATCTTATCCTTTACTTGTATTAATTATGACCCCGTTGGTAAATTTGGTGGCGGTGGTGGTGGGGGAAATTCCTTTGGCCGTAATCAAATTGAGAGGCAGCGAGGAAGATGCACAATCTGATATGGATAGAAGACAAACAGAGGTTGTGCACGCAATTGTGAAAGAAATTAATAGTCTATCTGATAACAGTATGGATCTAATGGAATTAAAAGGAGATCCTTAAATAATTGATGGAGTATCTTATTATATGGTTTAAATTTCTACGAGAGGTTCTAAAGGGGATTGCGCAAGTGGTAAGCGCGTACATCTTCAAAAGAACGGTAAAAGCCACCCTGCGCCGTCGCAAGCAAAAGGGTGGCTTTCGAATTGTCACCCTCCATTCCATCTATGGGTAAGGAGGTGACATCACCATGGAAACATCTCTTAAATTCATTATGACATAAATAAACTAAAAATTAAAGGAAATGTAGTGGCTTATTTTACGTATTGAGTAAAACATCCAAGTTTTGCGGTATCCAGAGAGTTTCTCGATCGAAGATGTAAAGTCATATAATAATTTAGCCGTATTAGAAATTTACATATAAAGAGGAACATTTGTTTTTAAATCGGATAGCCATTTACATAAAAATATGATAATATCAAACTAGCAACCGGATATTGTTGGGGTGGTTGGTTGTCACTCTTCTTTCCATCTATGGATAAGGAGGTGATATACCATGGAATCATTTCTCGAATTTCTACGAGAGGTTCTAAAGGGGATTGTGCGGGCAGTAAACGCACACATCTTCAAAAGAACGGTTCTAGAAAAAGAGAAAACCACCCTACGCCGTCACAAGGTTAAGGGTGGTTCTCGAAAACAAAGGTAATTTTTTGACAACCACCACCCAGACGGTAGAGGTTGCGGGAGAAGTGTTCGCTGCACTTCTCTTTTTATTATATTCTCATTATGACATAAATAAACTAAAAAATAAAGGAAATGTAGTGGCGTTATTTTTTAGTTTATTTAACTTGGGTAATACGAGTAAGAATCGTTTCCTTTCTTCTAGGCTTGTCGTGTTCCTATTAAGCGATAAAGCGAACTATATCAATGGAACTGTCGTATCCATTGATGGGACTTTCACTTCAATTTAAATTAAAACAAAAGAGGACCTTTTTTTAATATCGGGTTCTCTTTCAAAGACAAAAGATAACACTGGGTACCAGATTCCAATTTTTCATTTTAGACGAGGAATGTCACGGAAATCTCCTAAATTCTTATGACATTGCCATTTCAATTTATCTCATCTGGCCTAAACATCACAATTTTCACCTTTTGCTTGGTGGACGGACGAGTTGTCGTCCAAATATCTATTCGCTGTTTCTTGATTTCGCTCATTAAACTTCCGATTGCACTTGCAACCGCCCTCTCAAACTGTGGATTCTGTCCCCAGCCTTCTATGCTTTCTTCCTCCCAATAATAAAAACGGGCAGTTGCTTCAACATGATACTCATAACCGGTGTAACTGATTTGAATGCGTAGGCCCTTATGGGTAGTCCAGTAGGTTCCGCCGTCCTTTGGTAATCGTAGCATTTTATATTCCTCACTATAGGTTATTTGTATGAAGAAGATTTTTGTAATGTCCTTTAACTTTAAAGACAGAACGTCACAGAAATCCCCAACTTCTGTGACGTTCCTATTTCACTCCTTGTCATTAGGTGGAAACATCAAAAATTGAACTTTTTGCTTGGTGGATGGCCGGGTTGTTGTCCAAATGTCTAGTTTCTGTTCTTTGATTTCTTCCATGAGGTTGGCTAAAGCGCCAGCTACGGCCCAAATTAAAATAGGATGCTCCCCACAGCCATCAATGCTTTCTTCTTCCCAGTAAT
Organism: Bacillus subtilis; assembly: GCF_008764245.1. Lineage (GTDB taxonomy): Bacteria > Bacillota > Bacilli > Bacillales > Bacillaceae_C > Lederbergia > Lederbergia ruris. Next base: position 21,302 of record NZ_VTQV01000010.1, read on the forward strand.
AGAAACTCGCAAATGCCTCAAAATGATTCTCGTACTCCGCGTACGAAACTTGAATATTCAAGTCATTATGTGTCGTCCAAAACGTTCCACCATCCTTTGGTAGTGGTTGCATTTTATCACTCTCCTATTTTTGTGATAAACACTCTCAGTGTTAATCATCCCATTTATATAGGTTTATCTATGATAACGTATACATTTATTTACCGTCATTTGTACTTTAATAAGGTGATTTTATGTTTTTCTGTTTTTTCATTGTTTGTTTTTTCTCCGAACTGAACATGATGATAGTAAAATTGCTGATCCTCTGCGATGATCTGCGGCTCTGCCTCAATCGGGGTTTGCTTATCTATCTCTTGAAAACGCTGGTTATGTATTTTTTCAAGCGTTCTTGCTTTATGTAATTTACTTCCATAGGCTCTTTGCCCAAGATTTAAAGTAATAATATGTCTTTTTCCTATATATAGGTTCGTTTTTCTTCTATCTTTGGCTTGGTAAAGGTCCCCATGATTGGATGAAATCCAAATGTTATGTTCCCTTTCCTTCGAATAAATCGGAAACCAATAGATATTATTGTGTACTCTTACGGGGGCCATATTGATATTGCCTAAAGTTCGCTTTGTTGCCTTTGTAGCGTCATCTAACCCACTCCCATAATAAAACAGGCTATCCCGCATAATTTGTAATGGGCTTTTTCGTACCGCAAAACTATCATTTTCTTCAACGACTCGTGTAATCAAATATCCGTTGTGATCGATCCGTGGCAATAAACACGCTGTGAAGGACTTTATGATATAGTCCTTACGCACCTCTCCATGTTGATTAACTCCAAATCGCCTACTCAATTTCACTCTCCCTTTCTGTCCAATATTGTATTCTAGTAAAAACAAAGGCGTTTAAAAATACCTATGTCTATTATCCTATATTAAAAAGAAAATTCCAACTAGTTTGATCGTAAATTTTACTCTTTTTTTGAAAATTTATATTAAATGATAGGGGGGCATCATGCCCTGTTGGAAACCTCGAAATCGATGATACGATGAGCTCATTCATCCTTCACTGTTTATGTATGACATGTGGCCGCAATTGGGCACCCCTATAGATAAAATGTAACATGACCACCACTTGTAGTAATTCTTTTTCTTCTTCTTGCCCCCGTCACGTAGCACGTATCATGCAATGTGTGTGGTAAACGAATGGCTCAGACTGCTCTATTTGGCGTTTGAAGATGGAGTCTCGCCGGCGCTCTATCCTCTTTTTAAAAAAAGTTTGCCCGAAAATGATTCTTTGCTAGATATGACAAATTCCCCTTAATGATGAGACAAAAATAGACTTTCTATACGGCAAAATGGCCAAAATTCACACCTATTTTTGCCAAAACAGCCATTCGCTTTGGAGACTGCTTTTTCCTAAGGTAGAGATACCCGGGAATACACAGAAAGCGCGCTTTCCAAAGGATAAGAGAATGGAAAGTTTTGACGAAATTGTGGAGAACTATCGACCAATGATTTACCATGTGATGAACACTTTATCGATTTATAAAAATCAGGATGAATTTTTTCAAACGGGATTAATTGCCTTATGGGATGCCCACCGACGATTTGATCACGGAAAGGGAGAATTCTCCGCCTATGCCTACTCCTACATAAAAGGGCGCATGATGACCAATCTCACAAAACACAGAAAAAACGAGGAACGAAACGTCCATCCAGATGAAGCATTCTGGGAAAACACGATAGAAGAGGAGAAACAATGGCTGGAACTAGAACAACTGCAAAATTACTGCGTCGGCCTTACCGACAAACAAAAGCAATGGGTCATCGACACCTTCTACAAAGGCATGACCACCCGCGACATCGCCGAAAAAGAAAAGCTTTCCCTCTCCGCCATTAAAAAGCGTAAAGCTGTTACCTTAGCGAAAATACGGGAGAATATTGAGCGGGGGGTGGTGGAGGTGTAAGTGGGCTTTAGGGGTTCAGAATTCATAACAAAGTCCCCTTTTCTTTAGGGAAGAGGGGACTCTGCTTGTAATAGATGGAAAAATACGATTAATTATTCATTTAAGGATGACCAGTTTCGCAACAAATCTAACTTGAGTCAGAATTAGCCGTTCTCTCTTTGTCTTCGAACCTTCGCCTTCTCGACAACCCATTCAAAATGATCGTTCAATTCCTTGATATCTTCTTTAGAAAGGATCGCCCATTTTTGAGACTGTAAAAAATAAGGGGATTTTATTCCTTTATTCGCAAGATATTTTGTAATGTCTTTTAATGCTTTTTCATTTTGGGTCAAGTTGCTATCTTCTTTATATTCTTTCCCACGAATCAGGAAATCGAGGGAGACATCGAAAATATCCGCTAATTTTATGAGTGCTTCAAATGAGGGACGTCTTTCCCCTCTTTCGTAAGATCCAAACACATTATCTGTAAAACCTAGCTTATGACTTATTTCTTTTTTTGAATAACCCTTCTTTTCACGAAGGTTTTCTAATCTCTGTTCAAAGCTGTCCATCCTTAACACCTCTCTTCATTTGGCAAAAACTTAACACAGTATGTGTGTTTATATCGAGAAAACACACAAAGTGAGTTGACATTTCGACAAATACAGCTTAATATGGACTTGTAACACACATAATGTGTGTAGAAGGAGGTGTCCAAATAGTAGATTGTTTTAAGCGTTACTCAAGTTGAATAGGAAAATTATTTAATTCAACAAGTTGATTGCACAAAATAGGGGGGATAGTTTCAGTTTAGAGATTAATCATTAGCCCAAAGACAAACATATAAAAGATTCAAAGTTCGATTAAAAACAGTAATTCCTCAAAGACTATACAACACCGCGATCTAGCGACATCATGATAACTTCTAACATTCTGATAGAGGGAAGCTAGACCCTCACAATAAAACTAACATCTACGAGAAAAACAAAATATTATTTGTAAATTAAGAGTATCTTCAAAGGCAGTCAATCAATCTACCATTGACTTAATACGAAGGTATTGATTGGCTTAAGCAAAAATAATTCATTAGGGAGGATTTCAATGTTTACGTACAGTTTTGATTCACTTGTTTATTATGGGGAGGATGTATCGAAAAGTATTGAGAGAGTCGCAAGGTTTGGGTATGACGCAATTGAGTTGGTTGGAGAGCCGGATGCTTATGATACCAAAAATGTAAGAAATCTTGTGAACGATTACGGTATCGAAGTTTCGTCGATATGTTCCATTTATAATGCTGAACGTGATTTAGCTCACCCTGATCCCGCTAAGCGTAAAAAAGCTGTAGATTATGTGAAAAGTGTGGCGGATATGTCTGCTGAGGTTGGTGCGCCGGTTATGATTGTTGCTCCGACCGCAAATGGGAAGACGGCACCTCTAGCTCATTACGAGGATGAAGTAAAATGGGCGATTGAAGGAATACGAGAAGGAGCGGAATATGCGGCTACGTTAAATGTGAATTTGTGTATTGAGGCTTGGAATCGCTATGAAACGTATATGTTAAATCGATTAGATCAGGCTCTGGATATGTGGAAAAAAGTCAATCTTCCAAATGTCGGTATTATGGGGGACACCTTCCACATGAATATTGAAGAGGACGATATAGCAGAAGCGATTCGAAAAAGTGGTGATGCTTTGATTCATATCCACCTTGCTGATAACAACCGCAAGGCGCCCGGATTAGGGACGATTGATTTTGTCCCAATATTAAAAGCGTTAAAGGAAATTGATTATCAAAGGCCTCTGACATTTGAAATTTTGCCTGCTGCTGCAGATCCATTTGCTGTAATGGAAACAGGTGGAGGCCAAGAGTTCTTTGATGAATATACGAAAAAATCGATTGATTATATGAAAACGATTGAAAAATCAATTTAAGAAAGGGGAGGAACTCTTGTGAAATTTGGTGCAAGTACATTTATATGGGTATCCCCATTTTCGAATCATACATTGGATTTAATTGATAAAGTGAAGAAGATGGGTTTCGATTATATCGAAATTTGCATTGAAGCTCCTGAAACCATTGATGTTAATGCTATCAAACAGCGACTTAAAGCAACCGGCCTTGAAGCACTCGTATGCGGAGCCTTTGGACCAAAGCGTGATATAAGTTCGGAGGATGAAAGTATTCGGGAAAGTGGAGTTAAATACATTAAGCAATGTATTGATATAGCAGCAGAGCTTGGTTCTCCCCTCGTTTCAGGTCCGATGTATTCCGCAACAGGAAAAACGAGATTACTTTCAAATACAGAAAAGAAACAACAGATTGAGTGGGCTGTTACGAACATGAAAAAGGTTGCAGAGTATGCGAAAGCAAAAAATATTAAACTAGCAGTTGAACCGTTAAATCGTTTTGAAACCGATTTTATAAATACAGTACAGCAAGGATTAGAGTTCTTTGAAAAAGTAGATTGCGACAACGTTGGGTTTCTGCTTGATACTTTCCATATGAATATTGAAGAAAAAAGTATACCAGAAGCGGTAAAGCTTGCTAATGATAAGATTTTTAACTTTCATTCTTGTGAAAACGACAGGGGAACACCAGGAACTGGAAATATTCCGTGGAACGAGGTAGCGAAGGCTTTAAAAGAGATTCATTATACTGGCCCCATTGTAATAGAATCTTTTACTTCTGAGATTAAAGAAATCGCAAGGGCCGTTTCGCAATGGAGGCCACTAGCACCTACTCAGGATTCTATTGGGGAAGATGGATTAGCGTTTTTAAAGAAGGTTATGAACGGATGATCCATACAATCCAAATTAAGAACATCCAAAAGAGCTTTCATGGGGTTCAGGCACTAAAGGATGTCAGTTTTACAATTCGTGGTAGCCAGATTCAATGCCTTGTTGGTGAAAATGGGGCGGGGAAATCAACCGTTATTAAGATTTTGGCAGGTTATTATCAACCAGACCAAGGTGATCTCATAATTGACGGTGAAAAGGTTGTTTTCTCTAATCCTAGAGATTCAAAAAAACACGGAATATCCGTTATTCATCAAGAATTGCTTCTTATTCCACATTTAACTGTCGCAGAAAATATATCTCTAGGACAATGGCCAAAAAAACAAAGAAGTTTAGTGGATTGGGAAGAAATGAAGCACCTTGCAAAGGAAGCGTTAAATAAGTTAGGTGCCAATATAGATGTAGAAGCCGTTGTATCTACATTGTCAACGGGAGAACAGCAATTAGTTGAAATTGCTCGTTCTCTTTCGATAGAAACAAAGGTGCTAATATTAGATGAACCTACAGCTTCTCTTTCAGAAACAGAAACTCAGCAACTATTGAAAGTCGTTAAACATTTAAAAGAAAAAGGTCTAGCGATCCTTTATGTCTCTCACCGATTGGAAGAGGTGTTTGAACTAGCGGATTATATCACAGTATTTAGGGGTGGAAAGTTGGTGAAATCCGCTACACCAAAAGATATTACACCAAAAAATATTGTCCGATTGATGGTCGGAAAAGATGTAACCTTAGAAAGGGTTAAGAAGCATCAGCCTGGTCGAAAAGTAATGGAAGTGAAGGGGTTAACACGTATGGGGGCACTGTCTAATGTTTCTTTTCATGTGCATGAAGGTGAAATAGTAGGCTTAGGCGGTCTTGTTGGAGCGGGACGCACGGAAATTTTCAGATGCCTATTTGGAGTAGATCCGATAGACAGCGGTGAAATTTTTATCGACGGAAAAGAAGTTTCCATTAAAGGTCCAACAGATGCAATCCAGCATAAAATTGGATTTGTCCCTGAAGATCGAAAAACCCAAGGGTTAGTTTTATCTAGTAGTGTGAGAGAAAATATATCACTGTCGATCCTCAATCGCATCATGAAATTCGGTTGGATTAACAAAAGTCAGGAGAAAGAGGTCGTAAAGAATTACAAGGAACGGCTACAGATTAAAACCCCGAAATTGGAAACAATCGTCATGACATTAAGTGGTGGAAATCAGCAGAAAGTATTATTAGCTAGATGGTTAGCGACACATCCGAGAATTTTACTGTTGGATGAACCTACAAGAGGAGTAGATGTTGGAGCTAGAGCAGAGATTCAAAGATTAATTGAAGACCTTGTTGCAGAAGGATTAGCGGTAGTCATCATTTCCTCTGACATTATGGAGTTATTAGCATTAAGTGACAGAATCGTTGTCATAAGAGAAGGAAGAAGTGTTGTGGAGCTAAAAGGAGACAACGTGACGAAGGAAGAGGTGTTGAAGTATGCAACAGGAGCAGACGAAGGTTAATCCTGAGCAAATAAAGCTGGAGAAAAAGGATGTAAGGAAAAGTTTTCGATTTGATATTAAAAAATATATAGGAAGCCTAGGGCTTTTACTTGTGATTGTTACATTTTGTATTGTGCTTAGTATTTTGTCTCCTGTCTTTTTAACAAAAGCTAATTTAGTCAATTTACTTATGCAGTCGACCATCCTAGCAACATTAGCATTGGGGGTTACGTTTGTCATCATTACAGGAGGTATCGACCTATCTGTTGGCTCTGTCATGGCGGTATCTTCAGCCATAGGCTTAGGTTTAATCGTTTATAACGGTGTTCCTGTTTTTATAGGGGTACTTGTCATGATTTTAATTGGAGCTATTTTTGGGCTTATAAATGGGTTATTCGTTACAAAATTACAATTATCTCCGTTAATTGTCACACTTGCGACGATGGGGATTGCGCGTGGGATCGTGTTAATTTATACGAATAGCGCGAATGTCAATCCAGTCCCTGAAACCTTTGTGAAATTAGCATCCGGTAGTTTTTTAACAATCCCTTATTTAATCATTGTTGTGGTGATTCTCACTGTAATCGCTCATGTGCTTCTAAAACACACTGTATTTGGGAGGTCCGTCTATGCAAGTGGTGGGAATGAACTAGCTGCACAATTATCCGGGATTCGAACAAAAACAATTATTACCTTAACGTATGTTTTAGCAGGAGTAGCTGCAGCAATAGGAGGTTTATTATTAACGGCACGGTTAGAATCGGCAGGACCTTCTGCAGGAACGGGGATTGAGTTAACTGTCATAGCAGCAGTTGTCATTGGTGGGACAAGCTTATTCGGTGGGCAAGGGAATATTCTCGGCACCATCTTAGGGGTCATATTGCTTTCTCTTGTATCGAATGCCATTAATCTACTTGGTGTACCGCCAGCATGGGATGCTCTTGTAACGGGAAGTGTTATTCTTGTTGCTGCCGTTTTAGATGTATATCGACGTAAATTTTCCTTAGGTACGTAAATGAATTAATTGAGGTGAAGGTAATGATGAAGCGAATAAATAGTTTAGTTGTTTTCCTTATGGTTCTAGTGTTAGTTGGGTGTAGCTCGAATAATCCATCTGCTACCAATAAGGAATCAGAAGAAAATGATCATAATGAAGAAACAATCGATATTGCTGTTTTGTTATGGAGTCGCGGGTTTGAATTTATGGTGGCATTGGATGAGGGGATTAAAGAAGAGGCTGAAAAATTAGGAGCCAATGTTACGGTTCTCGATGGGCAAGAAGATAGTCAAGTACAGCTTCGGCAAATTGAGGATAATATTGCGAAAGGAGTCGACTTAATTATCTTGGCTCCAAATAATTCCGATGAATTGGTTCCCGGCGTAAAAAAGGCAAACGATGCAGGGATTCCAGTTGTTACCGTAGATAGTATTGTAGCGGAAGGGGCTGAAATTGCCAGTAGTATTTCTTTTGATAATGAAGAAGCGGGTAAAGTGGCGGCGCAATATATTATGGAAACATTGGGCGAAGGAACGGTTCTAGAACTAACTGGATCTCCCGCTGCTTATCATGCCATTTTTCGTGGTGGTGGGTTTAACGAGGGGATGGAGGAATCCGACGATTTCAATGTCATTTCACAGAATGCAGAATGGTCTGCGGAAGAATCGCAAAGCATTACCGCAGATTCATTAACGGCAAATTCGGCAATCAACGCTATCTTTACCCATAATGATGATATGCAACGTGGAGTACTAAGTGGACTTAGACAAGTGGATAAATTAAAGGCAGCAGATGAAGATGGATATATTGTATCGGTAGGTGTAGATGGAACACCAGAAGCATTAGATCGAATTAGGAAAGGTGAGCAAGCGGCTACTGTGAATCAAGATCCTTTTGAGATGGGGGCACTTGCCGTACAAACAGCTGTCAACTATTTGAAAGGTGAAGATGTACCAAAAGAACAGTTTACTCCACCGACGTTAATTACAAAGGAAAATGTAGATGATCCAGATTTATGGGGAAATGTTATGAAGGAAAAATAAGTTTTTCAAATGTTTCAAGTTCCGAATCTTCTTATAATGGGCTGTTAAGAAATGATTTACGACAGCCCTTTTTTGAAAATTTTAAAGAGAGGAAGTTGTGTAATGAAACCGTTGAGGCTAATTCAAGTGGGTATAGGAGGATGGGGGTGGAGCTGGGTACAAGTTGTGTTGGAATCTCCGCATTGGGAGCTAGCCGCGATTGTCGATTTGAATCATGATTTATTAAATAAAGCTTGTAACCACTATCATCTTAGTCCGAAGATGACTTTTAGAAAATTATCGGAGGCGATACAGGAAACGTCGGCAGATGCCGTACTTGTGGTTGTTCCGCCTGATTTTCATAAAGAAGTGGCGTTGGAGGCATTTGCGCATAACCTTCACTGTATTATTGAAAAGCCACTGGCTGGCAACGTGGAAGATTCTATCGAAATAATTGAAACGGCAGAGCGAAGCGAGCGTAAACTAATGGTCAGCCAAAATTATCGCTATAAGCGTGCCCCGCAAACCGTTAAAAACGTCATTCAAGAAAATATAATTGGAGAACTCGGAAGTGTGTACATTCATTTTCAAAAAGCACCAAAATTCTCAGGTTTCCGGACTGAAATGGAAGAACCACTCATCACCGATATGGCGATTCATCATTTCGATCAAATTAGAGGAATACTGGGCTTGGAGCCTATCTCAGTACATGCTACCTCTTGGAATCCTAAATGGAGCTGGTTTAAAGGGAATGCCATTTCTTCCGTTTTATTCGAAGTATCCAATGGGGCGGTCGTTTCTTATACGGGTAGCTGGGTTTCACGTGGATGGGAGACCAGTTGGGATGGTGATTGGCGCATTCAAGGAAAAGAAGGTGAAATTCATTGGTCTAACAACCAAGTCATTATAAAACCAAACGACATTTTTAAATCCGTTTTTATGAAAGAAGCTTTGGAATCGAACGGTCATCTACATGTGAATTTGCGATCATTGGAAACGGAAGAAAGATGGGCAAGTCTTCAAGAATTCTATGAATCAATCATTTATAACCGAGAGCCGGACTCCTCTGGTAGAGATAACTTAAATAGTCTTGCAATGGTGTTAGGAGCGGTCGAGTCCGTAAAGACAGGGAAAAAGATATATATAAAAGATGTTTTAGGAATTAAAGAAGAAGTTTAAAGTTTGCACGGTAGGGTGATGAAGGGTATTTTGCAAACCTGTTGGCTATTTGGTCAGGAGTTCAATGAGAGGGTAAGGTGAAACAGACAATGAAGAAAATAAAAGTGGGAATTATCGGATCTGGTTTTTCTGCGATGGCTCATGTGGAGGCGCTAAGACGTGTATCCGATATTGAAATTATTGCAATCTCATCAAGGAATAAGGAAAAAGTAGAAAAGATTGCGGCTGAATTTCACATTGATAAAGCGTATGTTGATCCGCATGAATTGATCCGTGATCCTCATGTTGAAGTTGTTCATAATTGCACTCCAAATCATCTTCACTATGAGTTTAATCGTGATATTTTATCAGCTGGAAAGCATTTATTATCAGAAAAACCATTAGGGATTAACAGTAAACAAACCAAAGAACTTGTAGAATTGTCTACTAAAAGTCCAGTGGTAAGCGGAGTTAGTTTTAATTATCGTCATTTCCCACTGGTTCGGCAATTAAAAGACGAGATTCATTCTAACAATCATGGAAGCGTTTATCATGTCCATGGTGGTTATTTACAAGATTGGTGTTTGTATGACACGGATTATAGTTGGAGGATGGAGCAAGAGAAAAATGGCCCATCCCGTGCAATGGCAGATATCGGTTCCCATTGGTGTGATCTTATCCAATATATATTGGATAAGAAAATTGTAGAAGTGCTGGCAGATTTGAAAACAGTCCACAGTGTCCGAAAGAAAACGAAAAATCAAGTGAGTACATTTGAAAAAAGTGACGTGTTTGAAACTGAAGATGTTCCCATTGATACCGAAGATTATGGAAGTGTATTGATTCGTTTTGAGGATGGGGGGCAAGGGGTTTTCACTGTCTCTCAAGTAGCTGCCGGAAGGAAAAATCATTTGTTTTTGGAGATTGCAGCTGAACATTCTTCTTTTTCATGGGATCAGGAAGAACCTAATAAATTATGGATTGGTAAAAGAAATGGAGCTAATAAGGAATTAGTTAGAGATCCCAAATTGTTAACTGAAGAAGCTAATCATCTCATACATTTTCCTGCTGGACATCAAGAAGGTTGGCCAGATGGATTGAAAAATTTAATGATTGATTTCTATGGAACGATAAAAGGTGAAGTGAAGAATCCATGTTTTGCAACCTTTAAAGATGGTCATCAAATCATGTTATTAGTTGAGGCAATATTACGGAGTCATAGGAATAAGCAATGGGTGAAAATAGATGAAAAGAGTATGGATAGTGAAATTTTGTTGGGAGAATTGCATTGAAGGTTATGTTTTCTTCAAGCCTTTCCAATGTGATATCGTTGTCTAAAACGATATAAAATAAACTACACCACAGGAAGACACGGGTAATGCCTGAAGCTAAATATTCAATTTGTGGGAGGAGTGGGACTGTATGTTTCGCTCCTTTTTGTGGTTGCGAAAACAGTACATCCTCCGAAATCGGATATAGCCCTGTATCCTTGGTAGTAGCTTTCCAATCCCCTAGGATTTATCTATCAACTTTGCATCTCTCCGAAAATGATCTTTGATATTCATCCCGAACTAAAAAACTTTTGATTTACATGGCTAAAACCAAAAATATTAACTGAATATTATCACGGGAACTGAATTATCTATAACCTAGTATCTTTCTAATCTAGTTAATGCATAAACAGTTCATTTAGGATATACTTAATTAAGTGTAAGAGAATAGGTTTATTGGCGGTCAGCACCTATCACTGTCTCTAGTCTTGGAAAATCCAAGTAGAGAGGGGGTGCTGCGAGTGAGTGTTTTTCAAGCCCTGGTTTTAATGATCAGCTTTTCTACGCTGATCGTGGCTATCATCGCTCTGTTTTTAGACAGAAAATAACCCGCCCATAAGCCTGCAAGCAGTTGAGCGGATTATTCCGGAAAATTGCTGATCGCTGATAAGCGATTTTTCTTGCACGAATCACGATCGTTTGGTGCTGACACACCAAGCGGTCTTTTTTATTATATTCTCATTATGACATAAATAAACTAAAAAATAAAGAAAATGTAGAGGCGTTATTTTTTAGTTTATTTAACCTAGGTAAAACGTGCGAAAATTCCTTCTTTATAACCATTGATAACATTGTAATAATTCTCTTTTTCAAATATACGCCTAGCAATAGATCCGTTGTTGATGGTTAAACCTCTTCCCGCATTATGGAAATTTGCTGGCGGTGCGTTTGGAACGGCTTCATTTTATTTTTACCTCGTAAAAATAGCCCAGCCCTCGGAAGGAACGTGGGCCTGATCACTAAGATCATTATATTATATGCATTAAATGGCTGTCAATAAACATAGGAATTTAATGTGATGAATTGACGCCAGAAGAGTTGAAACGGCAAAGTCGATGGGATCGGATTGTCGACTACAAATTAGAAGAATTTGCCGAGTCGGAAGATGATGCCACCCCTTTTTGAGAAAGCTACAAGAGGAGACAGAAATAAAAATTAAAGAGGAAAAGGCGAAAATGGACTAGTGACTTACATTCCTAAAGAACAGTTAAATGGTAAAAAATATATAGAAAAGAAGCAGTGGTCGAATAATGGCTCAATTGGGTTTGCCAGCTTCTGTTGTCATCAATATGCTCTACAAACAAATCATCATGACAAAAAGCATCCCATTCTTATCTATTCCCACTGTACCTATTGATTTAGATGAAATAGATGTAGCGGAATTCGATACCATGATGCGAAAGGGCTTGAAGAGGCAAAGTCTGACCGTTCCCGACCCGCTGCCGAAGTATTTTCAGATTTAAAGCGGAAGTTATAATCGATGGGTAAAACCTACGTTGTAAAAATCACAACTCATGCACAGGAACCCATTTCGGCCGGGAGAAACCCATTCTTGAGCGTAGAAACCCATTTTGGCCGGAAGAAACCCATTCCTGCGCAAAGAACCCCATTATCAAAGCAAAGTCCCCTATTCCCCGCGCGAGCCCCCCATTATTGGCCTGATAGCTTCCCTAAACTAATCCCGAAACCGTTGTTGTTTTGCCTTGACTTTTTAAAAAAGGCACGTTACAATATGTGTAACCGGTTACCTATTATTTCAGAAAATGGAGTGGGCATTTTGGCTTCTATTAAAGATGTGTCGAAACATGCGGGTGTTTCGGTTGCGACTGTATCCAGAGTTTTAAATAATAAGGGGTATGTAAGTGAGGAAACACGGAAAAAAGTGGAACAAGCGATTAAAACACTAGATTATAGGCCGAATGAGGTTGCAAGGAGCTTGTTTAAAAAACAATCTAAGACGATTGGTTTAATGGTGCCAACCATCATGAATCCATTTTTTCCAGAACTTGCTAGAGCTGTTGAGGATGTTGCCTCGACACTGGGTTACAATATTATATTATGCAATACAGATGATAATCCCAAAAAAGAACAACATTATTTAGATGTTCTTTTACAAAAATATGTAGATGGAATCATTGTTTCTTCTAATAATTTTAAAGCAGAACAAATTGAAAAGCTTTCGATTCCAGTTGTGTGTGTTGACCGGGAGATTAGTAAAAATATCCCCACTGTTATTGTAGACAACACAAAAGGGGCACAGATTGCAACTCAATTTCTACTAGATCAAGGTCGAAAGAGAATTGGACACATTAAAGGACCAAGCCATATTTTGAATGCAGCAGAAAGATATGAAGGATATCTGAAGGTCGTAGGAGCTGCTGATTGGTTTGAAAGCAGCTATGTGGTGGATGGGCATTACATCATGGAATCAGCCATCGAGGGCACAAAAAAGCTTCTGCATCTCCACCCAGAAATAGATGGTATTTTCGCGGCAAATGATACAATGGCGATTGGAGCCATTAAGGCTATTAACCAACTTGGGTATCACATTCCAAAAGATATTGCGGTGATTGGTTTTGATGGCATTTCACTTGGAAAAGCAACCATACCTGAGTTAACAACTATCGCTCAACCGATCTATCAATTAGGGGAAAAGGCGGCTACTATGCTTGTTCAGCTCATAGAAGGTCAATCAACTATTGATCGTGTATATCATGTTCTGGGTTTACAGCTTGTAGAAAGACAATCAACATAAGGGGGGGATCCATACTATGGCCTATAGACCTAAAATAACGGTGGTCGGAAGTATAAATATGGATTTGGTCACCATGACAGATAAACTTCCGAAAAAGGGTGAAACTTTACTTGGACAACAATTTCAAATGAATCCTGGAGGGAAAGGGGCTAATCAAGCGATCGCAGCATCTAGACTTGGAGCCCACACTTCCATGATTGGTTGTGTTGGACAAGATTCATTTGGGAAACAGCTACTTCACAATTTAGAAGAAAATGGTGTAAATATAAGTGATGTGGAACCGGTTACCGATGTTGCGACGGGAACCGCTACGATTCTCGTTTCAGACCAAGATAACCGAATCATCGTTACTCCTGGAGCCAATCACGCTGTCACCGTAGACTTTATTGAATCGAAGCGAGAAGTCATTGCGAACAGTGATGTCGTTATTTTACAACTAGAAATTCCTTTAGAAAGTGTGATAAGAGCAACTGAAATAGCTAAGGAACATGGTGTGAAGGTGATTTTGAATCCCGCACCAATCAGAGAACTACCAGATACTCTGATCAGACAAATTGATTATGTGACACCGAATGAGCATGAAGAAAAACTTTTAATGAAGAACAGGGATTTAAACGAACTTCAGAAAAAGTTAATTGTGACAAGAGGAGAGTCGGGTGTTTCTTTTTATCAACATGGTGAAAGGATCGATGTTCCCGCTTTTCAGGTAGATGTGAAGGATACAACTGGAGCAGGTGATGCTTTTAATGGGGGATTGGCAGTGGCTCTGAGCAAGGGACTTTCTTTAAGAGAGGCATGCATGTTTAGTAGTGCAATTGCGGCAATCTCGATCACGGAATTAGGAGCACAAACAGGAATGCCGACAGAGGAGCAGGTAAAAACTTTTCTAACCAATAACTAATTTTAGGAGGAAAACGAAATGACAAAAAGACCAATTATTATTGATACGGATCCTGGAATTGATGATGCCATTGCGATTGCGATCGCTCTATATAGTGAGAAATTAGATGTACGACTGATCACGACGGTTGCGGGAAATGTCAGTCTTGAAAAAGTGACGTATAATGCCCTTCGTTTACTTAAGTTCTTTAAAAAAGACATCCCTGTTGCGAAAGGGGCCGATCGACCACTGATTAAAGCACCAATTGATGCTAGTGGAATTCATGGATCAACGGGTATGGATGGCTATGATTTCGAAGAGCCAACTGAGGACCTATTATTAAAAGAAAATGCAGTAGAAGCGATGCATCGGGTGATTACAACCAGTGCTGAACCAATCACCCTTGTTCCGATTGGACCCTTAACGAATATTGCCTTGTTACTTAAGGTTTATCCTGAAGTGAAGGAAAACATTCAAGAAATTGTGCTTATGGGGGGTTCTACGGCTAGAGGAAATGCCGGTGTGATGTCGGAGTTTAATATCTATGCTGATCCAGAAGCTGCGAAGATTGTTTTTCACAGTGGTGTACCGATTGTGATGGCCGGACTCGATGTTGGCTTAAAGGCGCTTATTTATCCAGAAGATAGTGAACAATTAAAGGATATGAACGAAACGGGAAATATGGCGTATCAACTATTTAGTAAATATCGTGGTGGCAGCATGAAAACAGGGTTGAAAATGTATGATGCTTTTGCGATTGCTTATTTATTAAAACCGGAAATGTTCCAGATTGCTGATACGTTCGTTGATATTGAATTAACTGGAACCTTAACAAGTGGCTGTACAGTTGTTGATTTAAAGGGTTACCTAGGAAAACCTAATAATGCTAAAGTTTGTCTTGATATCAATGAGTCTGAATTTAAAGAATGGTTTTTTACAAGTTTAAAGAAATGTAATTAAAAATAGGTTGTGAAGTAGTACAAGGGGGGTGATGATTGAAGCCCCCTTGTACGCCTAATTCATCATCTAAGAGTGAACAGGAGGACGAAAAAAATGAACCTTGATATTGTCATGTATGCATCCGCTATTATTTCAGTTGCCGTTGTCATATATATGTTAATCAAGAAAATGGATATTAAGATTACACTTTTTTTAATGGGAATTATTTTAATCCTGATCAGCATTGGGATGGGGAAGGAAATTGCGATCAAAGACTTTGTACCATCCGGGTCTTTTTTGTTAGATCCGATTCAAGTCATCGTCGATCAGTTTAAAAGCACATTAAACGCGGCTGGTTTCATTATCCTTATGTTAGGCGGATATACTGCGTATATGTCAAAAATCGGCGCGAATGATGTCACAGTAAACGTCCTAACAAAGCCAATTTCGAAAATTAAGTCCGTTTACTTTCTTGTTCCAATTGTCTTTCTGTTAGGGAATCTCCTATCTTTAGTCATCCCAAGTGCTTCTAACTTGGCGATTATTTTATTAGCCACTTTATACCCTGTTTTAAGGAAAGCGGGAATGTCATCGCTCTCAGCTGCAGCAGTCATCGCAACATCTGCGACGATTGTACCAACTCCTTTAGGAAGTGATAATGTAGCGATTGCGGAAGAATTGGCTAAGCATGAAGCATTTAGTGGTTTAACTGTAACCGAATATGCCTTTAATTATCATGCGCTTGTTTCGATTCCTACACTGATCTTCATTGCGATCGTTCACTATTTTTGGCAAAAGCGAATGGATAAAAAAGAGGGACAAGCTGTTGAGGAAACAATGGATCAGCATGAATCTGAAGAGGTAGCGGAAACGAAGCCTGCCATGGAAGGCGGCAAACTCTATAAATTTGTCTATGCGTTACTGCCGATCTTCCCGATTATTTTGCTGCTCGTTGCATACGCTGTCCAAATAGCAACAGGTTTAGCGGTCAATATTAGCGTGGAAGTCGCGACCATTGTTTCATTCATTTTAGCGATCATATGTGAATTGATTCGTCAAAAGGGAAATAAAAGCGTTTTGAAAACAACGGAAGAATTCTTCAAAGGAATGGGTGGGGCAATGCCCATTGTTGCCCTTCTAGTTGCCGCTTCTGTGTACGTAACAGGATTGAAATCGATTGGATTAATTGATGCATTACAATCCTCCATGGAAAATGTCCATGGTTCAGGTTTCGGCTTTATATTACCACTTATTTTAGTGGCCATTACCATGCTCATTGTATTACTAAGCGGTAGCGGCATCGCCTTATTCTTTGCCATGGTGCCATTAGTCGTGCCACTTGCCGATGCCGCAGGAATTAGTCCGATTGCATTATCGATACCAATGGGATTAGCCGGAAACTTAATGCGTGCCATCTCCCCAGTTGCTGCCGTTGTCTTAATCGTTGCCGGAACAACCAAAAAAGAACCACTTGAAATTGTCAAAAGAACTTCCGTCCCCATGTTCTCAGGGATTGTATTCATGTTTATCCTATCCATGATCGTGTTTTTATGATGATTTAAGGTGATGCCAGGTTCTGAGATTATTTGGAACCTGGTATTTGATTTATGGAAGCGGGGGCCCATTTGCGTGGTGGGGAACCCATTTTTGTATGCGAGAAACCCATTTACGTGATGTGGAACCCCATTCTTCTATGTAAAAACCCATACTTGGGTGCGAGAGGCCCATTTAAATGATGGCAAACCCATTCTTCCATGTAAGAAACCCATTTATATGATGGGGGACCCCATTCTTATATGCGAGAGACCCATTATCATGACGGGAACCCCATTCATGTATCCAGTTTGAAAGGGTAGTTTTAAAGAACAAGAAGCATTACCTATGCAAAAAGCAGACATATAATGCTGAACTATCATTTATTATGCTGTTTATGAAAGTGATGGTTATGTTGAAGGGCAGGGTTACACGTACTAGTGCTACTGTTCCCGCCCTTTTAACAAAAACTCCATACGGTTATCACGCAACTGACTGATGACCGCTTTTATGAAAAAGATAATGATAAACACCCCCAACACCTTTATGATACATAAATGGTTTGGGGGTTAAAGATGTACATTAAGTTCTGCCAACCAAAAACACTGAACAAAGTTGAGTTAAGTAATTACATTTCCTTTTTCATAAACTCCCAATATCTTTGTAGTCTTTCCACATTTTCCTCTGACTGTCTACTAATTTCCTCAAGAAATGTGTCTTTCATTTTTCTTATAGTATGTAGCTCTTTCTCTTTAAGATATTAGTGAAACACTTGTAAGGAAAATTAAAAACGCTTCATTTAATTGATATGTAATGTAAGGAAGAAACTCTCGAAGTTATAGGCAGGGGCATCTGCTTAAAATTTCGAGAGTTTTTTGCATTTTCAAGTTATCGATCTTGTATGATCAAGTTTAAAAATTCATTTAGCTTCATCCTAGCAGCAGGGTTTAGCGTTTTAATAGTATGGAACAGTTGAATTAAATCGGGTGGGGCCGTATCTAGTTCAGAAGAAAAAAAGATAGCTAGGTCAGAATCTAGCTCGTTCAAAATTCGATCAAGCATGTCCGCTAGTTCCGCAGCTGTGAGACTTTTGGCTTTCCTTAAAGCTCGGTGGAGGGGTATGAAGCGTCGAAATTTGTACGTAACGATTCTTAAAGAATTCTTGAGGTTGTTAAATGGCTATATAGATGTTGAGGATGTGGAATCGTCAGTAGTAGCCCCAGAGCTAGGTGATGAACAAGGTGTTAAAGGGGCTATTTCGCTTTGTTTGAAGGGGATTTAAAGTGGGATCTTAGTAAGAGATTTGGGAGCTGCGACAGCTTGCACCGTCAACCGCCCAAAAATCGAATAATCTAATGGATGACCTATCCTTAAATGCCTATGTTATATTCATACGGCACAGCAAAATCGGCATTTTAATTGAAATTTACTCTTTTCGAGATGGTATCCATCTATGACTTAGCAAGCACGTTACAAGAGATAAATAAGGATCTTAGGGCTCATGAAGTGCCCCCTGATCCTTTTTTCTTTAAATTCCCCTATAATTAAAGTGGGATTTTTTGTTTTCTAAATTCTTTCGGTGTAATTCCAAATCTATTTTTGAAAACCCTAAAAAAATGGGGCATACTATTATAACCACATTGGTTAGCTATTGTGTAAATTGGATCATTTGTTGATAGGAGTTTTTCTTTAGCTAAAATTAGTCGTTTTGTTGTTACGTATTCTGTTACATTGAGGCCAATAAGCTCTTTAAAGATACGGCTGAAATGTGCTGGAGAAACAGCTGCTATATTGGAAATGGTTAACAAGTTAAGACTGTCTCCTAAATTTTGATCAATGTACAGGAGGCTTTTCTTGAGCCATTCGGGTTCAAATTCAAAAGTGTTTTCCTGTTGTTGCTTTAGGCAATACCTGTTCAAATCAAGTAACAGCATATGAAGAAGAAGAAGGAGTGTTTCGGAACTATCAACATAACTTTTATCATATTCCATGTCCATCTCTTCAAGATACTTGGTCAGTCGCTCCTTCCTACCTTTCGGAATTGAATAGCGATATATCTTTTCTCTGTTACTTTCTTCAAAAATTCTACTGAAAGTAAAACTTCTCATAAATGATGTATGGATCAGAGTAGATGGATGAAAGAACAATGCAGTAGAAGTGATCGGCAATTCGCTATCTGGAACGGCTCGATGAATCGTATTCGCTGGTAAAATAAAAACATCATTTTCTTGTACCTCATAAAAATGCTGATCAATGAAAAAAGTACCTTTGCCGCTGTAAACATAGACGATTTCATGCCAATCGTGAACATGGTCAGGAAGCTCATGATCTGGCTGTTTCTGATCTTTAAAAACTAAATGCATTGGTAAAATAGTGTTACTATCAATTACTTTTTCTAACGGCTTTATAAAAATCCCCCCTAGAATAGTAAATATATCATAAAAAGTTACTAATCAATCAAAAATAGCTATTTTTATAACATTATATATATGATAATATATTTTGCAAGCGCATTCATTAATGTATTTTGAAATGAAAGGAAGACAGTTATGGACTATCGGATATTAGGAACAACAGGGTTATCTGTTTCAGCCCTAAGCTTTGGAGCCTCATCTCTCGGATCTGTTTTTCGTAATATAAGTGAGCAAGAAGGGATTAAAACTGTCCATACAGCGATCGATATGGGAGTTAATCTAATAGATGTTTCACCTTATTACGGTTTAACAAAAGCAGAAACAGTGTTGGGAAAGGCATTAACTACTGTAAGCAGGGATAAATTTTATTTATGTACGAAAGCTGGGCGATATGGAGAAAATGAATTTGACTTTTCCTATAATCGTATCATAAAAAGTGCGGAAGAGAGCATGAGGCGTTTACACACTGATTATCTAGACATCCTTCTACTTCACGATATTGAATTTGGGGACAGGGTTCAAGTACTTGAAGAAGGCATTTCCGCTCTACAAGATTTAAAAAAACAAGGGAAAATTCGGTATTTTGGTGTATCAGGATTACCACTAACTATTTTGGTGGATACATTGAATCAGATTAATCTAGATGTTATTTTATCCTATTGCCATTATACACTTAACGATACGTCCCTCGAAACCATTCTGCCAATATTAAGCAAAAAAGGGACAGGAGTTATGAATGCATCTCCCTTGAGTATGGGGTTGCTAAGTATGAGAGGAGCGCCCGATTGGCATCCAGCAAGCCAAAAAATTAAAGAAACTTGTCGAGAGGCTGCAGAGTATTGTGAGTCACAAGGGACCCCTATTGAAAAACTTGCAGTTCAATTTTCAACTGCTCATTCGTTTATTCCTACGACACTAATTAGCACAGCCAATCCCGAAAATATCGCAAATAATATTCGTTGGATGAATGAGCCATTAGATGAGGTTTTATTACATGAAGTAAAGAAGATATTAGCTCCCATCCATAATGAAACTTGGTAAAAAGGACATGTAAGGAAACACAAACGGAAGAAAGGTGAAACTATGAAAACAATTGTATGTAAAGAACCATATAAATGGGAAATAACAGAGCGTGAAAAACCAAAATGTCAACACGGTGAGGCCCTTGTTCGAATCCAAAGAATCGGTATCTGTGGGACGGACTTACACGCATTTTGCGGTAATCAACCGTTTTTCACATATCCCCGCGTTCTTGGCCATGAATTGTCAGGAACCGTAGAGGAAATTAGTGTGAACAACACAAAGATAAAAGTAGGTGACCAAGTTTCTGTCATTCCTTATTTAGAATGTGGATATTGTCCAGCATGCCGATCAGGAAAGACAAATTGTTGTTCTTCTTTAAAAGTTCTAGGTGTCCATCAAGATGGTGGGATGACAGAATACATCTCGGTACCAACTAATCATCTTATAAAGATGAATGATTTGACACTTGAACAGGCTGCGGTTGTTGAACCTTTAAGCATTGGTGCTCATGCTGTTCGTAGAGCTGCAATACGCAAGGGGGAAAAGGTACTTGTCATCGGTGCAGGCCCCATTGGCTTTGGTGTGATGACATTTGCGCAATTACAAGGTGCATTGGTCGTTGCGATGGATTTGAACAAAGAACGCCTTCTTTTTTGCAAGGAGAAAATAGGTATCCCCCATACAATCCTTGCAGGTAGAAATGCTATAAATGAGCTAAGAGAATTATTTGATGGTGGGCTACCTGAAACTGTATTTGATGCAACTGGAAATGTTCATTCAATGAACGCATCGTTCACATATCCTGAACAAGGTGGAAGGCTTGTTTTTGTCGGTCTTGTCCAAGATAACATTACCTTCTCAGATCCCGATTTTCATCAAAAGGAATTGACATTAATGAGTAGCCGAAATGCTACTAGAGAAGATTTCTTGCATGTTAAACAAGCAATTCAAAGCGGAAAGGTTAAAGTAGATTCATTCTTAACACACCGTAGTAATTTACAGGAAATGCCTAACGTTTTTAAAGATTGGCTACTTCCTGAGACAAATGTATTAAAAGCAATAGTTGAGGTTTAATCCAATGATACAAGAAATAGGGGAAAGATCGGAGTATATTATGAATTAATTAACTATTATTAATTGTGGGAAATTATTGAAGGAGGAGATCGTGTGAAATTAATGTACGAAAAGCCGGCAGCCACATGGACAGAGGCATTACCGATTGGAAATGGCCGAATGGGTGCAATGGTTTTTGGAGGAGTGGAAAGAGAAAAACTACAACTAAATGAAGATACACTATGGTCAGGGGGGCCAAAGGATTGGAATAATAAAGATGCGAAAGCATTATTACCGGAAATTAGAAGACTCATTGACAATGAAAACTTTGAGGAAGCAGATCAATTTTCAAAAAAAATGATGGGACCATATACACAATCTTTTATGCCATTTGGTGACATTAATATTCTATTCCACCATGGAGATTTGGTAAGAAGATATTCAAGGGAATTAGACTTGGAATCAGCGATTTCTCGAGTTTCCTATCATATAGGAAATGCTGAATACAAGCGAGAATACTTCAGTTCTTATCCAGATCAGGCAATAATAATGAGATTGGAATGTAGTAAAGTGGGTTTATTGAGCTTCACGGCTTCTTTTGCAAGTAATTTAAAAACAAAAGTTACCAACGATGGTACGGATCTGATTTTAATGGGTCGAGCACCTGTTCACGTTGAACCAAATTATGTGTCGGCAGATAGACCTGTCATTTATGAGGAAGAAGAAGGAATGGCTTTCGAAGGACGCCTTTCTGTAAAAATTGAAGGTGGTCATGCCAAATGGGTGCAGGGGCAGATTATTGTAGAAGATGCAACAATCGCGACACTTTATTTTACCGCGGCTACAAGCTTTAATGGCTACGACCTCTCTCCAGTAAAAGATGGCCGTGATCCATCTTATTTTTCAAAGAAGGATATGAAAAAGGTAAAGGAAAAGTCATATGAGATATTGCTTCAACGCCATTTAGGAGATTATAAGAAGCTATTTGACCGTACAACGTTAATGCTGGCAGATGAAGAGGACCATTCTTCACTTGCAACAGATAAGCGAATGAAACGATTTGGTGCAAAAGACAAAAAACTTGTAGCTCTTTTATTTCAATATGGACGATATTTATTAATTGCTAGTTCCCGTAATGGGACACAGCCGGCTAATTTACAGGGAATATGGAATGATCAAGTACGTCCACCTTGGAGCAGTAATTTCACATTAAATATTAATGTGGAAATGAATTATTGGCCAGCAGAGGTTTGTCATTTAGCAGAATGTCACCTTCCCCTACTTGATTTTATTGAAGGTCTAGCAGAAAATGGTTCAAAAACAGCGGAAATTAATTATGGAATGCGTGGTTGGGTTGCACACCATAATAGTGATATTTGGAGACAATCTGCACCAGTTGGAAATTATGGTGACGGAGATCCAGTTTGGGCGATGTGGCAGATGGGTGGTGCTTGGTTAGCACAACATTTGTGGGAACATTATGCATTTAATAGAGATAAAACGTTCTTGGCGGAAAAGGCGTTTCCAATCATGCGAGAAGCAGCATTATTTTGTCTTGAGTGGCTTGAGGTTGATATGAATGGATATTACGTATCTTCCCCTTCAACATCACCAGAGCATAAGTTCAGATTACCTAGTGGCAAATTAGCAGCGATAAGCAAGGCCACTACGATGGATTTGGCCATCATTTGGGATCTTTTTACAAACTGTATAGAAGCAATAGAAGAATTAGAGATAAATGACAGAATTAAAGATGATTTAGAAACGGTTCGCAATCAGCTACAACCTTTTCAAATTGGCAAACATGGTCAACTGCAAGAGTGGATTCAAGATTGGGGAGATGAAGATGTTCACCACCGTCATGTTTCCCATTTATTCGGTGTCTACCCAGGGAGGCAACTCACTGAAAATCAACAAAGTAAATTCTGGGAAGCAGCTAAGCTCTCGTTAAATCGCCGCGGTGACGGGGGAACGGGTTGGAGTCTTGCTTGGAAAATAAATTTATGGGCAAGATTAAAAGATGGAAATAGAGCTCATAAATTTATTGAAAATAAGCTTCAGCTTGTTCAGGAAGATGGCTATAACTATCATAAAGGTGGAATTTACCCGAATTTATTTGGTGCACATCCCCCATTCCAAATCGATGGCAATTTTGGTTTTACATCAGGGGTAGCGGAAATGCTGCTACAGTCTCATGAAGGATTTATTCACCTTTTACCGGCTCTTCCGGAAGAATGGAAGGAAGGGAAGGTAACCGGTCTTCGTGCTCGTGGTGGTTATACAGTTGATATTGAGTGGAAAGAAGGAAAGTTGACGAAGGCAATTGTCAAAGCGGATCAAAATGGTAAGTGCAGAATAAAAGTCGGTTTTGGAAAAATAAAAGTCGAAAATGAAGCATTTAATAAAGAAAGTAACGGAAACTTATGTTTTAAAGTGGATGTAGGTAAAAGCTATACGATTTTACCAGGTTTGTAATTTAAGGATAAAAAGGAATTTAGGAGGATTTGTAATGGATAGAAGGAATTATTTGGCTGAGATTAATAGAGTTGTGAAAGCAGGTCCATATGCTGATACTTGGGACTCACTTGGTAAATATCAATTATCTGATTGGTATCAGGGGGCAAAATTTGGAATTTTTATTCATTGGGGTGTCTATTCAGTACCTGCCTTTGGGAATGAATGGTATCCAAGAAATATGTACATTCAAGGATCTAAGGAATATGAGCATCATTTAAGAACATACGGGAAACACTCTGATTTCGGTTATAAAGATTTTATTCCTTTATTTACTGCAGAAAGGTTTGATCCAAATGAATGGGCCGAGCTTTTTGAGAAGGCAGGCGCTCGTTATGTCGTACCTGTCGGTGAACATCATGATGGTTTTCAAATGTATAAAAGTGAACTATCAAATTTCAATGCTTTTAAAATGGGACCAAAGCGTGACATCGTGGGGGAACTAGGAGAAACTTTAAAAAAACGCGGGATTGAGCTTGGTATTTCATCTCACAGAGCAGAACATTGGTTTTTTATGGGGCATGGTAAAGAATTTGATAGTGACATTAAAGAACCGCTTATTTGTGGGGATTTTTATTGGCCAGCCATGCCTGAATACGATCATCAAAATTTATCAAGTCCTGCTCCTTCCCAGGAGTTTTTGGAAGATTGGTTGTTACGAACATGTGAAATTGTGGATCAATATCAACCTAAAATTGTGTATTTTGATTGGTGGATTCATCATAGTGCCATGAAACCCTATCTGAAGAAATTTGCGGCTTATTATTATAATCGTGCCACTGAGTGGGGAAAAGATGTTGCGATCAATTATAAGCATGATGCATTTATGTTTGGTAGTGCAGTTGTCGATATTGAAAGGGGACAGTTTGCGGAAATGAAGCCATATTTTTGGCAAACGGACACGTCGGTTGCCAAAAATTCATGGTGTTACACGGAGAATAATGTTTATAAAACAGCCAATCAAATCATTTGCGATCTTGTGGATATCGTAAGTAAAAATGGCTGCTTATTATTAAATATTGGTCCTAAATCAGATGGAACTATTCCAAAAGAAGACAAAGAAATTTTATTGGAAATAGGAGATTGGCTAGAGATAAATGGAGAATCAATATATGAAACGAAAGTTTGGAGAATAGCCGGAGAGGGGCCTGCCCAAATTGAGGAAGGACAGTTCACTGATAATAGGGAGAAGGGGTTTACAAGTGAAGATATCCGGTTCACTGTAAAGGGATCATATATTTATGCGACCATACTGCGCTTTCCAGAAAATGGTGAAATCCGAATTACATCATTGGCCGAAAGAAACGCCTCTAAGCTTCCTCATTTCCATGGAATTATTAAGAATGTTACAGTCTTAGGCTCTCATGAACAACCTATTTGGAGGCGTACACAAAATGCTTTAGAGATCACAACGAAACATGTGCACAGTGTTAATCCAGTTGTATTTAAAATTTTGGTTGATTAATAGAGAATAATAGGGAAATCGATAATATTATCCCATAAATGAGTAAAATGAGGTCGTGTTATATTCAGGAAAAACAATCATTTAATTCACTCTGTTACCTAAACATCATGGTTTCTTATTAAAGTAGTAATAATTAACAATAGGAATTAATTTGGATCAGTTCACTATTGATGAACATCATGTGATTTGGGATAGACAAAGTAAAAATTCATCTGAATCTATGCTACTCAACAGAAATTGAAGGTTACTATAAAAATGATAAAATCGTCATTACCAAAATAATACCCCGTGAAAGAGCAAATGATGGTTGTAAATGACAGTGAACTAGAAATAAGAGAGAGTAAATAATTAGCCCCTTACCAAATTTTGATGTTAGTCTAGTTTAGGCCAATTTGTTAGCATAATTCCTATTACCTTATGATCAATGATGTCTTGCTATATTGTTTTGTATGACACAAGTACGTAGTTAAACAATCACCTACTGAAGGTGGTTGTTTTAACTTTACAAATAAGATATGAATAAATGTATATAGTCTCTTCTTACACGGCCTCTAATTGATTGTTTTGCACCTGTAATGATAAAGAGGGATTATTTTCAATTTAAATTATTTTATTTTTCTGCCTGTATTTTATGTTCATTAACTAGTTTGTGAGTGGCAAGAATATGATTATCTCATGTTTAAAAAGGGGAGGATCTGGATGAATAGATCAAAAGTATTAAGACGTTTTTTAGTGTCTTATTTAATTGTATTTACCTTACCTCTTATTGCTGGAATCTTCATCTATCAAGTGGCATTCAATATTGCAGAGAATAAATCCATTCAAACAAGTAATCTAGTATTAAATCAAAGTATAGATTTATTAGAAGGAAAAATGATAGAAATTGATCGTTTCACGCGATTACTGGGGAGAAATGAAGCTTTAAACCGACTATTAACGGATGGTAATAGGGAGAAAAATGCACAAATATATGATATGCGGAATTTGTCACTTGATTTATCAACACTCTCTCAATCCAATAAACTTCTTGATGATGTTTATATTTATCTAAATGAACAGAATGTTATCATTAAGCCGGGTTCAACCTATTTCCGAACCAATCATTTCTACGAAATGAATCAATATTCAACGATGAGCTATACAGAATGGATCGCTCTGTTACAAGATGGAAAAAGAGATATCTTACCTTTACAAATGATTGAAACACCGACTAAAAATTTTGAGGCCATCACATTGACTTATCCTATTCCTTATAATGCTATACAGAACATTAAGGGGACAGCCGTAGTAATCGTGGATCAAGGGGAAGTTTTGGAATTATTTAATAGAATAACTGAAGAGGATAATGGGTGGGCCTATATAGTAGATTCGGATGGTCAATTAATTGCGAGGTCCGGGATAGAACACGAAGAAATTGAAAATATCAATACTCTTTTGAAAAGCTCAAGGAATGGGTCGACTTTTTATACTGATGACAATCTAGTTATATCTACCTCCTATTCCGGTTATGGTGATTGGACTTTTATAGCCGGAATTCCTAAAAAAAAGATTTTAACGGAAGCTAATCAGATTAGAAAGTTTACATTTTATTTGGCAATTTTCACCATTGTAATTGGTTTACTGATTAGTTTATTTTTATCATATCAAAACGCCACACCTATTAAACGTCTACTAAAGCATGTAAGATTAGACCAATCACATCCCTCATTAAATTATAAAAAGGGATTCGCACTATTAGAAAAAAATATTAATCAACTGATCAAAATGAATAATTCTTTAAAAGCAGATATTGATTTGCAAAAGCCATTATTACAAAGCACGGTTATGTACCGTATACTAAATGGGGAATTTGGTTCCGAAAAGGATATCGAAAAAACGTTAAAAATGGCGGATATTTATTTTCCGGGAAATAAAAGCACTGGAATTGTCGCAATTTTGGATTTTGTCGGTTATGAGTTGCTCGAAAAGGAGAATGAAATGCTTACTGGCCAAACCTTGCATGCTCTAACAAAAAATATAGTGTTGCAAAAGAATTATCCGTTAATTGTCACCGGTTTAAGTCATAACAAGTTAGTTCTCATTCATTTATTTAATGAACGATACTCGAAAAACGCAAATAAAAATTTATTATTGGAGTTATATAATCATCTGAAAACACAATTCAATCTAACTGTTAATTTTGCTGTAGGTTCCAGATTTGATAAATATAACGATATGAGTAGATCATTTCAGGAGGCAAAAGATGCTTTAAGCTTTGCTCAGTTAATAGGAGATTATTCGAATGTCATTTATTATAATGAAATTCAATCAGAAAGGAATACCTATTATTATCCGTTAGATATAGAAATAAAAATAATGAATGCTTTAAAATCAGGTCAGCACATTGAGGTGTGCGATCACCTTGAAAAGATATTTGACTTAAATATACAAAATAGAGATCTGTCGCCTGAAATGTTCCGGTGCTTTATTCAAGAAATAAGGGCAACGTTTTTTAAAGAGCTTCAAACGAATCATTTATCATTTCCATATTTAAAAAAGGATATATCTTTACTATTTAAACTTGAAATGAAGGATGATTTAAATAAAATAAAGAATGGCCTAATGGACATTTCGAAAAAACACTGTCAAATCATTCAAGAGAAAAGAAAGGAGATCGATCATCAACTTGTTAAAGATATTATGAAATTTATTCAAGAAAACTATTTTGACCAAAATTTAAGTGTGACCATGATCTGTGACTATGTAAAAAAACATGAGAATTACGTAACCCCATTATTTAAAAAATATACTCATATGTATGTATCGGAATATTTAGAAAGGTGCAGATTAGAATCTGCAGGAACATTATTAATAACTACTTCTGCAACAATGACTGAAATTGCGGATCGTTGTGGCTATAACAGCGCCCACTCATTTAGAAGGGCTTTTAAACGACTTTTCCATTTAACACCAGCAGAGTATCGAAAGTATAATGTTGATGCTAAACCCGCTGATGTGTCAGTTGAATAGTAGTTAAAAAAGGTTTGGGATGTGATCCTAAACCTTTTTTAAGGTCGCATCAACATCTGGAATAAGGGGTTTTTCGGTAAATTCATTGAAAATTGTTTCCTTAATGTAAATTGTACCTATCCAATTGTAAAGTTGATTTGTTACTATTTAGGCAAATGGAAGCGCTTTATAATCAGGGGAGGATGTGGAAAATGAATAATGTTACGTTAACAAGAATGAAAGGTGCGGGTACAAGCATAAAGCATGAAGGGAAAATGCACAGTAATTTTAAGAAAATGAAAAGACATTGGCAATTGTATGTTTTGGCTATCCCGACGATTATATACTTTATTATTTTTAAGTATATACCGATGACAAATGCGGTAATTGCCTTTAAGGACTACAATGTCGTACAAGGGATCTGGGGAAGTGCTTGGATTGGCTGGCATCATTTTGAGATGTTTTTTAACAATCCGCAGTTTTGGACGCTTGTTAAAAACACATTTATTTTGAGTGTTTATGCCCTATTAGTAAGTTTTCCGATTCCCATTATTTTAGCTTTATGTCTAAATGAAGTTCGGACTGGGTTCTTTAAGAAGTTTGTTCAATTAATCACCTATGCTCCTTATTTTATTTCTACAGTTATTATCGTTTCCATGATTATGATGTTTTTTTCACCTAGATTAGGAATAGCTACTCAATTTTTAGAACTTCTGGGATTCAATGCTCAAAATATTTTAGGTTCTCCTTCGGCATTTCGCCATATATATGTTTGGTCTGATATATGGCAAACCGCTGGCTATTCCGCAATTATTTATTTAGCCGCATTGGCAGGAGTAAGTCCTGAATTATATGAAGCGGCAAAGGTTGATGGCGCCTCTCGGTTACAAAGAATTTTTCACATTGATATTCCCAGTATTATGCCGATTGCCATTATTATTTTAATACTTGGAGTAGGGAATATAATGGCAGTTGGGTTTGAAAAGGTGTATTTGCTACAAAACTCAC
This sequence comes from Bacillus subtilis, assembly GCF_008764245.1. Taxonomy (GTDB): domain Bacteria; phylum Bacillota; class Bacilli; order Bacillales; family Bacillaceae_C; genus Lederbergia; species Lederbergia ruris. The sequence goes on from NZ_VTQV01000010.1 coordinate 50,583, forward strand.
TTAATTTGCAGACATCCGAAATTATTGCTACCTATGTTTATAAAATTGGATTGTTAAATGCAAACTTCAGTTTTGCAACCGCGGTTGGGCTTTTCAATTCTGTTATTAACCTGATTTTACTTGTGGCTGTTAATACAATTTCAAGAAGAGTTTCTAATAATAGTCTTTGGTAAGTCATTTTAAAGGAAAGGGGAGATTTAATTGGCTGTTTCAGCTACAAAAATAAAGGAATCCCTAACAGATCGAATCTTTCTCACGATTATCTATATTATTTTAAGTATTCTAGCAATCGCTGTTCTATATCCATTGATTTATATTGTTAGTTCTTCATTTAGCAGCCCATCAGCAGTTACGTCTGGTCGAGTTTGGTTATTTCCTGTAGATTTTTCGCTTGAGGGATATAAGGTTGTTTTTAAACATCCACAAATTATCACTGGTTATACTAATTCTTTAATCTATACCATTTTGGGAACCCTCATAAGTGTATCTTTAACGGTGTTTATTGCCTATCCTTTATCAAGGAAAAATTTTGTTGGACGGAATATTTTAATGGTCTTTATCGTTTTTACAATGCTTTTCTATGGAGGATTAATCCCAACATACTTAGTTGTTAAGGAGTTAGGGATGATTGATAGCCGTTGGGCGATGATTATTCCGAATGCTGTGGCAGTATGGCAAGTCATTATAGCACGCACTTTCTTTCAAACAACCATTTCGGAGGAATTAGTAGAAGCTAGTGAGATGGACGGATGCAGCGATTTTCGTTTTTTGTTCTCCGTTGTCCTTCCATTATCTAAGCCCATTATTGCGGTCCTTATATTAATGTATGCGGTGGGGCAATGGAATGCGTACTTTGATGCGTTAATATATTTAAAATCTGAAACACTTCATCCCCTTCAATTAGTATTAAGAAATATTATTATTTTGAATACAACGAGTGGTACCTCTATGGAGGCATCTGAAATGTTAGCTCGTCAGCAACTAGCTGATTTAATGAAGTTTTCGTTAATTGTCGTGGCAAGTCTACCTGTATTGATTATTTATCCTTTCGTCCAAAAGCACTTTGTCAAAGGAATGTTAATTGGGTCGATAAAAGGATAATCAATTTAATTTATGAGGAAGGGAGGGATAAGGACGATATTTTTTAGATTTGATCACTAAAAAAATACGAGGGGTGTAAGTCATGATAAAACATAGTTTTAAGAAATTGATCCTTCTTTCTATCGTCCTTCTTCTTTTAGGGGCTTGTAATGATAATAATAAGGAGAAGGCTAATACCGGGGAAAATGGAGGTCCTATTAAAATTAGCGTTTTTGCTCAACAGGGGGCTTCTACTGACTTAAAGACAAATTCCTTTACAAAGTTCGTTGAAGATGAATATAACATTCAATTTGAATGGCAACTTACGACACAAGATTCTACGGTAGCGGCAGAGGCTAGAAATATCTCTCTTGCAAGTGGAGATTACCCCGATTTATTTTTATTAATTCCTTGGGTAGATCAGTTTACTCAAGCGGATCTACTTCGTTATGCAAAACAGGGTGTGGTATTGCCTTTGAATGATTTAATTCAAGAACATGCGCCAAATATTCAAAAATTACTAGATGAACATCCATATTATGGAGCAATGGCAACAGCGCCGGATGGGAATATTTATGGGTTACCGCAATTAAATGAATGCTATCATTGTACGTATGAGAATAAATTATGGATGAATACAGCTTGGTTAGATAAGTTGGGGCTTGATATGCCTAAAACAACGGAAGACTTAAGGGACGTTTTACATGCTTTTAAAACGAATGATCCAAATGGAAACGGAAAAGCTGATGAGGTCCCGTTAAGTGGGGCAGATGAACGTTCACATGATCGGCCACTTACCTTTTTAATGAATGGATTTATATATGATGATGCTAAGACTAGGCTGCTTCTTGAAGGGGACAAAGTTGATTTTGCAGCAAATAAAGACGAATGGAGAGAAGGCTTAATATATATAAAATCTTTATATGACGAGGGATTAATCGATCCGGGGGCCTTTACTCAAAATGCAGAGGCTTATCAAAAACTCGGAAATAACGCTGAAGCTCAAATTTTAGGTGCTGGAACAAGTTCTCATATTGGTGTTTTTGTTTCTGAAGAAGACTATCAAAAGGAGTATGATCCTGTACCACCATTAAAAGGACCGCATAGTTCATACGCCTCCTATATTTACCCAAGTCAACCCGGGGCCACCTTTGTTTTAACGAATAAAGCATCGGAAGAGGCACAAGTAGCGGCAATTAAAATGTTAGATTATATGTACACATGGGAAGGGCAAACTCGCGCCCATTTTGGGGAAGAAGGTAAAAGCTGGAGAAAGCCTAATGAAGACGAAGTCGCTATTGAGGAGGAAGTAGATGCTTATTTAAAAACCATACCGTTAGGGGAAAATGAAGAGGAGCGAAATGATAGTTGGGGGGCAATGGCTCAATATTTCCAACCTAGGGAATATCGTGATTCGTGGGCTCAAGCAACCGATATTTATACCAGTGAGGGATATGAGCGAAGATTACAGGAAGCAACCAAACTTTATGAAGGAAATGAACCATCCAGTGTATTCCCCTATTGGGCTATTTGGATTGAACCAGAAATAGCTGATGAAGTAGCGATGCTGCAAACAAACATTAATGATTATATCAATCAAAATGCTTTGCAATTTATCACTGGAACAAAGGACATAGATAAAGAATGGGATTCTTATATTAAAGGATATGAACAATTAAACCTGAATCGTTATTTGGAAATTATGCAAGAAGCTTATGATCAATCAGATTTATAATAGTAAAAAAGGGGCCCAATTTAGGGGCCCTTTCCACTAAGTGACTAATTTCAATACTAGGTAAGGAGTGTTATAAAATGAGCAAGACCTCCATTTGGTTCAAGCAACCAGCGAAAAATTGGAATGAAGCATTACCAATTGGCAATGGTCGATTAGGTGCTATGGTCTTTGGAGATCCTATCGCTGAAAACATTCAATTAAATGAGGATTCACTCTGGTATGGGGGATATCGGGATCGCAATAATCCAGATGCGCGTACTAATTTACCAATTATTCAACAATACATAAAAGCGGGGAAATTGGAAGATGCCCAAGACTTGGCTACAAAGGCTCTTTCAGGTATTCCTGATACACAAAGACATTATGTCCCGTTAGGAAATATTCTTTTCCAGTTTCCACATTTTGATATAACTGGATATAGCCGACAATTAGATTTGGAAAAGGGATATATCAAGATTAAATATAAGGCAAATGGTACGAATTATTCTAGGGAGATCTTTTCTAGTTTTCCGGATCATGTGGTCGTGGTTCGTATACAAGCCGATCGACCAGCTTCTATTTCATTTAATGCAAGATTGACTAGGGATAATGGAAGGGGGGTTGAAAGAATTGTATCAATTGGCGGAGATAGCCTTATCATGAGCGGGAATGGCGGAGGAATTGAGGGATCTAATTTTTGTGCCATATTAAAGGCTATTTCAGAGGGTGGGGAAATAAAAACAGTTGGTCAGTACTTAACGGTAAAAAATGCTAATGCAGTTACCTTATTTTTAACGGCTGAGACATCGTTTCGACAAAAGAATCCCGAAGGAGTTTGTAAAGAAACAATTAAAAAGGCTAGGAAGAAGTCATATGATGAATTGAAAACAAATCATATAATGGACTATTCACAGTTGTTTTCCCGTGTTCGCCTCCAACTAGGGTCAAATATAAATGAGAAAGTCAAATTATTACCAACAAATGAAAGATTAGCACGGCTACAAAAGGGCTATGAAGATCAGGGATTAATTGAATTGTATTTTCAATTTGGAAGATATTTATTAATCTCTAGCAGTCGTCCTGGCTCTCTACCGGCAAATCTCCAAGGAATTTGGAACGATCAAATGAGACCACCATGGGACAGTAAATACACAATTAATATCAATATTCAAATGAATTATTGGCCTGCTGAGGTAAGTAATCTTTCAGAATGTCATCTGCCATTATTTGAGTTAATTGAAAGGATGAAAGTGAATGGAAGAAAAACAGCCAAAGAAATGTATGGATGTAGAGGCTTTGTAGCTCATCATAATACAGATATTTGGGGAGATACGGCTCCACAAGATTTATACTTACCTGCCACATATTGGCCAATGGGAGCAGCATGGCTATGTTTACATTTGTGGGAACACTATCAATATACACAGGATAGAGAGTTTTTAAGAAAAAGTTATGACACATTAAAAGAAGCTGCTATATTCTTTATTGACTTTTTATCCGAAACAGAAGAAGGAGAATTTGTAACAAATCCATCCGTTTCCCCAGAAAATACGTATATACTTCCTAATGGAAATAGAGGAATATTATGTATGGGACCGTCCATGGATAATCAAATTCTATATGAATTATTTAACTGTTGTATAAAGGCAAGCCAATTATTAGAAATGGATAAGGAATTTCAAAACACGCTACATCAATATAAACGCCATATCCCTAAGCCGCAAATTGGAAAGTATGGCCAAATTCAGGAATGGCTAGAGGATTATGAAGAGGCCGAGCCAGGACATCGTCACATCTCGCATTTATTTGCCATACATCCAGGAAGTCAAATTACAAATCAAAAATCTCCAGAATTAATGGTTGCCGCAAAAAGAACGCTTGAAAGACGTTTAGCCTCTGGAGGGGGACATACTGGGTGGAGCAGGGCTTGGATCATCAATCTATGGGCACGTTTAGGAGAAGGAGACCTGGCTTATGAAAATATTGTAAAGTTATTACAAAAGTCCACCTTACCGAATTTATTAGATGATCATCCTCCGTTTCAAATAGACGGGAATTTTGGAGGAGCCGCAGGGATTGTGGAAATGCTATTGCAAAGCCATGAGGGAATCCACTTTCTACCAGCGCTACCAAAGGAATGGGCAAACGGAAAGGTTGAAGGTCTACGTGCACGAGGAGGATTTGAAGTGTCATTTGAATGGAAGCAATCCAAAATAATAAAAGCAACTATATATTCAAAAGCAGGGCAACCTTGTAAAATAAAAAAGGCGGAAATTATCCGTATATTTGATCAAACTAAAAATGAAGTGTTTATAAAGAATATAAATGCCGAATATATTGAGTTTAAAACAAAGCAGAATGAAAGTTATGATCTTAGGTTTGAAGAATCGTTATAAATTAATAAATTCTAGGGGGCACAAAAAAGGGGCAGTTTGGTAAGTTTAACTTACTAAACAGCCTCTTTTTGAGTGGCCCAAAACATTGTAAATTAACACCTTGGCCGATATTTGTTGAAATGCTTTTTCATATTTTAATGGGGAATGTCGAACGTTTAAGTTATGTGTCCGATCAAGCTACTGCTGGCGTTGGGTAACAAGGCAGTTGGTTGAGTTTGCTATTATTCTATTTAATCTTATTTGACTTGGTGTCGGTGTGATCGTGGCCCATTATCTTGGAGGCAATAATAATTCTGGTGCAAGTCAGGTAGCGGCTTCATCCATATCTTTAAATTTCCTTGTAGGGAATTAGTCTATTTCTAATCATGGGCCGAAATTTGTTTTTGTCTTTTTATCAAATGCCACTAGATTTAGAAGCCTATGCGGAAATTTACCTTCTGATTGTCGGCGGTTCTCTTGTTTTTGAAGCGGTCATGCTTACGATTGGTCCTGTTATATCGACAGGCGTGTAAGGTTCCTCATAATTGTGCGCGGTGGAATTCTCGTAAGGAGTATGAAGATCCACATAGATACGAGTAGAATTCTTGAAAGCATAGTCCATTATATTTTATTCCTCCGTTTTACCTTTTGTAGCATATAGCTTTCTGTAATTACCTGGGGTAATGCCTTCTGCTTTTTTGAAAAGACGTGTAAAGCTATTGGGGTTTGAATAACCAATCTGATTGGCAATAGACTTAATGGCTTCATTACCTTCCGCCAATAATCTTTTTGCTTTTTTAAGTCTAATTTTTTCCAAATACTCAACAAATCCTTCTCCAGTCTGCTGTTTAAAGAATCTACTGAAATTGGAGTATGATAAATTAAATTCATCGGCTAATCTTTGTAATGATAGACTTTCTTCACAATAGTGTTCATCAATAAAATGTAAGACCTTGGAAATTTCTATTTGCTCCATTTTACGCTTTTTTAATAAATGTTCCGTCACCTTATTTCCTTTATCAAAAAGTTTTTTGGCAAGTTCATTGATATTTAAATCTTTTTCAGGAACGACATAACAATATTCTTCATTCATACCGAATTTATTTAAGGATTTTACCAACACGTTATACGTATTCGTAAAGATGATATTTAAAATAAAAATGCGATTCACTTCATTTTCCATTAAATCTATCAGCTTATTTAAGTGTTTATTAAATCATATTAATAGTGGTGTTTTAAAATTTCAATAAGAATATTTTATGTTGTATTTTTGGGATAGTTCCCATACTTAAGAGCACCGCACCTCATAACTAAAAATGTTTTTCATGAAACCTCATGAATCTTTCAATTTCAAGGCATTGCGCTTTACTTAATGACTTTCTAGCTATACAAAGGGGAAGGATAAGGTTATGTACTTTTTTGATAAAAGAAGTATGCGCTTATGGTTGTATGCTGGAATCATGTTGCTGTTATTGTCAGCTTGTTCAGCAAATACAGGTAATCAGGAACAAAAAGAAGGCGAGGACACATCTCAAGCAACTGAAACAGGCGAATCAGAAAAGGTCACGATTACAGTAGCATTTGATAAGGATTTACCACTTTCATTCGATCCAGAAGGATTCTTTAGTTCAACAGTTTCTGGGCGGAAAATGTCTATATCATTCCTTACTAGGTAAGAATTCAATTTACAAATGCGTGGTCTAACTCCACCGACTTTTCTAGAGGAAACTCATTTCTCTGAAAAAATCCCCATTTTAGGAGTGGAAAACCTATTTCATATAGAAAGAAACCCATTTTCTAGATAAAGGTGCTAGATTTATGAACAATTCAGCGCTTTGTCAAGCCCCTGAACAAAGGAACGGGGTTTACCTTTGTCCCATGCATCTTTTATGGTAAGATAAGGAAAACTTTAAATGGAGTGGCGGCAGTGAAAATAAATTTTACGAAAAAGCAGTATAGACAGCTACTTGATCTTGTTTATCTTGGTGAGTGGACGGCTAATTCCTCAAAAGTGCACGAGGAACGAAATGAAGAGTATGATGAAATTTTTCAATATGTCTGTTCCTTTAGCAAATCATTTGGTTGTGAGAATCTTATTGATTTTGATCAATCGTTTGGGGAGTATTTTCCAACGAAGGAATATGAAGAAAGTATGCACTCTTATATTCAGGAAAATGATGATGAGATTTTCTGGAATCAGATTAGTTTGCGACTGGCAAAAAGGGATATCCAAAAAATCGGAAGGAAGTACCGCTCAGAGGAAGAATACTTAAGGCATCTTTTCCAATTGGAGGAGGAATATGAAACTGAATTTGAGAAGCATGGGATTGAACGCCTTGTCATTAGGGAAAAGGAATCGAAATCGTAATAGGGGGCAGGTTTTAACATAATTCAGGATCTTGTCTGAACCTTGCACCCCCGCGAGGAGTAATGAGTGTAGATCACCTTTTTTGGTGTCAAACTTCATATAATATTAATAATGTATTGATTTTATGATAAAAAGGTACGTATTTTTTTAATGCACTCTTCAACAACGTTTTCTGGTGCTTGACCTTTTATCTGAATGTTTCTTGCTTTGAAATCTAAATTTTTTAATTGGTCAGTAATAACAACTCCATCAACCACCGACCCATCTGGCAAATGAACATGGAAGCCCCATTTTCTTTCGGTTCTACTGATTGGACATACTGATGCATAGCCTGTTGTTCGATTAAAAGCTTCGGGAGACAAAACAATCGCTGGTCTTCTTCCTGATTGTTCCCTCCCTGTTTGAGGGTCAAAATCTAAAAAAACAATATCCCCTTTATCTGGTATCTGCATAAGTTATATTTCTTCCCTTCCCATTGGTGCAGCAAAATATTCTGGATGGGGATTCTCTCCCTCACACTGTGCTAATAGTTCCTCTAAAGTATACTCCTCATTTTCAACACGCTTCAAAATAATTTGTTCTCCGTCATCTGTGACCTGAATTTCCGAACCATTTTCAATACCATATTTCTTTGCTATTCTTTTAGGAATGCGAACGCCTATAGAATTTCCCCATTTTTGTGCTGTGGTCACCATAGTTAACACCTCTTTCTCGCTATTTAAGTCCATTATATCACCTTCCTGCTTGTGTGTATATATTAGTATATACGTAAAGCGGAAAAATGATACATGATTTTTACATAAGGACCATCAAACGTAAATCCAAGCTGGGTTTGGATCCACGAAAAAGCGAAAGTTCGTCAAAAACGTAAATCCAAAGTAAGGTTGGATGTACGAAAAGCCGAAGGACCGTCGAGAATGTAGATCCAAGCCGGGGTTGGATCCACGAAAAAGTGGAAGTTCGTCAAAAACGCAGATCCAAAGTGAGGTTGGATGTCCGAAAAGTCGAAGGATCATCGAAAATGTAGATCCAAGCCGGGGTTGGATCCACGAAAAAGTGAAAGATCGTCAAAAACGTAAATCCAAAGTAAGGTTGGATGTCCGAAAAGTCGAAGGATCATCGAAAATGTAGATCTAAGCCGGCGTTGGATCTATGAAAAAGTGAAAGATCGTCAAAAATGTAAATCCAAAGTAGGGTTGGATGTACGAAAAGTCGAAGGATCATCGAAAACGTAGATCCAAGGTGGGGTTGGATCCACGAAAAAGCGAAAGTTCATCGAAATCGTAAATCCAAAGTAAGGTTGGATGTACGAAAAGTCGAAGGATCATCGAAAATGTAGATCCAAGCTGGGTTTGGATCCACGAAAAAGTGGAAGTTCGTCAAAAACGCAGATCCAAAGTAAGGTTGGATGTACGAAAAGTCGAAGGATCATCGAAAACGTAGATCCAAGGTGGGGTTGGATCCACGAAAAAGCGAAAGTTCATCGAAATCGTAAATCCAAAGTAAGGTTGGATGTACGAAAAGCCGAAGGACCCTCGAAAATGTAGATCCAAGCCGGGGTTGGATCCACGAAAAGTGAAAGATCGTCAAAAACGTAAATCCAAAGTAAGGTTGGATGTACGAAAAGTCGAAGGACCGTCGAAAATGTAGATCCAAGCCGGGGTTGGATCCACGAAAAGTGAAAGTTCGTCGAAAACGTAGATCCAAAGTAAGGTTGGATGTACGAAAAGTCGAAGGACCGTCGAAAACGTAAATCCAAACTAGGGGTGGATCCACGAAAAAGTGAAAGTTCGTCAAAAACGCAGATCCAAAGTAAGGTTGGATGTACGAAAAGTCGAAGGACCATCGAAACCGTAGATCCAATCTGGGGTTGGATCCACGAAAAAGCGAAAGTTCGTCAAAAACGCAGATCCAAAGCGAAGTTGGATGTACAAAAAGTCGAAGGACCCTCGAAAACGTATTTTTCTTTTGGTGATTATACTGGATGTTCAATAAAAATTGTGGTTCCCCAACCTTTTTTACTCCTGATAATAAAAATGTAATTGTTATTAAACACTAGTGATAAACGCTTTTTAATATTGGCTAAACCAATATGATTTGTGACATATTCATCTTTATCAAGTTCAGCATGTAATTGATGCAAGGCATGTTTACTCATTCCTTGTCCATTATCAGTAATGCGGAATCTCACATTATTATTTCTTCGCTCTATTTTTATCCTGATCTTACTTGTGCGCTCGCCGTGGGTCCCATGCTTAAGGCAGTTTTCTAATATGGGTTGTAATATGAATTTCAAGACTTGCTGATTAAGATCAGTCTGGTTATATTCCCAGTATATATGAAAATCACTTTGGGATCGTATTCTCATGATCTTTACATAATTTTTAGCATTTTCAATCTCCTCTTTCAAGGTCACTGTATGTTTTTTGGTTCTTAACGAGAAATTTAGAATATCGGTTAATGTTTCCAACATCTCAGTTACTTTATTTGGTTTCCCAGTTAAAGCTATTGCCCTCCAATAAATAATAGCAAGTGTATTCGACAAGAAATGAGGATTAATCTGATTATGCAAAGCAGATAACTCTGCTGATTGAAGTTGATACTTTTGTTCGCTTAATTCTTTTTCAAGGTTGTTTTGGTATATATAATTTTTTAAAATTCCTTTGACAATGAAATGATATTCATTGTCCTTGAATGAGATATGGTTGGTTAAGTTTTCTTTCTTTTGATTCGTCATATTTAAGATCGTGATAATATCACTAATATGTCGGGCATTTTTTCGGGATAAATAGTAGATGATTGCAATTCCTATAATAAAAGATAAGCAGGCAAAAACGATGGTTAATAATCGTAACTGATTGGGGATCCAGTAAATAATATTCTTTTCAACAATGGAGTAGTATCTAAGATGATCATTCTTCGAATGAAGTTGGTTCACAATATAGGCTTTATGATCCATTTTAACTTCAAATGTTTGTTGATCATTTGCGAGATCCCAATCTTCTAGATTTAACATTTCACTATTTTTATTGCCATATAATTTGTTATTCTGATCATCTAAGACAAAAATGCTTTGATTATGATAATTATTCCATTCATTGATTAAGTCTTCAAAATAATCTTGATGTATATTTAGGACGATCAAACCTTCAGAAGTAGGTGCATTCGTTTTGAACACATTTTTAAATACGGTGATAACCGGTTTTGGGTCTTCGAATGGAAATTGTGCCACCTTTCTATTTTTTATCCAAATATTCTCTTCGGTGGATGTGGGGTCAAACTCGTCAAACCAAGACTGGTCATTCATGGTATCCATTGACGTAACCCCTGTTTGGGATGTTAAGACACGATTTTTCGTATTCGTGTAAAATACATAAATGGAATGAATATAAGGTGTGGCAATTTCTTTTCGCCGTAGTGTCCCTTCCCGGTACTGCAGTTTCTGGTTTTGAGTGAGAGTTAAGTAATCAGAATCTAAAATATCTTGAAGAGAAAGGATAATATCAGGATTCCAGTTGTAATCCAAGTTTAACAAGTGCATTTCATTTAATACAATATTTGTTTGCTGCTCTAGCTGTTGTAAGGCATTAAAGTTATTACTCGTAATGGATTCCTTCATATATTTATCTGTGACGACTATGGCAAATGATCCTAAAATGAACAAGGGAATTAGTAAAGGAAAAAGAAATAGCAAAGTATTCTTCAATAAGAATTTTCTATTGCTAATCACAATGATACAGCCCTCTGATTTCGATATTCCCGTGGAGACACACCATAGTACTTTTTAAACATTCTAGTAAAACTCTTTGGATTGTTATAGCCTAATAGGTAACTAATCTCATAAGTTTTATAATGGTAATCCACCAAAAGTTCTGCGGCCTTCTTCATCCTAATCTCCGCTAAATAAGTAGAAAAGTTCATACCTGTCTTTTCTTTAAAAAATGTACTAATATAATTTGGAGACATTTTCAATAATTGGGATAAATCATCAAGTGTCACCTCTGCGTAATGCTCCTCTGTATACTTTTTAATGGTCTGAGTAATGTTTTCTGAGTAACTATTGGTTGTAGATTGGTTGTTGCTCCATTCTTGATCTAAATCTTTTTTGAGAACAGTAAAAACCTCTTCAATTTCTTCGTACTTTCCTGGCTTTACAATATAATCTCTTACCCCATATTTAAGGGCATTTTGTGCATAATGAAAGTCTTTATATCCACTTAGAAAAATAGTTTGAATAGGAAATTTCCTTTCCTTAATTTCCCTAGCTAATTCAATCCCATCCATTACAGGCATTCGAATATCTGTTAATACGACATCTATCGGATTTTCTTTCAAAAACTCAAGGGCTTGTTGTCCGTTTTCACAATCATGTATAACAGCAAAGCCAAGGTTGTTCCATGGGAAGTAATTTCTTAAACCGAAACGAATTTCTTGCTCATCATCAACAAGAAGTATTTTGTACATATCGAAGCTCCTTCCGCGAAAAAAGGTATCATATTTTATGGAACAAGAGAAGAAAAGATACTTTTATATGTAAACGCTTAACATATTGGTGATTATAAGTAATAGAATGCCTTTTTTTGATTGGAAAATTACTATACTCTTTTTATACAGTCATTTTAATGGAAATGAAGAACAATATCAACTAATGGTGGAAGAGGTGACAAACCATACTTCAAACAAAATTAACGGAAACCGTGTATGTGTTTTGTGTTTACGTATTGAAGCTCGTTTATGTAAATCTTTTGTGGTTCCTTTTCACCTTATTGGGTCTCGGTATACTTGGCATTTTCCCAGCGACCGTAGCGCTTTGTAAAATACAACAGCAGTGGTTAACACAGAAAAATGAGTCTACCCCTATATTTATCTTATATTGGCAAGAATATAAGCAAAATTTTTTAAGAGTCAATATGTTAGCGGTTACCTTGTTCGTTATTGGGTTTATTATCTACTTTGATTTAAGGTTTTTTGTACAAAAAGGAGGGATGATCAATCAAATTATCAGTTTAGGTATCTATATTATATCTGTTTGGTATTTGATTGTCTTAATGTATATCTTACCCACGTATACCACATACCAACTAAAACTACACAAATATATTCAATATGCTTTTATTATCGGAATGTTAAATCCATTGAAAACCCTTGGATTAGCCGTTGCTGCAGGAGGCATGATGTATCTATCCTTATATTTTCCACAAATTTTGTTTTCGGTGGGGGTGAGTCTAACCTTTTTCATTATCATGATTGTAGGTGGTCAAGCCATCCATCGGGTCACCGTGCTTAAGGAAAGTTTCAGCAAATAATGAAGGAATAAAAGGGGAGAGAAAAATGCACAGGAAAAGGAAATATTGGATCGCTATAATCCTATTATGTTTAACCATTGGTATGTTGGCAGGTTGTAATTCAAAAAAGGGAAACTCTGGCGGTAAGTCTGATGGAGATCAAGTAGAGTTACGAATGGTATGGTGGGGTTCACAGGACCGACATGATCGCACGCTGAAAGTGATAGATCAGTACATGGAAGAAAACCCCAATGTAACGATTTCCCCTGAGTTTACAGGATGGGATGGTTATTGGGAAAAGATGGCAACACAAGCGGCAGGGGGGAATTTACCGGATATTGTACAAATGGATTATAAATATTTATCAGAATATGTAGGAAAAGGATTGCTAGCAGATTTAAATCCTTTTGTAGAAAATGGTGCACTTGACTTAAGTGATGTGGAAGATACCTATATTGATGGTGGGAAACTTGATGACAAACTGTATGCGGTCAATATTGGGGCCAATGCTCATGCCATTCTGTTGGATAAAGCCATGTTTGAAAAAGCCGATGTACCTGTATTAGAACCTGGTTATACATGGGAAGATTTAAAGGATGTGGCCCAACAATTATCGGATAACTTGGGAGATGGTGTGTACGGTGTTCAACCGCATGCAGGCGTTATGGGATTCAAGCATTATTTACGCGAACATGGAAAGTGGTTATATAATGATGAAGGTACCGGATTAGGTTATGAGGATGATCAATTACTCATTGATTTTCTACAAATAACTGTAGATATGTTGGAATCTGGAGCGGCTGCACCACCTGATGTATTTAAAGCTGCTGGTGGCAATGTTGAACAATTACCGATCATTAATGAAAAAACGGCCATTGTGACGGATTTCCATAGTAATCAATTGATTGCCGTTGAAGCGGCTGCTGGTAGACCACTAGATTTAATGATTCAACCCATGCTAGAGGGTGGAGAATTGGGTCATTATATTAAACCAGGACAGTTCCTCTCTGTGTCGGCGCATTCCAAAGAGCAGGAAGAGGCTGCGAAATTTATCAGCTATTTTACAAATAGTATAGAAGCCAATGAAATATTAGATGCTGAACGTGGTGTTCCAATCGCAACGAAAGTTCGAGAACATTTAAAAGATAAAGCATCTGAAGCAGGGGAGAAGATGTTTGAATATGTAGAACTTGCTGGGGAATACAGTCGTGACATTGATCCACCAGACCCACGAGGTTCAACAGAAATCGAAACATTATTCGAGAACGAAGTAGCAGACCCAATTTATTATGGAGAAATTACACCCGAAAAGGCTGCAGAAAACTTTAGAAAGAAAGCATCAGATATATTAGCTAAAAATAAGTAAGATCGTCTGAAGCCATCTCCTTTGATGGCTTCTCGATTATAATAAATGGGAGGTAGGACAAGGTGGCTGGAAAAATAGCTGGAGAGATAAAAAAACCGCAACACTTACACCAACCAAATAAACCGCAAAGCCGCTTAAAGGATGATTTAATCGGTTTCGGCTTTATCGCACCATGGTTAATCGGTTTTGTAGGTTTCATTGTTGGACCTATGATTGCGTCTTTATATTTTTCCTTTACCAATTATGATTTATTATCTGAGCCTACCTGGATTGGCTTGGATAATTATATTAAGATGTTTACGAATGATGCCCGTTTTTGGCAAGCGATCAAAATTACCTTTATATTTGTATTTGTTAGTATGCCCCTTAAACTAGCATTTGCCCTTTTTGTTGCGATGTTATTTAATACAAATCGCCGTGGGGTAGGATTATACCGTACATTATATTATATTCCATCAATTCTAGGTGGGAGTGTAGCCATTGCGGTCGTGTGGAAGCAACTTTTTGGTGGAGAGGGTGCGGTAAATGATATACTATCCATTTTTGGTATCCCGTCCATTAGTTGGGTCACAAGCCCAGATTTTGCTCTTTCTACATTAATTTTGTTAGTTGTTTGGCAATTTGGTTCGCCAATGCTTATTTTCCTAGCAGGTTTGAAGGCGATTCCTAATGAACTGTATGAGGCGGCTGCTGTGGATGGGGCCAACCCTATTTTGCGATTTATGAAAATTACACTACCAATGCTGTCACCTGTTATATTCTTTAACTTAGTTATGCAAACGATTCAAGGATTTATGGCTTTTACACAAAGCTTTTTAATCACAGCGGGTGGGCCAATGGATCGTACTTTATTCTATGCGGTGTATTTATATGAGAAAGCATTCGGTCATTTTGACATGGGCTATGCTTCTGCATTAGCTTGGATATTGTTACTTATTTGTGCTGTTTTTACAGCCTTTATTTTCCGAACTGCGAAAAGTTGGGTTTATTATGAGTCAGAAGGAGGGAGATGAAGTTGAAAAAGAATAAAACTTTAAAAACCTTTATTTATCATGGCTGTATTTTGGTTTTAGGCTTATTGATGATTTATCCTATATTATGGACGATTGCAAGCTCATTAAAGCCGGAAAGTGAAATCTTTCGAAATGCGGTCTCCTTAATTCCTTCTGAGTGGAAATGGGAGAATTATGCGACAGGTTGGAAAGGTTTTGGGAACTTAAGCTTTTCGACTTTTTTTCTTAATTCTACATTTGTTACAACGATGGTGGTCATCGGGACTTTATTTTCTTCAACTTTAGTTGCATTTGGTTTTGCTAGGCTTAAATTTCGTTTTCGTACACCTTTATTTGTATGTATGATCATAACGTTAATGTTACCTTCACAAGTAACCTTAATTCCGCAATATATTTTATTTCATAATTTAGGGTGGGTGAATACGTATTTACCTTTAATAGTACCTGCATTTATTGGAGGCACTCCTTTTTTTATCTTTCTAATGATCCAATTTATTAGGGGAATACCTAGAGAGTTAGATGAGGCAGCCTATATGGATGGTGCAACTACATTTGGCATTTTTTGGCGGGTAATTTTACCTTTAACTATCCCAGCTCTTGCCACTGTCGCAATCTTTTCTTTCTATTGGACATGGGATGATTTTATGACACCACTTGTTTATTTAAATGATACAAAATTATATACAGTTGCATTAGGTTTACAATTGTTTTCTGATCCTTCGTCTGTATCTGCATGGGGGCCAATGTTTGCGATGTCAGTAGCATCCATCGTTCCTCAGTTACTTATTTTCTTGTTTTTTCAAAAGTATTTGGTAGAAGGAATTACGGCTGGGGGAGTGAAGGGTTAAAAATGAATTGTTTTTCACTAATTAACGTGTAAAAGTTATTCCGCTTTAACGGGCAGTAGACCCCCACTGCAAGATTATAGGAAAAGTGAAGGGGATTGTGCGAGGAGTAAGCGCGCACATCTTCAAAAGAACGGTTCTAGAAAAAGAGAAAACCACCCTACGCCGTCAGAAGGTAAAGGGTGGTTCTCGAAAACAAAGGTAATTTTTTGACAACCACCACCCTGACGGTAGAGGTTGCGGGAGAAGTGTTCGCTGCACTTCTCTTTTTATTATATTCTCATTATGACATAAATAAACTAATAAAGGAAATGTAGAGGCGTTTTTACGTATTGAGTAAAACATCCAAGTTTTGCGGTATCCAGAGAGTTTCTCGATCGAAGATGTAAAGTCATATAATAATTTAGCCGTATTAGAAATTTGCGTATAACGAGGAACGTTTGTTTTTATATCGGATAGCCATTTATATAAAAATATGATAATATCAAACTAGCAACCGGATATTGTTGGGGTGGTTGGTTGTCACTCTTCTTTCCATCTATGGATAAGGAGGTGATAACCATGGAAGTTCTTGAATTTCTAGGAGAGGTTCTAAAGGGGATTGTGCGAGCAATAAGCGCACACATCTTCAAAAGAACGGTTCTGGAAAAAGAGAAAACCACCCTGCGCCGTCACAAGCATAAGGGTGGCTCTCAAAAACAGAATTAATTTTTGACAACCACCACGCTGACGGTAGAGGTTGCGGGAGAAGTGTTCACAGCACTTCTCTTTTTATTATATTCTCATTATGACATAAATAAACTAAAAAATAAAGGGGCGATAATTTTTAGTTTATCGGCGGTCAGCACTTGTCGCTCATTTTAATTTATATCATCAGGCCGAAACATCAAAAATTGAACTTTCTGCTTGGTGGAGGGGCGAGTTGTTGTCCAAATATCTAGTCCCTGTTCCTCAATTTCTTCCATTAGGCTTTCTAAGGCGCCAGCTACGGCCAAATTTAAGATTGGATGTTGTCCCCAGCCGTCAATGCTTTCTTCCTCCCAGTAATAGAAACTTGTAAACGCATCATAATAATTCTCGTACTCTGTGTACGAAACTTGAATGCGCAAGCCCCTATGTGTCGTCCAAAACGTTCCTCCGTCCTTTGGTAATGGTTGCATTTTTATCCCTCCGATTTCGGTTTCCATGATACAACTCTCCATGCATATAATTGTATTCTACTTAAGTGTTATGATTGTAAATACCTATGTCTATTATCTTATAGGGAAAAGAAGATTCCAAATCATTTGATTACCAATTTTACTTTTTCTGAAAAATTAGATGTCAAAGGATCCACTGGCTAGCTGACATGAATAAGTTCATTTTCCATGTAAGTTTTATTCAGAAAAATTCCCACTACAGGGAGGGATATAACATTGAAAAGAATGATTGGAAACCATTATTGAAGCTTATACTCATTACCGTCAGTCAGATATTCTTCGTTCTACTTTTCCCCATCAATTTATACCATTTCTTAAAGATAAATCTGCTTAGTTCAACCCATCCCCAGCTATATATGAATGAAAAAATGTAAATAAAACCTATAATTTTTATTGAAAGGGATTTACTGGCGATTGGTCCTAAAACGGGGAATTGGACAATGTATAAAAGGAAGCAAATTCCACCTAACAATAATAAAGACGTGAAAACGATGATACCGATTCGTCTTTGTAATATGTGAAGCGCTATCCCGATTCCTATACCTACTAGCCCGGTTGTAAACGGGAAAACAAAAAACTCGCTAGGTTGGATTAGAATTAGTAAAAGAATCGTCAAAACATAACTTTGAAGCCCAAAGGAAATGGAAACCATGGTACAAATCAAAATAGGAGCAGTGGCAAAAGGACTGATTAAATATCCGACACCCGGCAGAAGATTTCCGGTTGACTGTAGGATAGCTGCAAGTGCCGAAAGAAGGGCGGTTAGTACAAGCTTTTTAGAATAAGAAAATGTTTTTAAATATTGATGAAGCTTGTATGATTCATGTGATAAAATGCTAAACCAATACATAACTCTCTCCTTCGAGAATTTTTGGCTAATGCTGGATCTAGCTCCAGCGCCCAGCGACTATAGTATTAAGTAGAATATAATCGTTATGAATCTGAAACAATTTCAAAAACAGTACCTTGGTTAAAATCAGTCACTTTCATAGAGCCATAAACCCCTAAGAATAATCTGGTTTGATCCAGATTCGTTCCCAGACTGACATAATAAGCTGATTGGGAACCAAAATGATAATCGGTTTTCATCACACTAAAATCATTTAGTTTACCATCTGTTCTTACCCTGGTATAAGCTAAAACCCCTCTAACTGGAGATTGAGATTCTTCGTGCCGGGCAAGATCGGTAAACACAACGCTTCCTGTTAAATCGGAGATTCCATTCCCCATATAGGCCTGCACACCTGTAAGGGCAGTTCCTCCAAATTTATCGGGTCGGGGATCTTTGTGATAATAACTAGTTAAAGGCTGAAGACGCCTCGCTGAAGTTTTTACTGCCTCATTGTAATAAGCCATTGTTTTCTCATCCAAAGTCGGATTGGATGAGCAGCCCCTTATAGTTGAAGTAGGAAAAGCACCTTCCCACCCGCGCCAGCCGAAGTTAATAAATCCCTCTTGGTCAGGTTCAGATTTTAGTAAAGAAGATTGAATAAGCTGAGTAACCGGGATTGGTTGATAATAAACGAATGAAAAAATCGACTCTACCATATCCTGTCCAACATTTCCCACATATTTGATATATTGATTATTCACCCTTTGAAATGTAATGCCTGGTATATTGCGAACCCCTTTGGCAATGACCGTAAGTGTTTCCTGAATCGTTACGGGAAGTTCATTAAAACGTGTGACAACGGGTGGATGATAGATAAATGTATCCTTACTTACATCAATTTCAATTATTTTACCAGCGATTTCCATGTCGTCCTGGCTTAAATTAAATGGATCATAGCCTGCTCCACCATCTCCGGTTGTTAAAACAAGTCTTCCGGTTTCAGGTGAAAAGTTTAAGCTATTGACACCATTATGATTAAAAAATGGTCTTCTTAAATTAAGTAATGTCCGTCGTTTTCGGGAGTGACCATTCGGTTGTAAAATCCATTCTTCAACGGTATCAATATGATCATATTGGGTTTCTCTATTGACCCACCTTAGGTTTAAAGTTTGAGGATCACACGGGTTAGGCTTAAAACGTTCGGAAAGAGCACCTGGACCTTGTGTTCCAGCTACTGAATAATGAAGATAAAACAGACCGTTATAATAAAATTGGGGATGAAATGCTAGTCCTACCAATCCCCGTTCATCATATCCACGACCAGAAACACCTTCTTCAGAGGCACCTAGTTTTATGACCCGCGAGCGTATATCTAAAAACGTCCGTATATCTCCGTTTCCTATGTAGAAGATCTCTCCCACCTGGGTTGCCATAAATAATCTTTCAATGGAGTCACCCGGGGGTATAGTTGTTTTCAAAACGGTGGGTAAATTTATCTTACTTACAATGGGCCGTAAACGAACCTTAACTTTTTTCAACTAACTGTACACCCCCTTCGTATTGTTTTCTTTTATAAGAATATGATAAGAATTGTTCATTTAGTATTAAATGGGGGGAATTGCAGAAAGATTTTAACGCTTTTCACAAGTAGATCGCATCCTCTTGATAAACGTATCGTAAGTACGGTGTTCGTCTTTCTTACATAACGGAAGATCAAAAAAGCGATGGCTCTTGCAGAAAAACATATTTTAGTAGGCAATAAGGAGCCCCGAGAACTAAAAAAGAAAAATGTCATTCAAATCGGCAATTAAGAATAGGATTGGAACCTTGGATGTAAGCGAAAGGGCGCATGATGACGATCTCACAAAACACAGACAAAACGAAGAACGATGCTCACGGAGATGAAAAGGAAAGTTCTACAGCGTTCCGACACAATTAGCGAAGGGGGTTGAGAGTTGAGTGCCGGTGCCGGTCGTGGTACCTTATGTTAAGAGGGAGGTGAAATCTAGTGAGAAATGCAAGTTCTAGCAGTACGATGGATGGGATTAGCAATTTGTTTGAGTGGATCGCAAAGTTAGCTTATCTTAATCTCTTGTGGATTTTGTTTTCAGTTGTAGGTCTTGGTGTTCTAGGAGTAGGTCCAGCAACCGTGAGTGTGTTTACAGTAATTCGACAATGGTTGTACAGTGATGGAGACTTTTCAATTTGGAAGACATTTTTGGAAACGTATCGTCAAGAATTTTGGCGGGCAAATGGTCTTACGCTCCTTATTGTCCCTGTTTGTCTCTTTATTTTTGTTGACTTTGCGGTTATTCGTACGCTACCAACAAGTTTTCTAATTGACTTTATCGTATTTCCTGCAGTGATTATTCTTACATTCATCACGATAGTTGCCATAAGCTACTTGTTTGCGACATATGTTCATTTTAATGTCCCTTTTTGGGTCAATGTTAAATATGCATTGCTTATTGCCGGTTTGTACCCGTTATCAAGCCTATTCATATTGGCAGGGCTGTTTATATTTGCAATGATCGCTTTTATTATACCAGCTATTATTCCATTTTATGCAGTGAGTGTACCGGCCTTCATCATACAAACAAGCGCATTAAGAGCATTTCGGAAGCTGGCTTCCCAACAAAAAGTGATGAGTGATCCAAAACGTTAAACATCATCAGTGAGAGGGGTTACTCTTATGAAAAACATAAACAAAGATATAAAAGCTGAATGGTCAAATAGCCGTAGCAAATTCGCAAAAAAGTTAGTGTTGATATTGTCGAAAGAAGCTGAAGTATTGGATGAATAGAATATTATTCCATTTTCAGCCTTTTCGATGAACTTTGCTTCATAGTTAGCCGCCCAATAATGTGAGTTAAGAAAATTATAAAATCGGCAAAATAAAGAATTGACAAAAGAGGGCTTTCAGCATATATTAAATGTAAAGCGCTTTACTCATGGGGGAATTTATGACTACTATTTATGATATTGCTAAAAAATCAGGTTATTCCATCACAACTGTATCTAAAGTATTAAATCATCATCCTAATGTTAGTAAGAGAGCTAAGGAAAAAGTATTAGCTGCTGTCGAAGAATTAAACTATATGCCCAACTCTACTGCTAGAACGCTAGCTACAAAGAAGTCTTGGATGATCGGTGTTGTATTTAATGAACATTTAGACATCGGAATCGCCCATCCGTTTTTTGGTCAAGTGATTGAAGGAGCTAAGAAACACCTTGAATTTTATAATTATGATTTATTGCTTGTCTCTAGAAATCTAGACACTAAACGCTCTTATTCTGATCATTTGCTTCGTCGTGGGGTGGATGGAGTCATTGTGATTAACCTATCACCCGACGATAAAGAAGTAAAAAAAATTCACGAGGCCTCCATACCAGCTGTTTATATTGATATGGCGCTTGAAAAGGCTAATATAGTTCAAAGTGACAATGTTCAGGGGAGTATGCTTGCGGTTGATTATTTATATGAATTGGGGCATAGGAAAATTGCTCATATTGCAGGAAATTCATCTACCTTTGTGGCTAGAGAACGAATACTAGGTTATCAACAGGCGATGGGGAAATATAGCTTGCCGATTCCTGATGGCTATATAGTTGATGGTGGCTACTATGCCTCTGAAGGTGGACGAAAGGCAATGGTCCAATTACTAGCGCATACAGAACGACCTACAGCTGTCTTTGTTTCTGGAGATTATATGGCAATTGGGGCAATGGAGGCTGTGAAGGATGCAAGATTAAGGATTCCTGAAGACATTTCGATCGTAGGGTTTGATGATATTTCGGTCGCGAAGTATACCGCTCCACCTTTGACGACAGTCAGGCAAGAAAAGGAATTGATTGGCCGGCAAGCTGCTATGTTATTGCTCGATGAAATCAATGGGCTTTTAAAAGGACCTTTAGCAAGAAAGATCCCTGTGCGATTGGTTAGGCGAGGTTCTTGTATACAGATGAGTGGAATATCGAACACATAATGGAAAATGATAAAATTCCCCCTTCTCTTCATAGAGAAGAATTTTTTACAATAGAATGTAAAGCGCTTTACAGATAAATAAGGTAGTAAGAAAGTTCGATTTATTGAAAGATTCATTGATATAACAAACTATTAAAAAAGGTTTTCTACCTTTTTTATAGAAAAACCGCTTTCCAAAAAGGAGGAAATATAGTGAAAAAATTATTCATGATTGCAGCTGTAGCAAGTGTGATAGCGCTATTAGGTGCTTGTTCAGGTAAAAAGGCTGATTTAACGGTAACTTCTTTTACAGACGAGCTACAGGATGTCATTGATGTATTTGAAGAGAAATATGATGTAACCGTGGATTTGCAAATTATTCCAACAGAGAACTATACGACAACACTTCGTCCATCATTAGAAAGTGGAAAAGGTGCACCTGATATCTTCACGGGAGAAATTGTATACTTAAAGGATTGGGTTGAACAAGACTATTGGGAAACATTATCTCAAGATCCTTATAATGTCCAAGACTGGGAATCTGACTATATGGATTATGTGTTTGATTTAGGGAAGAACGAGGATGGTGAAGTCAAGGCGGTTTCTTGGCAAACAACGCCGGGGGGAATCTACTATCGGCGTAGTATTGCCAAAGAAGTGTTAGGGACAGATGACCCTGAGGAGATTGGAAAGCGCTTTTCAACAATGGAAGGATTAATGGAAGTAGCAGAGGAAATGAAAGCTAATAATTATCGTTTATTTCCTGACGAAGGTTCCATTCAACCTTATACAGATGGCCAAGATCCGCAACCATGGGTAAATGAGAATAATGAACTAGTGATGACAGAAGCTAGATTATCCTATTTTGATTATGCGAAGGAATTTCGTGATAAAAAATACACGGCTCTTGCTCCCGCCTGGTCGCCTGCTTGGTATGAATCATTTAATGGACCAATCAGCTACAACAAAGGTTGGGATGAAATTGAAGAAGATGAAAAGGATTCAGATAAAACAGAAGTCTTTGCTGTATCCTTACCAACATGGGGATTACATTCTGTACTGAAGGAACATGCTACGGAAACTGCCGGGGATTGGGCAGTGACAAATGGGCCAACACCTTATTTCCAAGGTGGAACGTGGATTGGAATGTATAAAGACTCTAAAAATAAGGATTTAGCCTTTAAATTCATCGAAATGCTTGTTCACGATGAGGACTTTTTGGAAGATTGGGTTAAGGAAACAGGTGATGTTCTTTCCTATCTTCCTGTAACAGAAAAAGTGAAAGGCGATTTCTCAGACGAGTTTTTAGCTGGACAAAACAACTATGAATTCTTCCTGGAGGAAGCTGAGAAAATTGATGCAAGTATCATCACAAAATATGATCAATCAATTGGTGATCTGTTTGGAACCGAGGTTGGTAATTATGTTGAAGGAAAGACTACGAAGGAAGAAGCTATTAAAGAGTTTTACAAGCAAGTAAAAAATGCTTATCCCGATATCAAGGTACCTGATGAAAAATAATCAAATTTAAAGAGAGGGGGAGGAAACAGGTTGACCTGTAAGACCCCCCATCTCTTTTATTAAGGAAGGGGAAAGAGCATGATTAAGGATAATAAAAATGCATTTCTATTTATGTTCCCATTCGTTTTTGTCTTTTTGGTCTTTAATATTTACCCAATTCTTTTAACCTTTTATTATAGTTTGACCGATTATACTGGGATGGGTGGGATTGGAAACGCTAATTTCATTGGGGTTGAGAATTATGCCCGTCTAATTGGTGACGGTTATTTCTATAGTGCTTTAGGGAATACTTTAAAAATTTGGGGACTTAATTTTATCGTTCAAATGGGGATTGCGCTTGGCCTTGCGCTATTGTTCTCTGATATTCGCTTGAAGTTAAAAGGTGTTGGCCTATTTCGCGCGTTATTTTACTTACCAAACATTATTACAATCGCGTCCGTTGCCTTGCTTTTTAATATATTATTAGATTGGAACTACGGAGCATTAAACCAGATGTTATTAAGTTTAGGAATTATTGATTCGCCGATAAATTGGTTAAATAATCCAACATATGCGCAATCCTGGGTTGCCTTAATCGGTGCATGGATGTGGTTCGGGAATTCATTCATTATCTTGCTTGCAGGAATCTCTGGGATTTCGAAAGATTACTATGAGGCTGCCTTAATTGATGGGGCTAATTGGTGGCAATCTTTTACGAATGTAACATTGCCCCAACTAAAACCAGTGTTATTGTATGTATTGATTACCTCTATCATTGGTGGATTACAAATCTTTGATTTACCGATGTTGTTGACAGATACCCGAGGTGCACCAGACGGCGCATTGAACACTATGGTTCTCTATTTATATAATCAATCCTTCAAGTACAATAACTTCGGTTATGGTTCGGCCATTGCCTATGGATTATTTATTATTACGGTTATTTTCTCAGCCGTTACCTTCCGTTCCATGTACCGTAAAAATGCAAGTTAGGGGTGAATTCAGTGAATAAAATCAAAACAGCTAAGGTCTTTATTTATGCTGCGTTAATCATCTTGTTGATCATTTGTTTTATCCCATTTTATATGATGATCATTAATGCGACAAGAACGAACTCGGAAATATTGCAGGGATTCTCAATGATTCCTGGAGCCGCCATATTCGATAACTACCAAGTTCTTACCCAATATGTTGACGTATGGAGAGGATTTCTCAATAGTTTAATCGTTGCGATTTCGGTGACAGTTTTAAACGCGTATTTCTCCGCTTTAACAGCGTATGCATTTTTGGTCTATAAATTTCGTTTTAAGAATGCTATATTTGTGGCATTTATCGTCATGATGATGGTACCAGGGCAGTTAGGATTACTTGGTCTTTATGATCTTAGTAATGCACTAGGTATGCTAGACACATACTTCCCGTTAATTATTCCAGCGATTGCGGCACCATTTACAGTCTTCTTTTTCCGCCAATACATGGTGACGACAATGCCACTTTCGCTTTTAGAAGCGGGGCGAATTGATGGAGCTACTGAAATTCATATGTTCCATCGAATTGTATTGCCAATTCTTATGCCGGCGATTGCAACAATGGGGATCTTTACCTTTATTGGTTCATGGAATAACTATATTACGCCACTCGTTATTTTACGATCCCCAGACTTGTTTACACTGCCGGTGATGATGGGGGCACTCCGTGGCTCACCAGTTGCCATGAATTTAGGTGCAATGTATCTAGGGATCGCCATCTCAGTTGTACCGATTATGATTGCGTTCATCTTCCTTTCCCGCTACATTATCAACAGTATTTCAGCCGGGGCAGTAAAAGAGTAATTTGAAAATCCTTTGGATGCGCTAAGTAAATTAGTCGATCGGATAAATTCTTGTAAAACCACAAGATAGAAACCGTATTTTAATGTCAATATCTAACTTTTACAGCAAAAAACAATGAAAATAGCCTAGGAACCTAGTAAATACTGGTTTCTAGGTTGTTTTTCTTTGTTAGAACATTTTTTCGAGAAAATGGTACATGTGCAAAATTCAATCTAGATCCACTTTGGAGTCTAAAACTAATTAAAAAGAGCGGGCCATCTTAATCAAAATATAATTCCCCTAATTGACTTATAACCAATATATTTACTATAATAAAGAAAAAAGGACATATCTATGGTTTCTCCTATTGTTCTATCTAAAAACTTTAGTCAATTTTCAAAAGTTCTATATCACGGAACGACATCCAGTAAATATGAATCACTTCGAGCCGGAGTTAATATTTCCTTCTGTGAGGAATTTACTGACTTTGGAAAGGGTTTCTATTTAACTTCCAATTTTCTACAAGCAAGTAGACATGCGGATAAACGTTCAGGGAATAAGGAAGAATCAATAGTTTTTGTTTATGATCTCGATATACAAGGTTTAAAACAGTTATATCAAGGGTATATACTGAATAAAATGGATGTAGAATGGGCAAAATTTATTTATAACAACCGATCTCGAAAGACTAATTTTACCCATAACTTTGACTATGTGTTAGGTGGAGTCGCCGATGGAGCAATTTTTGACCTTGTAAAAGCCGTTGATTTGGGTCTTGATATTAAAGACTTTTATGAGGAAATTGCCAAATACGGGACTTATGATCAATTATCTATACACAATCAAGATATATTTAAATACAATGTAATCAAATACTCAAAGGTGGTGAAAGCATATGCAAGAAATGAATCGTATGACCAAAGAAGGATTAATGTCATTTCTGAAATTTGAGCATGAAAACGGCTATCCTTCCTTTAGAACTGAAATTGCACAGGTGTTACATGAAAGGTATAATGTTGGCCTTCAAAAGGCAGAGGAACTTGTATGGAATGATTTTATTGGTGAAAAAATAACCGAAGATATTGAGTGGTCGCAGCATATGGGGCCAAACTATTGGGCAAAATTCATTTTAGCCAATTGTAAGGATGCTTTACCCAAAAGAACAGGACGTTTAGTTCCGCAATATTAAAAGAGCCCCTTTTTGTATTTTACTACTTAATGGGGCTTTTTTGTGCCAATCGAGAACACCTTAGGTATATGCCAAGTTCATCACTAAGTGCCGGCTTCTGATACAATTCAGTCAGGATGATAATCGCTATTTACTTTAAGAGCCTCTGCCAAAATGCTATATCCCTTGAAACAGGAAGCAAAAAGCCAATTAAGGGTTGTTGCTTTATTCCGCAAAAGAAAGGGGACATTTGTAAGAACACTATGACAAATCTAAAAGTGGGGATAGGTTTTTGGTAGTGCCAAAGTCTAAAATTCCTCCTTCTAATGAAGTTGTTGCCAAGGAACATTATTTCCTTAATGCAAGGGGCGATGGATGTTGAAGTTTCCGTATTGCTTGATGCAATGGGTGACTATAAAGAAGAGAAATATAGCAATTATTCTTTTTATGTTGGGGAGATTGAGGAGCTTCCTGTTGTTGTGTCAAGAACAGAGGTGGGCATGGTCAATGCAGCCGCATCGACCACACTATTAATTGAAAAATATTATCCAAAAGCGATTATTAACCAAGGAACAGCTGGCTAATACTTCATATATCTCTTCCTATACTCAGTTGGAAGTAACCCAGTGGACTGCCGGAAAACATTGCTAAAATACCTTATGTCTTTATAACCTACATTTTCTGCTATTGTACCTATTTTTAAGTTTGTGAAAGAGAGATAGTTCTTTGCTTTATTTATTCGCATAATGCGTATATATTCATTAAATGTGTGTCCAGTAATATTTTTAAAACAGATTGAAAAGTAGCTTCTACTCATATTAACTTGATTTGCAACGTCATTCGCAGTAAGGGGGGCATCTAAATTTTTCCCGATAATGGAAATTGCCTCCAATATACATTGATTTGCTTCTACTGAAACTGATTGACTATATAAAGATGTGCTAATTACATGTTGCATATTTCGCATCTGCTTCTCAATATCATTCCAAAAGTGAAAAATGTGATTTCGCTGCATAGTGTTTGATAGAAAATCTGAATATACCCGAGAACATTCATTAATTGTAACGAGGATTAGATCATTTATCTGGAGCTTGTTCAGTCGTACATTCTTCACTTTTAAAAGGAGTTCCTCTAAATGCTCTTTATCCTTAATCCATTCCATCGAGAGTAATTGCGTTTTGATTTCCTTCATATACAGATCATTTTCTAACGCTGGAAAAATAAGCTGGTCTATATCTTTTACCTGTATTTTATTTTCTTCATTTAGTTCATAGAATAATAAACTATTTTTATGTTCTGATAATTTTTGTTTCCATGTATTCCAATTTTCCATCTGATTGTTCACTCGAACTATTAATAGCTGATCAAATGCTCTTGGGGTGGAAATGATATTATCAATCTTCAGGCTTTGGTTCTGTTTGTTCGTCTTAATCACTATTATTTCATCATTTATTTTAATAATTCTTTGTTCAGATATGATTGAGAGTAATTGATTTGAAGTTTGAATCGGTTTGTTTGCTAGTAAAATGATAGAATCTTCAATCCGCATATGTTCATCGGATGAGGAGCGATATTTGGAAATCTCTTTCTCAATCCGATGTTGAATTCTTAATAATGTAGAGTCCGTCGTTTGATCGTCTAATTCAACTTTAGCAATATAATCAATTGCGCCTAGACGCATTACTTCTTGAATATATTCAAAATCTTGGTGTAGAGTTAAAACAACCACAAATATGTTTGGGTACAATTTTCTAACTTTCCGGATTAAATCTATGCCTGACATAATTGGCATCGCTAAATCTGTTATCATTAGATCTACGTCTACTTTATTTAATTCCTCTAAAGCCTTTTCTCCATTTTTCGCTTCTGCCACTACACTCATGCCATAGTTGTCCCAGTTTAATTTATTAATCAAGTTTTTTCTAACCAATTTGTCATCTTCAACGATCATTACTTTAATCATGGATTGATGAAACCCCTTCCTGCAGTGGTATCATTAATGTGACAGAGGTGCCTCTATCTAACTCACTCTCTACTTCAATAGATGCCAAATCCCCGTAAACACGATGTAAAATACGTTTCACATAATTGAGACCGATTCCCATTCCAATTTTAGATTCATCGTGGTCCTTTTGTTTTAAAATAGAATCTACCTTTTCTTTTGGCATTCCCCTACCATTATCGGAGACTTTGATTATAATATGTTCCTTATTCGAACACGCGGTTACAGTTATCTTCCCTTCATCGACAAGTCCATGATAAATGGCATTTTCAACTAGTGGTTGCAATATGAACCGTGGCATCGGGCAGGACATTAGTTTGTTTTGTATATTTATGTTTAACTCATAATCGAAGTCGTAACGTATTTGCTGTAATTTAATATATTGTTCCATCGAGTCTATTTCTTTTTGTAATGATGAGGATGTTCCTAGTTTCCCCATATTGTAGTATAAAATTTTATTTAGAGAGGTTAACAACTGTGTAAGCTCTTCCCGATCTCCAGATACTGCTAGCCATTTTGCTGTATCTAATGTATTCATCAAAAAGTGTGGGTTAATTTGATGTATTAATTTTTCCACTTCCAAATCTGCTCTATCTCGCTCTTTATTTTCTATATCTTTAATCAATCTTACTATTTGTGCTTTCATATTTCTAAACTGATTCGTTAATTCAACAAATTCAGGTATTTTCGTTTTTACTACTTCTGAATGAAAATCAGTCTTCTCCATTAAATAAATTTCATGCCGAAATTTATTTAATGGTTTGTGAAAGCTCTTCCATAAAAATAGGGATGCAATAATACTTATACATACAAATAGTATAATGATATACCTCATCAGGATACTCCATTGTTTCATAGCTTGATCGTAGTGGCTCATAGGAACAAGGGCAATAATACTCCAGCCTTTCGGGGAATTTTCACTGAACCAGTAGTATCCATCTGTTTTGCCATAACCATCTTCATTTACTTGAAAACGATCATTCAAGTGAAATTTTGTATTTTCACTATAAATGATCTTCTGATCATTATTTATTATCAAATAATTGGTGTTATTTAGATGCTGTTCAATTTCTATTATATCACGAGTAATATCTATCTTTGATTCCAAATAGATATAGATGTTTTTCGGAAAACTTAGATCTAATTCTCTTACAGTCGATAAAACATATTGGTCTTTATACCTTTCTTGGCTGATATGAGGACCATAATTGTTCATGTTATGTCCCTCAATCAAGAGGGGAGCATGATGGATATCAAAATCATTTTTAATGCCCTTTGACTTAAAAAGTATTCTATCGTCAGAATCCACATACAAAAGTGAAAGACCTATATTAGGATTACTGAAAGTGATTACATTTAATTCGTCATTTAATTCTTCAAAATGTTTCAATCGGTCATAAGGTGATTCACTTTCTAAATAAACTAGTAAATTATTTCTTAAATTAGAAGAAAACGCTATTTGTTGAGACACATAGTTCATATCATCAATCGCATTCTCAATTGAGACCTTAAGTTGTTTAAGATTGCTTTTATAAGCAGAATGTAATTTTTCAGTTAAAATATTTGACATAGAAAAATATGATATAAAAACTGTAAGCATTAATAATACTAAAGTGCTAAGCCCGAACACTAAAGAAATTCTAGTTTTTAAACTTAAAGACTGAAGAAAATTCTTAAAATATAACCACATCTAATACACCGCCAAGTTTTAGATATATGCAATTATTTACATTTACTTTGAAGGCAGTCCCAATATAGTAGGATACCAGGTTGTACTATATGAAATGTCAATTACCTCAATAGTTCTATTATACCATAAGGATTTTATCATATTTCAATTTGCCTACTAGTAGGTAATCTTAAATTGCAACATTCCACCAAGTTGATGACCATTCATCATTAGTGGTGGAAATCTACAAAAGGACGAAATCATTTAACAGAAAATGTAAAAAATCCCCTGAAAGTGGGTCAAATGTTTAGGATAAGTATAACAAATGTTTCATACCTTGCGGATAGTTAAATTTTTCAAACATTCTTCTAACGAATTCAGATACATTCATCCCGTTGTAAACGCATTCATGTGATTTATAATTAAGTTTGTAAGAACAAATCTTATTTTATTAAGGGGGTACATTAATTTGTTAAAAAGGTCAATGGTTTTAATTTTTGTTATTATGCTGCTTCTTTCAGGGTGTAGTTCAGGTGAATCATCGAGTCAAAAGAAAAAGTCAGAAGGCACCTCACCCAGTAGTATGGAAGATGCGGATCCATTAGGGAAATATGACGAAACAGTTACTATAGCTATTGGTCAGGAAATAGATCCAAGTGACACCAGTTTATCCGAAGCTGGAGATACACCATTGGACAATCAGTACACCCGGAATATAAAGGAAAATTTAAATATTGAAGTGGACCATGCATTTACTGCCTCTCCTTCTAATTATAGACAGAAGGTAAGTTTATCTATAGCGGGGAACGATATACCTGATGCGATGATTGTAAACGCTGTAGAGTTGAGACAAATGGTAAAAGCCGATCAAATCGCCGACTTAACAGATGTCTACAATAATTATGCATCTCCAGTAATTAAACGTATTGTTGAAAGCACAGACGGAATAGCTATGGATGCTGTAACATTTGATGGAAAAATAATGGCAATTCCAAATGTCCAATTATCCGCTGATGGTGTTCATTTATTATGGATAAGGAAAGACTGGTTGGATAAATTAGAATTAGAAGTTCCGCAAACAGTTGAGGATTTAGAAAAAGTTGCAAAGGCATTTGCTGAAGAGGATCCAGATGGAAATGGAAAAGCCGATACAATTGGGTTGGCTGGTCCGGATGTTAAAACTAAACTTTACGCAAACTTCTTGGAATCAACAAATAATCTTTATGGATTTGATGGTATCTTTGGTGCATATAATGCTTATCCGGGGTATTGGCTAGATGATGGTAGCGGAAATCAAGTATATGGTTCGATTTTACCCGAAACTAAGGAAGCTTTAGGGAAATTACGTGATATGTATGCAGATGGATTAATTGACAAAGAAATGGGTGTACGTGAAGATTCAGGAGAATCAGTGATAGCTGGTAAAACAGGTATGTTCTTTGCACCTTGGTGGATGCCATATGGTCCTATCACCGATGCGGTTACGGAAGATCCAGAAGCTAATTGGCAAGCATATGCTGTTCCTTTAGATAAAGACGGTAAATTTTCACCGCATTTAAGTTCACCAACCAATTCATTTGTTGTGGTAAGGAAAGATTATGAACATCCGGAAGCAGCTATGAAACTATTAAATAATTTGATGGCTGAAGATGCTAAAGGTACGTTTGATGCTAGTAAAGGGGGGCCAGGATATTATCCACTTAGACTGGTATATGCACCGTCGGATGAAACAGAATATAGTGTTTTAGCCTTAAGAGAGGTATTGGAAGGAAATAAAACAGCTGAAGATTTCAAAGATAAACCTGAGTATAAATTATTAGTTAAAGATGCAGAAACAATTAAGGACGTAAAGACCGAACCTTACGATAAATACGATATTCAATATTGGGATATGAATGCTAATAAAGGACAATGGACAAGAGCATACGCCTTATTGGTAGGTGGTTCACCTTTAACTGACAATGAAATAAATGGAGTTTACAGCTCGATTTATAACCAAACAAAAACGATGGAGGATCGTTGGGTTAACTTGAAAAAATTGGAAGATGAAACTTTTCTAAAAATTGTTATGGGACAAGAACCGCTCGATTCATTTGATAAATTTGTAGAAGAATGGAAAAAGCAAGGTGGAGACAAAATCACTGATGAAGTGAATGAAATGGCAAAACAATAAGAAATAGTGAAAGGCGTCTAGCCAAGACGCCTTTATGAAATAAAAGATTTTTTAAAATAAGAACTTACGAAAGGGCAGTCATAATGAAAATAAAAAGCTTTGCTAAACATTATTATATTATGCTCTTACCTGGTTTTATATGGATTATATTGTTTAGTATTGTTCCAATGTTTGGAGTTTTAATCGCTTTTCAGGATTACAACCCTGGAAAAGGAATTTGGGGATCGGAATTTGTTGGTCTAGAAACCTTTAAATACATGTTTGAGTTAAAGGATACTATGCAAGTATTTTTTAACACCATCTATATCGCTGTTATGAAAATTATTGGGAATTTAATAGTACCATTATGTTTTGCTTTACTATTGAATGAAGTACGTTATATGGGATTTAAACGGACTATACAAACAATTGTATACTTACCACACT
Organism: Bacillus subtilis; assembly: GCF_008764245.1. Classification (GTDB taxonomy): domain Bacteria; phylum Bacillota; class Bacilli; order Bacillales; family Bacillaceae_C; genus Lederbergia; species Lederbergia ruris. The sequence goes on from NZ_VTQV01000010.1 coordinate 83,373, forward strand.
TTCTATCTTGGGTTATTCTTGGAGGAGTACTGTTAGACATTTTTGCATTTGGAGGACCTATTAATCAATTGTTAGGTGTCTTCGGAATTGAGCCAATACTATTTTTCGGAGAGGCCAAATTATTCCCTTTTTTGGTAGTTGGAAGTGATATTTGGAAGGAGTTTGGTTTTAACACGATTATTTATCTTGCTGCACTGACTGGAATTAATCCAGCATTGTACGAAGCGGCAAGTATAGACGGTGCAAATCGTTTTAGATTGCTATGGCATGTGACTCTTCCTGGGATCCGGACTACAGCAGTACTATTAGCAGTTTTAAGCTTAGGAAATGTGCTGAATGCTGGTTTTGATCAAATTTTCAATCTATATAACCCGCTTGTTTATTCTACAGGAGATATTGTTGACACATGGGTTTATAGAGCTGGATTGTTGAATTTACAATATGAGCTAGCAACTGCAGTTGGTTTACTTAAATCCGTAGCTGGATTTATTTTAATCAGTTTATCGTATTTTCTGGCTTATAGATTTACTAATTATCGAATTTTCTAAAGGGGATCACAATTATGCTTAGTCGAAACACCTTGTCTTCAAAGATAATAGACGTGACGATTATCATCATTCTTTTGCTAGTCGCAATAACTTGTATATTGCCTTTATGGTATACATTATCGCTTTCATTCAGTTCAAAATCAGCAGCGGCTGCGGGAGCTGTTACTTTATGGCCAGTAGACTTTAATTTGAATTCTTACAAGCAACTTTTGCAGGACACCCAATTCTTTAAATCATTTTGGATTTCGGTTAAAAGGGTTGTATTAGGTGCGGGCTTGAATTTTATAATTGTACCATTAATGGCTTACCCTTTGTCTAAAACTGTAAAAGATTTTAAAGGACGAAATGTATTAACGTGGACTTTGATATTCACTATGTTATTTAATGGAGGATTAATTCCCATTTATTTGACAATCAAAGGATATGGCCTCATGAATAGCATATGGGCGCTAGTTTTGGTTGGCGGAGCTCAAACTATCGTATTCAATATTATATTGGCAATAAACTTTTTCCGAAATTTACCGAACGCGTTAGAAGAAGCAGCGTTGGTGGATGGGGCAGGACCTTGGTATATTTTATTTAAAATATATATACCACTCTCAATTCCAGTATTAGCAACAGTATCTCTTTTCAGCATTGTTTATCATTGGAACGAATTTTTATACGGGCTGGTTTTTATGACGAGAGAAGAATTTTATCCACTTCAAACATATATTCAGCAGTTAGTAGTGTCTGTAGATCCTTCTACGATGACGGAGGACCAATACAAAAGGATGAGCGAGATGTCGAATAGAACCTTGGATGCTGCAAAAATATTCATTGCCATGATTCCTGTTTTAGTCATTTATCCATTTTTACAAAGATATTTTATTCACGGTATTACACTCGGTTCTGTAAAAGAATAAAGATAGTGTCAAGTTCTATGAGTTATTGTTAAAAAGGGACCTAATCGCTATTGGCAACAAATCTACAAGCAAAGGTAGCCAAATGATCCCACAAGTAGTTTTTGAAAAAAGTTCTTGAGGGCTGTCTAAATAATGAAGGTTGAAAAGAGTAGTTATGAACTTAAAGTAAAACAATTTTCAAATAACCGAGAAAAAGAAAAGGGGTATTTAAAGATGAAATTTACTGATGGTAACTGGCTTATACGTGAAGGATACGAGATTCATTATCCTCACATGGTGTTTGACATGGATGTAACGGATGAAAGTTTAACTCTTTATACTCCGTGTAGGGACATCGACCATCGCGGAATGACATTGAATTGTCCACAATTAACAATCAAGTTAACGGTCCCAAAGGAAAATGTCATACGTTTACAGACTTGGCACCACACGGGAGGTGTAAAGCGTACGCCTGCTTTTGATGTGGCTGATGAAAAGTTGACATCTACCTATGTATCTGAAGAAAATGAACTCATTTTTGGGAATGGAGATGTAAAAGTTAAAATCCAAAAAAGACCATTCCATATGACATTTTATTATAAAAATGACATGATGACAGAAATGGATGCAAAAAGTTTTGCATGGATTGAAGGTCCGGAAAATACAAACTATATGAGGGGGCAGCATCGCCTATCCGTTGGGGAATATCTATACGGCCTAGGAGAGCGCTTTACTACTTACGTGAAGAACGGACAATCAGTAGATATTTGGAATAAAGATGGGGGAACTAGCTCAGAGCAAGCTTACAAAAATATTCCCTTTTATTTAAGCAACCGAGGATATGGAATATTTGTGAATCATCCTGAAGAAGTAAATTATGAATTGGGTTCAGAATATACCTCTAAGGCGCAATTTAGCATTAAAGGGGAATATCTAGATTACTATTTAATTATTGGACCAGAGCCAAAAGGTGTAGTAAGCCGATATACAGAATTGACTGGAAAACCAGCACTACCACCCGCTTGGTCATTTGGATTATGGTTATCTACTTCTTTTACGACGGATTATAACGAGGAAACCGTCAATCGCTTCGTTGATGGTATGATAGAACGAGATATCCCATTAAGTGTATTTCACTTTGATTGTTTTTGGATGAAAGGTTTTGAATGGAGTAACTTTATTTGGGATCAAGATAATTTTCCAGACCCTGAAGGAATGTTACGTAGATTAAAAGAGAAAGGTTTAAAAATCTGTGTTTGGATCAATCCTTATATTGCTCAAAAATCCCCATCGTTTGAAGAAGGAGCTAAAAACGAGTATTTATTGAAAAAGGAAGACGGCAGTATTTGGCAATGGGATTTATGGCAAGCAGGAATGGGGATTGTTGATTTCACAAATCCCAAAGCATGTGAATGGTATACAAGTAAGCTAAAAATATTGATGGATATGGGCGTTGATTCCTTTAAAACCGACTTTGGTGAAAGGATTCCAACGGATGTCGTTTATTTCGATGGTTCTGATCCAGTCAAAATGCATAACTACTATTCCTATATTTACAATAAGGTCGTGTTTGATCTATTAGAAAAAGAAAGAGGAAAGAATGAAGCAGTCCTCTTTGCCCGATCCGCTACAACAGGGGGGCAAAAATTCCCAGTTCACTGGGGTGGAGACTGTGATTCAACTTATGAAGCGATGGCAGAAAGTTTACGGGGAGGTTTGTCTTTAACAACATCAGGATTTGGATATTGGAGTCATGATATAGGTGGGTTTGAAAATACAGCAACCCCGGATGTATTTAAACGTTGGACAGCGTTTGGTCTGCTATCGAGCCATAGTCGTCTACATGGTAGTTCCTCTTATCGGGTGCCATGGAATTTTGATGAAGAAGCTGTTGATGTCACTCGCCAATTCGCAAAACTGAAAAATCGTTTAATGCCATATCTATTCGGTGCCGCAGTAGAAAACCATCATACAGGTGTTCCAGTCATGCGGTCCATGTTGCTAGAATTTCCGGATGATCCAATTTGTGAACCACTAGATCGTCAGTATATGCTGGGAGATGCTTTGTTAGTTGCACCGATATTTAATGAAGAAGGTATCGGTTCCTTCTATTTGCCAAAAGGCAGATGGACATGTCTTTTAACAGGAGAAGTAGTGGAAGGTGGTACTTGGGTGAAGGAAAAATTTGATTATTTAAATTTACCACTTTATATTCGTCCTAACACAATTTTACCAATTGGATTAACGGATAATACACCGGTCTATGATTATACCGAAAATTTGACTATCAAATTAGTAGAAATAGAAGATGGTGCAAATATTGACCGGATGCTTGTTAATGCTGATGGAGAAGAAATTGGCCATATACATGTAACACGTACCGGAAACGAAATTTCCATCACAACAAGTGGATTAGAAAAACCATATACAATCGAAGTATCCGGAAAGCAGAAGCTAGAGGTAGAAGCGGGGAAACAGGAAATGAAAATACTAATATAATGATTTAAGGCTCGTTATCAACGGTGAATATTCACCGTTGATAATGGTCTTCCGCGACGTGGTCGATATTTTTAATGGCGTGAAGGTTGGAATAAACAATGGTTGAAAATAGATGACAAGAGAATGGATAGTGAAATTTTGTTGGGAGAATTGCATTGAAGGTTTTTAAGTTTACCCGAAAATAAACCTTGACCTTTAAACAAATACAGGTATCCAAAAAAGTTAGGTGAAAAACCAAGCTTTTTGGATGCCTATATGGCTTTTATGAAGTAAAAAAGCCCCCCGAAATGTGTTGAAATTTTATTGACCAAAACAAAACAAAAACACATAAGAAGGAGGACTTTCTGTGAAAAATTACACCACACTTTCACAAGATATTTTATACTGCTTTTCGGTAGGAATAAAGGCAATATTGGAAAAGGATTCCGTAGGTATTCAACATTTTAAGTACATAGAAAAGCCGTGCGCTCCCAAGCAACCTGTGTTTCAACTTTGAAGAAATAAATTGAATATGAAAGGTTATCAGTGATTCTAGTGAAGATGCATACCGTTGTTAGAAATGCGTTGATTGGAGTGGCGGCTGGCGACTCCTGCGGGAATGAGCGTGCAGCTTGAGACCCTGCAGGAGCGAAGCGACGAAGCGGCTCAAGACACGCCCCGCGGAAAGCGTCCAGCCGAAACGGAAATCAACATCTTCATCCTACCATTAACCTTTATAAAAAATGTGCCTAACCGCACGTTTATTTGTATTACATAAAATGTGTAAACAGAAATCAACCCAACGATTTCTGTTTCGAAAATGTCTGGTTGATGAAAAAATCCTTCATATCTAATGAAAATCGGTAAACTTAAAATAACTCTTCATTGTTTTTTATACATCATTAAGATTAACTTGAGTTAATAATTTGTTCGGATGGATATGGGCTATATGCAATGTTAGGAGGTGTGGCAGAAAATTTCTATTTAGAAGTGCTAAGATGATATTGTAGTTATGTTGAAGAAATAGGGAAATAGTTGCAGGGTTTTTCCATCTTTTGTCGAATTGAGTAGATGGCGAAAATCATGTAAAATATAATGATTGTTATAAACAAAAAGCTGAGGTGGGAAACGATAGTACTATTATTACCCATATTTTTATTAGTTTTATTAGTATTCTTATTAAGGATTTCAAAAGCGATAAGCAAATTTGTAGCGGTTTTTATTGATTTTTTATTCATAGGAGGATTCACAGCCTATTCATTACACGAAAAAGTATCAATAAAAATAGCCAGCGGAAACGCTGTTTATTTTTGGGATATTGTATTTGGTATTGGAGCTTGCATCCTGTACTTTACCTTATTAAGCTATCTAGTTATTAAGTTTCCCAAGATAGCTGCATTAATCAATTATATTATTGCTTGGATCGGAACACTAGTGATATACGGAATGATTTGTGCCATTTTCATTGGAAACTTCCCCCGATTGTTAAATAACTATTTTTTAAGTACACTTGTTAACATTATTATCATTACTGTACTTGCATTCATAACATTCAATATCCGAAAAAATATATTTGGCACACAACAAAATTATGAAGAGCATGCCTGAATACATGGGAATAACTGAGAGAAGAGAGAAATAATGGTACCCGATAGGGTGCCTTTTCTTTTTCCCATTTAGTTATTGCAAATGTTTTCCAGTTATTAAACAATAGTCCTATGTATATCATAGGGGTGTGGACAAAATGAATATAATTATTTTTGTTATAGGATTCTTCTTCACTATCGGATTAATAGCAGCAATAACAACTGTATTAAATAGGGATTTTAAGGGAGGGGAACTGTAAAAGATAATATTGCTGTACTACTCGATAAATGTTATATTAAATATGATATATTAATAAAAATGATACTCAGGAGTTTTCAATATGTCCAATGAAACAAGAGAGCCGCTTTATTTGCAGATTAAGGAGTACTTCCAAGATTTAATTTCTTCTAAACGGTTGTCCGCTCACGACCGAATACCAACAGAACGTGAGATTATGGAAAAATTTAGTGTTAGCCGGATTACCGTTACGAACGCTTTAACAGAATTAGTAAGGGAAGGATGGATTTACCGAATTCCAGGAAAAGGCAGCTTTGTACAAGATGGGGGAGAGAAAACTCCTCATGAAATGAATAATCTAGATGAGATAACGACAAAAAATAGTTTGATTGATTCCTCAACCGGTACAAATTCAAAACGCAAGATGATAGGGCTTATCATGCCGACCATTGAAGACTTCTTTGCTGTAAAGTTAATTAATGGTATTTATGGAGTTTTGCTAAATACGGAATACACTGTCTCCATTATTCTCACTCACAATTCAAAAGAAAAGGAACAAGCAGCCATTAGAGAATTCCTACGTATGCAAGTGGTTGGACTACTTATTTTTCCAATTGATGCCCAAACGTACAATGAGGATATTCTAGAATTGAAGGTGAAAAACTTTCCTTTTGTTTTAATCGACCGATATTTGCCAGGTATTGAGACGAACTTTGTCGGTTCTGATAATATCGAGGGTGCAAGGTTGGCAGTTTCCCATTTATGGGATTTGGGGCATCGAAATATTGTCATTTGCGCGGATTCAGCTAAAACAACGGTTTCTGTAGAGAATCGGATTAAAGGCTATATGGATGTGTTTACGGAAAAGGGAGCAATGATTAACCCGTCATTTATTGTAACGGATTTCACAGTGAATTATTCCAACCTAGAAGAGAGTTTCCCTCTTAAAAACCTTATCCAGAATAAGGTTGCTACTGCCTTTATCGCGTTAAACGCAAAATTGGGTCTGCATATTTATAAATTGGCTAAAAGTATGAATTTGAACGTTCCGGATGATCTATCCATTATATCGTTTGATGATCCTTATTTTGATTCTGAGTTAGGTGCTTTTACACATATCTCTCAGTCCGAACAACTTATAGGGGAAGGGGCGGCGAATATATTAATTCAGTTACTGGATAAGCGCCATAATAATGAAGGATATAAGAAAAAGAACATTCCGCCCAAACTTGTTGTGAAGGGTACAACCGGTACCGCACCAAAAGTACTGCTTGATTAAAGAAGGGGAAGTCTTTTTAAAAGAAAGGAAATATAAATTTGACCTGGGCCTGACAAATTTTCAATTGAAAAAAATCACAGATTGGGGATGAGTCCTCAGTCTGTGATTTTAACATTATTAATCCACTACTCTACCATATATTTCAACATCAGCAATCCTTGCGGTATCATCTGCACCTGGATTATCAATTGTAAGCCTTAAATATCTGGCTTCTACTGGATCGAATTCGATATCTGTTACATTTAATTGATTCCCTCTATAATCATCGATTAATTCCCATGTTGAGCCATCTGTGCTTACTTCTACTCGATAATCGCGTGTATTCAACTCTTGTTCGAGGCTATGTTCCCCTGCATGTCTGATCACATACCGATTGATCTCATATGTTTCGCTGAAATCAAATTCCAACCAATTTTCTTCCTCTGAAGAAGACCAAATATCAGCGAAGGTACCGTTAATAGTAACTTTTGGATCTACTGTAGTATCACTTGCTGTTACTGTGGTATGCTCTGACATCGCTAAGTTAAACGGTAAGTGATTTGCTTCATTATACAATGCAAAGAAGTGATCTGCTCGAACAAATTCAACATTCCCATCATACTGTTCATTCAGCTTATCATGAATTTCTATGATTACTTCTGGTTTTAACTCGCTCCAAATATCGACTTGATAAGATAAGAAATATGGAGATTCCCCATCCCATTTATTAATCTCAGTTGTCATATCACCGAAGATATGATCGTAGCCACTTCCGTATGGAATCCTTAATTTTTCAAAAGGTACTCGATCATTTTCGATACTTCCCGCAACAGAAGGTACATCCCTAAAGTTCTGAACGGTTGCTCCATATAAGTTACGACCATTTCTTTCATAAGCTTCTCTAACCATTGGTGAAGCATCATCCCAGATCGTGACAACTCTAATACCTGATCTTTGTAAGTAGGTTTCTGTTAAGCGCGTATATCCATCGGCTGCACCCTCATCCGTCAAGATATCTTTTACTGGGGCACCAGGCTCATTTAGTGTATTATAAGGCATCATGTAGCCCATCCCAGAAGGTCCAGTTACAAAATATTCATTTTCTGTTGCATCTTGATAATAATAGTTTAATAGTCCAGGACCAATATCAACAAGGCCAGGAGCAATTGTCCAGTTCATCGGAATTTGTCCTCGATAGTCTTCATTCTCATCCCAAATCACCCTCATCGCCCGTTGTGTATATTGAATATTATCACCATCGCTTATATATATAGCGATATATACTTTATTTTCTAACTCAGGTTTATTCGGAACTGGCGGAGGTGTTATGGTATGATCATTTCCGCTATATACACTACCACTTATATAAAAATCAGCAGGCATTGTGCCTATGCCAAACTTTGATGCTAACGTAATGCCAGAACGCTCGGTCGTATACCAACCAAGTGCAATTGCATTTCCTGGTTCCATATCTCCATAAAACTTTTCAAGTACTTCTCTCTCGTCATCGTCTAATGTATCAAGCCAAAGAACTGTCTCACCAGTTGCTGCAATAATATCTCTCGTATGATGATGGTCTCCACCTTCATCATATGGTTTAGCATTTAAAATAACCCGTTTCTGTGTGTCACCCCAATAATTATCATAGAGATAGTTATAGATTTCAATCGGAGTTGTAAAAGTCATTTCTGTGAGATCTTCTACTACATCTAATTCTATCCCTTTAGCCTGCATTTCTTCATATACACTTTCAGCTACAGGTATAGCATTCATTATTCCAGCCATTGTTCCCGCTAAATTTCTATAATGGGGACTTATTGTTGGATCATACAATATGACGCCATCGACTTCGTCTGCGTACTTGGCAAGTAAATCGAATTTAGTAGTTTCTAAATAGGCTTCACGATTTTCAAAACCAATGATTGGTGTCATCGGCCATGTAAAAGCACCTTCATCTGCACCAGAGTCAAGCAATAAAATTCTAGGTTTTTCTTTATTCACAAGCCCTTGTAATGCAGAAAAAGTGATCGCTTCATCTGGCGTAAATGCTTGAACCAATATTGTATCAAGCGTATCTTCAGGTGTTGCAAATGTAGGCAATGCTTGTCCTTCTGGCCAAGAAATGCCATTTTCTATGTTTGTTACTTCGGGGTATGGCGTATAATGATTTGTTTTATTTTCGTAACTTTCCATAAGACTACATCCTCCTAATATACATCCAAGTAATAAGAAACGAATCGGAAACATGAGAGATCCTTTATGCATATAAATTCTCCTCGTAAATTTTCACACTTCAAAAATTAACATAGATTTAGATTCCGATCTGCAGGCCCTTTAGGCAATTGTTTAATGTTTGCTTGCATGATATTCCTCCCCAACATAACTGATTCATTTTGATTAACAGGAAAAACGTTTGTCCGGTTTGCCCACTCATACCATGTTTTTTCAACTGGTCGACTAGTTCTGGATACTCTTATCATTGCACTCTTCCAATATAAAAAATAAAGGGCATACCCTTCTCTTCTTAGTAAGGTGAGGAATATGCCCAATCATTATTTGAAAATATCATACAACCATTTCTTTATTCTGCTCCCATTGCCTCCTGAATCTTTGCGGCTGATTCTTCTGCGACAAGACGCAAATATTCATTTCGATCAAAGTTCCTATATTCCTCATCATTTAACCAACGGTGTACGTTAAAATCAACATAGTTATCCCATCTACTAATCTGCTCCGGCGGGCTCGCAGGCGGATGAGCAAAAATAGATTGCATATTTTTATCATGCGTTGATTCATAATCTTGGAAGAATTGTTCTAGAACCTCATTTTCTGCACTAGTAGGCCCGAGACCAATTCGAGAAGCGAATGTCTGATATTCTGTTTCGGTAAAATGAGTGATCGCTTTAAACGCTGCGTCTTTGTTTTCACTTAGAGGGCTGATACTCCAATTAAGGATCCCAAAATCAGGTCGATGCGTTACTGCTGGTTCACCATCCCATGTAGGGAGTGCTGTAACATCATAATTAAGGCCTTCTACTTCTGACCACCAATCTACGGCTTGAACAAACTCAACGAACATGGCTGTAGAACGTTCCTCAGTAAATTTAGCTGGCTCGAAGAAAGGTTCACCTGAATTATCTAGTGCTCCTATATCTTGGATTAAATCTAGATACCTAGCAAATTCCTCTTCCTCTTGGATTAAAACCTCACCTGTTTCAGGATCAGTGCGATTCACTGAAAATTGTGCAAATGGTGCCTGCGCAGGTCCTAAATCTAAACCACGATAATGAACGCCATTTCGCTCACCAGATACTTTACTTGCTAAATCGATCGCTTCATTCCAAGTCATATCCTCTGTTGGATAATCAACACCAAAGGTATCGAAAATATCTTTATTATAGAACAACACCCAGTTGACAATCTCATATGGCATACCTAAAAGTCGTCTTTCTGGGTCTTTAGCTCGAACAGCGTCTAAATAAACAGGGTTGATATGGCTCACATCATAACCATGTTTTTCGATTAGTTCATCTAGATCGTAATCAAGTCCAAAGTACTCCATATTGGCGGGAGAGAGTTCAAAGATAATATCTGGATTCAAATCTTGAGCAAACACTTCCTCTAACTCTTCTCTACCAGAACCTGATTGAATTTGTTCAATTGTAATCCAAGGAAATTCTTTTTCGATCGGATCTTTAAAACGATCGTTAAACATTTCTTCACTCCAACCTACAACAACTTGTAGAGTAACTGGATCTGGATCTCCCTCTTCCACTTCATCATCTGCTGTGTGATCCTCATCATTTGGTTCAGTATTCGTATCATTAGCACAACCAAAAGCAACTATCACTAATAAAAAAAGCAGACACATCATTAGGAATTTTTTTATCTTTATACTCACGCAATTAACCTCCCGTATTTTTAGGTAATTTCAACAATTTCTTAAGACCTTGCTTGTTATCAACATGTTGTTACAATTTCTCAAGGCTTAGATAAGCGCTTTCAATTATAGACTTTCAAGTGACAATGGCATAATGCATAGAGGTTTGTATTGTTTATTTAATCCCACTCAGTTTCTCTGGCTGTTTACAAATTTATTATTTGCCACCTACTTTCACATCACTTCCTTTCATAGATACTTTACTAAAGGAGAAAACTGCAAAGTAATTCAAATACTTAAAATAAATGGAATATAGCCAATATAGCCTAATTTGTTATAACAGTCAAGGTGTTATTGATATGTCATTAAGTGCATATTTAACAATTTTCTCATAAGAGAAGGGAAAGGATGAAGTGTTTAGACTAGAGCTTTAAATTTATTTATTATAATATTATATTAAATAAATAGAATTAAGAGATATTAGAGAGGTGTTAGAAATGAAACCGTTGTCCTTACGTATATGTGCATCCTTGAGATAGGACATAATATAGGTAATGCCTGAAGCCAAATATTCCATTGGTGGGAGGAGTGGGACGGTATGTTTCGTTCCTTTTTGTGGTGATGAAAAAATTACAGCTTTTACGAACGAGAAAGCCCGCTCCTTTAGGGGTGGGCTGATAGTGAGTTCGGACTGGGGCACCCCCTTGTGGGTCATACATGTCCGACAAAAACCACTCTCCTCGTTTTATTTTTATTATCTTTTTGAGTATGTTCATATTCAATACATACACAAAATATGTTATAATAGGAACATGATAGAAGAATATAGACATACCAAAACCACTTTAAGCCTTCTCAACTATCATTTTGTGTTTTGTCCTAGATACAGGCGAAAAATTTTTTTGAACGAGGCGGTAGATTTAAGATTTAAGCAACTCGTTCAAGAAATTTGTGAGCAGTATGGATTCAAGATAGTCGCAATGAAGACGGATAAAGATCACTGCCACTTAATTGTGAACACACTTCCTACTTTCGGCCCAGCGGATGTCATGAACAAAGTGAAAGGAGGAACTTCAAAGATACTTCGGGAAGAATTCGCACACTTGAACAAAATGCCAAGTTTGTGGACTCGAAACTACTTTGTTTCAACTGCTGGTAATGTATCCAGTGAAACCATTAAACGATACGTTGAGATGCAGCGAAAACGCTAGAAAGGGGGCGAAATCAATGGGGAAATCGAATACACCTAGTTATGTCCTTGAATTAGAACTTGATGTAAACAAGAAGGATGTTGCTATTCTCGAAAAGAAAATGCGAATAGCGAAAAGCATCTATAATTCATGCCTTGGCTACGCTCTCAAACGTTTAGCTGAACTACGCTCAGACAAAGAATATCGTGAACTTGTGAAAGATAAGAAAGCTAAAGCTAGAACGAAACGGCTCAAGGAAATCGAACAGTCACACGGTTACTCTGAATACCAACTCCATGATTTCGTAAAACCAATACAAGCGAAGTATAAGAAAAATATCGGTTCCTTTGAAGCACAGAAGCTTGCCTCACGTGCATTCAATGCAGTAGAGAAATTGAAGTTTCGACAAGCACAACATGTTCACTTCAAACGACCTGAAGACGATATGTCCGTAGAGAACAAATCCAATGGTACAGGGCTTCGTTTTGATGGCGAATTTCTTCTTTGGGGAGAACAAACTCGGGTATCTAAGAAGAATCCTGTAAGTCAACCTACGAAAGGTGCTCTGAAGCTGAGGGGATTCGTGAAGCCAAATGATCTCTATGCTCAAGAATCCCTTAGTGACAGAACAAAATATTGTCGGGTTATTATGCGAGAAATCCGTGGGACAAAACGTTTCTTCGTTCAGCTGGTACAAGAAGGATTCCCTCCTGTAAAACGAGATAAAGACACTGGTTTAAAAAAACACCCTGTCGATAAGTCAGACAAACGGATTGGCATTGATATCGGTCCATCCACCATAGCTACTGTTTCTGAGGAAAAGGTTCAACTTGTTGAGTTGGCTGAGAATTGCATTATGGATGCCAAAATGCTTCGTCATATTGAGCGAAGAATGGATAGGTCGAAACGTGCATCCAATCCAGACAACTACAATGAAGATGGCACCATCAAATGTGGAAAAAAACTTTCTTGGAACTTTTCTAAGCGATACATGAGCTTGAAAGCCAAAAGGAAGGACATTCATAGAAAACTTGTGGCTAAGCGAAAACAAGCGCATGAAACACTTGCCAACGATATTCTTTTCCAAGGTTCGGATGTTCGAGTAGAAACCATGCGCTTTCAATCTCTTCAAAAGAAAGTGAAGAAGACTTCTCGAAACAAAAAGAATGGTCGTATCAATAGGAAAAAACGGTATGGAAAGAGCCTATTGAACC
>NZ_VTQV01000110.1 GCF_008764245.1 Bacillus subtilis
GAGGTTGGCAAGTGGTTTACAAAAAGGGCTGCCGTTTCATGCATTTTACACTTGCCAAATACACCATGCGTTGGCAACATTGAAACCCAAAATCCAGAGCAACTCGAATAAACAAGTCATTATTACGTATATCCAAGCTCTATTCATATAGAACACCATCCTTATAAATTTAGTAAAATCCTTAAACTTATGAATGAACGTCAGTCATTTTGTTTTAAAAAAAACGCTATTGGTAAGCTCCTAAAGCGTTAGTTACAAATTTATGAAGTTCCTTCTTATGCCCAGCAATGGATTCTGCATCTAGATGATCGTAAAGATAAACCTGCTCTGCTACCGATTCGATTGATCCTATAAGAATTTTCGCAGTATATTTGATGTTCACGTCGGGATGAATGGCTTGAGCTTCCTTTCCTTTTTGTAATAAGTCCTCAATCCAACGATACAGCGGAGCATATATTGTTTCCCAATTACCTACATACTGTGTTTGTGTTAGGCCAGTGTAAATTAACTTTGTAAGCTCTTTATACTCATTTGTTATATTAAATATTACACGTATAATAACTTCTATTTGCTGGCTAATCGGACCATCCTTTACTTCGCTTGTTATACCCTCTAAAATTTTATTAACCATCACTTCTGCAATGGCTGGCATAACAGCTAATTTAGAAGTGAAATACAAATAAAAAGTACCCTGAGCAATGCCTGCCTTATTAACGATTTCAGAAATTGTAGCTTTTTCTATGCCTTTTTCAGAGAACACATCAATTGCTGCTTGAATTATTCTTTCTCTTTTATCCACTATACCGAGTCCTCCTTTCAATATGACTGATTGTCATTCACTATACACTTTAGCACAACTTTTTATTATTATCAAACTTAAATCCCCCTCTTTATATTTAACAAAAAGGTGCTATGTCCTTCTTACAGGAAAGCACCCGTTTGTTGAAGAAGAAATATAATTATTAATGCGATGTATACTCATAACGGTTTCCAATTCGGATCTTTAATGTCTTCTTGATTTGGTTTCCTTACAAATTTTATACTGCCTTCATCACAAGCCCCAAATTTAATGAAATTTTGTTGTGCTTGCCTTAACGATGGAACGTTAGCTCCACCCTCATAATTGGGATCATTATACTGAACATCATCATCTTCCCAAAAACAAATACTACATATATCGTATGTTCCAGGAGGTTTCTCATCTAATGTTAAATATCCACAGCAAGGGCAAGTATAATTCATCTAATCACCCCAATAGAGTTATATTTTTCTTCTTCAACTATCTTGCACCTTTCAAATTGACAATCTCTTATTCAAGTAAAGCACCCGTTACTTGAAGAGTGCACTGTCCTTTATTTCTTTACCAAAACATATTGCTGATCATCTAAAAAGAATGTTTCGCAAAGATGATTGATGTCATTTAATCTTATATGGTTTCCGAATTGTAACGTAGTGAGGTTAATAACTACATCCTTACTGTCATCTTTCTCTTTTTCTTCTTGTCCATCCCAACAAGAGTATATTTCTATAAAATCCCCTTTTAATAAGTGCTCATCAATATAACTAAAAAGTGATTTGATTGATTTACGATGAAATGATGTAATGTTTGAGTCTAGGTATCCTTGCACTTCATATACAAAAGGCGTTGTGAATTTATCTCTTACCAGTTCGTATCCAGAAACCAAGTTAAGAACATCAATCCCACTTGCATCTTCTTCTGTTTCGTAAGCCTTAACGAGCTTAGAACCGTTATTCTTTTTATTTTGCTTGTCTTCGCTCATTCCTTTTAACTTCAACTCCGAAAGAGGTTTATATGTTGGATTCCTACCAAAACTACCAGTAGGAAGTTCAATATTAGCACCGATGAAATGATGTAAAGTCATCTAAATATCTCCACTTTTCTAATATTATTTTACCATTAAATAATTAAATCCTTTGATGCTAGTATAGTTTCATGGACACATCTAAGTTAAATTTATACAATGACTTTTAAGGAGGA
>NZ_VTQV01000111.1 GCF_008764245.1 Bacillus subtilis
CCCATATTCCGCGCCCCTTTAAAAGCCTAAAATCTTTTTTTGCAGGAATTCCCCCACGTCCTATCGAAGGGTAAGGGTATGAATACCGTGGGGTGATTGCAATGAATAATCCAATTCCGCAGATTCCTGACTTTCAAGTATGTCGAGTCGGATCGGCTCCTGTTGTTCGTCAATTAATAGACAAATTAGGACTCATCGATCGAATTGATCAGCTCTCTCCTGTTAAAAAGGAAGATTGCCATGTTTCTGTCGGCACACGTATCGCTGCGCTGATCATTAATCAACTGACGGATCGAAAAGCCCTTTACAAGGTAGAGGAGTTCTATGAACGGCAAGATGTTGAATTGTTATTTGGTACGGAAAGAAAGGCTAGTGATTTTAATGATGATGCGTTAGGAAGAGCGTTGGAAGCCCTCCATTCGGCGGGGCTTCAAGAGGTTTATATCCAGGCAGTTCAAGGGATTCGCGAAGCAGTATCCGACTTAAGCTGGGACCATCTTCATTTTGATACAACTTCTTTGGTGTATACAGGGGAGGCGAAAGAAGAGGAGGATCTTGTGAAGATTGTACGTGGTTATTCCAAGGATCATCGACCTGATCTACCGCAAATTAAAATCGGAATGGGAACCACAGCACAAGGGCTTCCCATCTATGGAGAAGTCTTAGATGGCAATCAAGATGATAAAAAATGGAATGGTCATTTTCTGAGAGCCTTAACCAAATGGTTGTCTCCTGAAGAACTAGAAAAAGCAATTTTCATAGCAGATAGTGCTTTTGTCACGAAAGATAATTTGAAAGAATTGAAGTGTAAGGATGCGTCAGACTTGCTTTTCTTGTCTCGGTTGCCAGAAAACTTCAAGCTTGCCGAAACGATTAAAGAGAAAGCGTGGAAGGACGATCAATGGGAAGAGGTGGGAAAGCTTGTAGAGGGAAAAGACGCTGCGATTTATAAAATTTCTTCAACCAAGGCCAGGCTGGACGGGGAGACTTATCGTTTTGTCATCGTTCACTCCAATAAATTGGATGGACGAAAGGAAAAAAGCCTCACATCCCAACTTGAAAAGGAGCTAAAAAAGTGGGAAAAGGACAAAGAAAAAATGGAAAAAAAGGACTTTTCCTGTGAGCGTGATGCCCAAGCGGCCCTTTCAGAGTTTATGAAAGAACACAAAGGTTCTCATACAGTAGAAGGAATTGTTACTCCCAAAGAACAGCCGGGAAGACGGAAAAAACGGGGACGGCCTAAAAAAGGGGAAGCCGCACCATCTCCAGTTACAGTCTATACGATAAACCTGACGATCCATCCCCCATCGAAGGAGAAATGGGAACAACTGCGTCAACAAGCATCCACCTTTATCTTGATAACCAATCAGATGGATGGAGAAAAATTATCCGATGTAGACTTGCTAAAAGCCTACAAAGGGCAACAGACCGTAGAAAATCGTTTTCGATTTTTGAAAAATCCTTATTTCGTGGGAAGGATTTACCTAGAAAAACCTAAGCGAGTGGAAGCCTTCGCCTATGTCATGATGTTGAGCGTCATGGTGTATAGCCTTTTTGAGTACCTCATTCGTAAAAACATGGAAGGAGAGAACGAACCACTGGACTTAATGGGCGGGAGCAGAAATAGTTTTCGACCAACAGGAGAGTCTGTCTTGGAGATTCTGGATACAGTGGACATCGTACACTTTAAACAGGAAGAAGGAATAGTCCGTGTATTATCGGTCAACGGAAAAGCTCGTGTGGAACGTATTTTAGGTTTACTTGGCTTGAGTGAGAGTGTTTTTACGGAGCCACAAGGTCAAAAGATTGTCGAAAAAACAGGCCAGTAACATAGGCTTAAAATCCTTTTGCTTCGTTTGTGTCGATATATGTTGTGTGCTGTCATTATTTATAAAACACTGTCATAAGAGCAATGATCGGTTGCCTTTATGACAGTGGGCTTTTCAGAAAAAATTTTGCGTGGTAGGTGTAGCGCGGAATATGGG
>NZ_VTQV01000112.1 GCF_008764245.1 Bacillus subtilis
GGGGCTGTCCAGAAAGTCATTAAAAAGTGACTTTCTGACAGCCTTTCCTCTTTTTACTAAAAATTTATACAAAAAAATCGCCCTTTCAAGTAAAATGAAGTTACCACACCACATTCAAGAAAGGACGATTTTTTATGAGCAATCCGAAGATTACTAAAGAAGAGTATAACACACAATTATCGCTTCCTCTAGAGGTAAAAGAAGAAACTCCTGGCGGTTCTAATGAAAAATTCACTCCCACGTTCAAATCCTACAATAATCATCAAAGCTTTTTTATTTATGACCTTCAAGAACTGATCCCTGAACATCATGTCGCCCGTGTTGTTGATGAAATGGTTGAAGCCATTCCAGACGAGCAACTATTTGCCCACTATTCAGGTGGCGGGCGTCGCCCTTTTCATCCGAAACTGATGCTGAAAGTGATTTTATATGCGTACTCACAAAAAGTGTATTCTTGCCGTGGCATTGAAACGCTTATTCAGGAAAGCCTTCCTGCGATGTGGCTGGCGGCAATGCAAAAACCCGATTTCCGCACCATCAACGATTTTCGAGGAAAACGCATGAAAGCCATGATGGATGAGCTATTTGAAACCATGATCCTAAAACTGATCGACGACGGGCATATTACAATGGAAAACTACTTTTTGGATGGCACAAAGATAGAAGCCAATGCCAATAAGTATTCTTTCGTATGGAAAAAATCAACGATCCGTTTTGAAGAGAAATTGAAAGAGAAAATCAAGGCAACCCTTGAGCAGATTCATGAGATTACACAGGCCGAAGGAATGGAGCTTGAGGACATATCTGAATCCACAGAAAACGAATCAGTTGAGCAATTAGAAGCAGTGGCCAATCAACTTGAGACACAGGTGAACACATTAACAGAAGAAATCGAAGCGACAGAAGAAAGACCTGTTCAGAAAGAACTCCGTGCACGCCGAAGTGCGCTAAAAAAGCCAATCAAGCTCATCCGTACAGACTTCATCCCACGAATTCAAAAGTACAAAAAACATCATGAGACGTTCGGTGAACGCAACAGTTTTTCAAAAACAGATCCTGATGCAACATTCATGCGCATGAAAGAAGACCACATGAAAAATGGACAACTAAAACCAGGATATAATGTACAAGTGGCAACAGAAAACCAGTTTATTCTTTACTATACGCTGCACCAGCGCCCGACAGACACACGCTGTTTTATCCCTCATTTAGAGAAATTGGCAGCGTCCCGTTTGCCGATGCCTAAAACAGTGATTGCGGATGCAGGGTATGGCAGTGAGGAAAATTATCTGTACGCCCTTGGCGAAGAAAAAGAACCTCGTTTTGATTATTTAATCCCATATGGCACGTATGTAAAAGAAAAAACACGCAAATACAAAAACGACATCAGGAATGTAAAAAACTGGACATACCAGGAAAAAGACGACTTGTTCATTTGCCCGAATGGACGTAAAGTGCTCTTTAAAAAGTACCAAAACAAAAAGAATGCTTCAGGTTTTGAACAAAGCTATAAAATTTATGAATGTGAAGACTGTTCTGATTGCCCCTTAAAAGCACAATGTACGAAAGCTAAAGGCAATCGTCAAGTCCATTGGAATACGATCTTTGAAGAAATGAAAGCAAAGGCAAAAACAGCCCTTGAATGTGAAGAAAAAACAGCGATCTACGCTCAACGTAAAACTGAGGTAGAAAGTGTGTTCGGTCACATCAAGGGCAATCGGTCGTTCCGCCGATTCTCATTGCGGGGCCTCGACAAAGTCCATGTAGAGTTCGGGATTGTGGCATTGGCCCACAATCTCCTGAAAGTGGCAGGCATTAGCCTGCTGCTTTCAAGAAAAAGCCATAAAAATACAAAATCAGGTGGAGAAAAACAAATCATTT
This sequence comes from Bacillus subtilis, assembly GCF_008764245.1. Lineage (GTDB taxonomy): Bacteria > Bacillota > Bacilli > Bacillales > Bacillaceae_C > Lederbergia > Lederbergia ruris. Next base: position 1,882 of record NZ_VTQV01000112.1, read on the forward strand.
CTCTCCACCTGATTTATTTTAGGGACTTTTTAGACAGCCCCTT
>NZ_VTQV01000113.1 GCF_008764245.1 Bacillus subtilis
GGGGCTGTCCAATAAGTCCCTCGAATCAAACAGGCGGAGAAAAATGACACGTTTTTCTCCGCCTGTTTTTGTATTTTTTGCTTATCTCCTGAAAATAGCTGGCGAATGCTGGCTACTTTCAGGAGATTGTGAGCTAAAGCCACAATGCCGAACTCAGTGTGAACCTTCTCGAGACCCCGTAGTAAAAATCTGCGGAACGACCGATTGCCCTTGATATGACCGAACACACTTTCCACCTCGATCTTGCGCCGAGCGTAGATAGCTGCCTTCTCCTCACATTCAAGGGCTGTTTTCGCTTTCGCTTTCATTTCTTCAAATATCGGGTTCCAATGAACTTGCCGATTCCCTTTGGCTTTTGTGCAGAGTTCCTTCAATGGGCAACCCGAACAGTCTTCACATTCGTATATCTTGTAGCTTTGTGTAAAACCAGAGGCATTTTTCTTGTTTTGATATCTTTTAAAAATGACTCTCTGTCCATTCGGACAGATGAACAGGTCTTCCTCTGCTTGATATGTCCAGTTCTTTACGTTCTTTATGTCATTTTTGTATTTTCGTGTCTTTTCCTTTATGTATGTTCCGTAGGGGATCAAGAAGTCGAAGCGTGGCTTCTTTTCCTCCCCAATCGCATACAGATAATTCTCTTCGCTCCCATATCCCGCATCCGCAATGACCGTTTTTGGCATCGGCAAAGAAGACTCTGCGAGCTTCTCCAAATGAGGAATGAAGCAACGCGTATCCGTTGGACGTTGATGCATCGTATAAAAAAGGATGAACTGGTTTTCAGTGGCCATTTGCACATTATATCCCGGCTTTAATTGTCCATTTTTCATGTGGTCATCTTTCATCCGCATGAATGTAGCATCGTGATCAGTCTTCGAAAAACTGTTTCGATCACCGAATATTTCATGATGCTGTCTGTATTTTGCTATACGCGGTAAGAAGTCTTGGCGGATCCGTTTCGCGGGCTTTTTCAAAGCACTACGACGTGTGCGGAGTGCCTTGCGCAGTGGCATTTCCTTCGTGTCTTCGATTTCTTCTGTTAGCGAATCCACTTGCTTTTCAAGTTCTTCAGCTAATACTTCTAATTGTTCAGACGCCACTTCATCTGTTGGCATCGGGGCAAGTTCCAACCCTTCGGCTTGTGCGATTTCATGTATATTTTGAAGGGTTTCCTGAATCTTATTCTTTAAATTCTCTTCGAAACGAAGGGTTGATTTTTTCCATACAAAAGAATACTTGTTAGCGTCGGCTTCTATTTTTGTCCCGTCCAAGAAATAGTTCTCCATTGTGATATATTTATCTTCAATCAATTTCAGGATCATCGTTTCGAATAATTCATCCATCATTGCTTTCATGCGGTTTCCCCGGAATTCATTGATTGTACGGAAATCGGGTGTCTGCATCGCCGCCAGCCACATGGCCGGCAGGTTTTCCCGGATCATCTTCTCAATCCCGCGACATGAATACACTTTCTGCGAGTAGGCATACAGAATGACTTTCAGCATCATTTTTGGATGATAGGAACTACGGCCACCACCCGTATAATACGCGAAGAGTTGCGCATCAGGAATTGCTTCCACCATTTCATCCACCACACGAGCAATATGGTGTTCCGGAATCAGCTCCTGAACATCGAAGATGACAAAACCTTGATGGATATTGTAGGGTTTGAATGTAGGAGCGAGTTGGCGTTTAGGAATGGAATTTTCTCCAGTTTCATCTGTTGATAGCGTGAGCTGTGTGTTATAATGATCAGTAGTAATCTTCGGATTGCTCATAAAAATCGTCCTTTCTTAAATGGGTTGTGGTGACTACATTTTACCAGATTGGACGATTTTTTTATGCACTTTTTTGAAAATATATATATAAGGGCCATTCCAGAAACTCAGTTTTCACCGACTTTCTGGACAGCCCC
>NZ_VTQV01000114.1 GCF_008764245.1 Bacillus subtilis
AAGAGGCTGGGACAAAACCCCAGTAAATAAAAATGAAGGCGTGGGAGCTTACACTAAAAAAGTGTAGGCCCCCCGCCTTTTTATGTCGTATTTTAGTAACCAAAAAGGACACCTTTTGATAAAATTAAAGTGACCAAACTATAATTTTAGAGGTGCCCTTATGTTTAAACATTATACCATGAACCAAGTAGTTTTGCCGCTAGATTTAGAAATTAAATTGAAAGAAAACGATATTGCCTTTGCGATCCATGATCTTGTCGAGAGTATTCCGGAAGAGGCTTTCGAGGACTTCGTACGACAAACCGGCCGTCCTGCGTACCATCCTCGTATGATGTTGAAAATCATTTTGTGTGGGTATACGCAATCCGTGTTTTCTGGTCGTAAAATAGAAGCTTTATTACAAGATAGTATCCGCATGATGTGGTTGGCTCAAGGGCATGAACCCAGCTATCGCACCATCAATCGTTTCCGTTCTAATCCACTCATTGAAAACATACTGCGTGAATGCTTTGTCCAGTTCCGAAATCAGCTCGTGGAAAAGGAATTGATTGAAGAGGAAGCCATTTTTATTGATGGTACCAAAATCGAAGCGAACGCAAATAAGTTCACCTTTGTGTGGCGGAAATCCGTTGAAAGATATAGTGATAAGCTAATTGAAAAATCCAATCAACTGTATGATGAGCTGTTAGAGAAGGAGATCATCCCAGCAATAGAGCGAGAAAAAGAAGAGGAACTTTCCGTCAAAGAAATGGAAGAAGTAGTCGAAAAGTTAGACGACAAAATCGAGGAATATAATAAAGAGATGGAAGCATCTGAAGTTGGGAGTGAACGGAAAAAGCTCCGTTCCGAACGCAAATTACCAAAACAATCTCGGAAGCAATTTATGGATTTCATCACTCGCAAACAAAAGTATCAAAACGATATGGAGATTTTTGGTGATCGCAATAGTTATTCAAAGACGGACCCAGATGCGACGTTTATGCGCATGAAGGATGACTACATGAAGAACGGTCAATTGAAAGCTGGTTACAATGTCCAGATTGCGACGGAGGGTCAATACGTACTCGCTTACGATGTTTTCCCAAACCCGACAGATACACGTACCTTAATTCCTTTTCTCGACTTGATTGAAGAAAACTTTTTCGAACTGCCGGAACACATTGTCGCGGATGCAGGATATGGCAGTGAACAGAATTATGAAGATATCATCGTGAATCGAAATCGCACGCCCCTTATTACATACAATCAATATCGAAAGGAGAAGAAAAAGAAGCATAAGGATAACGCTTTTCATGTAGATAATTGGGAATATAATGAGGACGAAGATACTTTTCTGTGCCCAAATGGACGGAAAGTACGGTTTAGCCATCATTCCAAACGAACAGACAAGTACGGATTCATCCGTGAATTTAAAGTGTACGAATGTGAGGACTGTTCGGGCTGTCCACTCCGCGATTTATGCACGAAAGCAAAAGAAGGGAACAACCGAAAAGTCTACATTAATGAAAAGTGGGAGTCCCAAAAAGAATATGTACGTACGAAGCTTTCAGACGAAAAAACTGGTGAGATTTACGGAAAACGCAAAACGGATGTCGAACCAGTGTTTGGTTTTCTGAAGGCTAATTTGGGTTTCACTCGTTTTTCCGTCAGGGGAAAACAGAAAGTGAAGAATGAATTAGCCTTTGCATTGATGGCGGTGAATTTGAGAAAAAACGCCGCCATGAACGGCAAAATAGTGCCGGGAGAGGGAGAAATTCCACAAAAAAAGGTTCCAAGCAAATTTTTTATTGCTTGAAACCTTTTTATTTACTATTTTTGGCTAGTTATGTCCCAGCCTCTT
>NZ_VTQV01000115.1 GCF_008764245.1 Bacillus subtilis
CAGTCTGGTAGCTCGTCGGGCTCATAACCCGAAGGTCGCAGGTTCAAATCCTGCCCCCGCAATTTGGTCCGGTAGTTCAGCTGGTTAGAATGCCTGCCTGTCACGCAGGAGGTCGCGGGTTCGAGTCCCGTCCGGACCGCCATTTGTATTACATAAACTTATTGTTAAATGAAAGGTTTAGGATAAGCGAGAAGGTCGGGGAAGCGGACGAAGAGATTCGAAGCTTAGCGTAAACCATAACTTACGGCTCAGTAGCTCAGTCGGTAGAGCAAAGGACTGAAAATCCTTGTGTCGGCGGTTCGATTCCGTCCTGAGCCACCATTTGAATCGATGCGGTATGGCGGCTATGGCGAAGTGGTTAACGCATCGGATTGTGGCTCCGACACTCGTGGGTTCGATTCCCACTAGTCGCCCCAAAATAATATTACTTTGCGGGTGTAGTTTAGTGGTAAAACTACAGCCTTCCAAGCTGTTGTCGTGGGTTCGATTCCCATCACCCGCTCCATTTTCTACTATGGGCCTATAGCTCAGCTGGTTAGAGCGCACGCCTGATAAGCGTGAGGTCGGTGGTTCGAGTCCACTTAGGCCCATCATTCCGCAGTAGCTCAGTGGTAGAGCTATCGGCTGTTAACCGATCGGTCGTAGGTTCGAATCCTACCTGCGGAGTTGTAACTATTTTCTCCGGTTAATGAAAAGTTGTTTTAGCTTTAATGAATTTTTTACGGGGAAGTACTCAAGAGGCTGAAGAGGTGCCCCTGCTAAGGGCATAGGTCGCGTAAGCGGCGCGAGGGTTCAAATCCCTCCTTCTCCGCCATTACATATTTGCAAGGCCCCTTGGTCAAGCGGTTAAGACACCGCCCTTTCACGGCGGTAACACGGGTTCGAATCCCGTAGGGGTCATCTAAAAAAAGGTAACAACTTCAAAAGAAGCTGTTACCTTTTTTGTCGAGTTCCTCATTCTGAATGATCATCATCAATATAACTATCTTTTTCCTTATAAGGGATATCTCCCAATGGCGACTCCATTCCCGTATCATCTAATTTTTCTTCATACTCTTCTTTCTCATCTGTCTGCAAGGTACTTCTATGGTCACCACTAATATCAGTCACACTAAAGGTCTCATACTCTTCCTGAGTCCCATCCTTACTTTCATCCTGATAAAGCTCGTTATAATCATCGTAATCCCCAACAAAATCGGATGGTGTTTCCGAAGTTCCAAATTTGGCTACTTCCTCAAAGCTATCTTCATAATCTTTGACAGGGCTTCTCAACCGATAAGAAAAAGAGTTGTCATGGGCCGGCTCTAAGACATCTTCTTCAACGGGGCGGTCCCCAGGTACTTTTTGCTCTGGTGAATGATCAATACAATAGGTAGTGGAAGGAAGAGCTTCTAGACGCTCATAAGGGATCTCTTTCCCACAGACTTCACATTGACCATAAGTTCCTTTTTCCATTGCTTCTAGGGCATGCTGAACCTTTCCTAGCTCATCTTGAGCATGTACAGACAAAGCCATGTCTTTTTCTCTTTCATAGAAACCTGTTCCCGCGTCAGCAGGGTGATTATCGTATAGAGATAGTTCACCAATATTTTCGTGAGCACTTCGGTTACGGAAACTATCTTCATCATCTGTGACTTCCAGTTGTTTCTTCTGTTGCAAAAGCTCTTGTTTTAAATTTGACATCTGCTCTTTCGTAATCATCGCGGCACATCCCTTTCAAGTCTTCAAATGTAGTATAAACACTTTTTGAAATGCTAATCAGGATCTCTTTATGAGGATGTTCAAAAAGTCCGGTAAAAATGACACTGCGAATTTCTTCGTTGGCTTGCTTCTCCG
>NZ_VTQV01000116.1 GCF_008764245.1 Bacillus subtilis
AATAGTGTGGGAGGCGAGAGAAATGGCTGAAAAGAAGCTGTTTAATACAGTTAGTCAATCTCTAACAAGTGAGCAAAAAGAAAAGCTTGAAGAAATCATTACTTCGCAACATTCATCCGATTCCAATAAAACGATATTGGGTTGGTTAAAGGAACCACCGGGTCATCCTTCATCCGAAACATTTCTAAAAGTAATAGAACGACTCGAATACATACGAGGTATGGAATTAGAAACGGTACAAATTAATCATTTGCATCGCAATCGCTTGTTACAGCTATCTCGCTTAGGTTCAAGATATGAGCCTTATGCGTTCCGTGACTTTCAAGAAAATAAACGATACTCGATTTTAACCGTCTATTTATTACACCTTACTCAGGATTTAACGGATAAAGCCTTTGAAATTCATGACAGACAAATACTCAGTCTGTTATCAAAAGGCCGTAAGGCTCAAGAAGAAATTCAGAAACAAAACGGGAAAAAGCTGAATGAGAAGGTTATACACTATACGAACATCGGACAAGCTTTAATCAAAGCAAAACGGGAAAAACTAGACGTTTTTGAGGTTTTAGAATCGGTTATTGAATGGAATTCTTTTGTTTCTTCAGTGGAAGAAGCTCAGGAGCTTGCACGTCCTGCCGACTATGACTATTTAGACTTACTGCAAAAACGATTTTATTCTCTTAGAAAATATACGCCAACCCTATTAAGGGTATTGGAATTTCATTCCACAAAGGCGAATGAGCCACTTTTACAAGCTGTAGAGATTATACGAGGAATGAACGAATCTGGGAAGCGAAAAGTACCTGATAACTCACCTTTGGATTTTATTTCAAAACGGTGGAAAAAGCATTTATACGAGGATGATGGTACAACAATCAATCGGCATTACTATGAAATGGCTGTTTTAACAGAACTTCGGGAGCATATTCGGGCTGGTGATGTTTCTATTGTGGGCAGTAGACAATATAGAGATTTTGAGGAATATTTGTTTTCCGAAGATACATGGAGTCAAACGAAGGAGAATACAAGATTATCGGTTAGTTTATCATTCAAGGATTATATTACAGAGAGAACTAGCAGCCTTAATGGGAGGTTACAGTGGTTAGCTGCTAATTCCAACAAGTTAGATGGAGTTTCTCTTGAAAAAGGAAAGCTGTCACTTGCACGATTAGAAAAAGATGTTCCAGAAGAAGCAAAGAAATTTAGTGCAAGCCTGTATCAGATGCTACCAAGAATAAAATTAACCGATTTACTTATGGATGTTGCCCATATAACAGGATTTCATGAGCAATTTACACATGCTTCTAACAAACGAAAACCAGATAAAGAAGAAACAATCATTATTATGGCTGCTCTTTTAGGAATGGGAATGAATATTGGCTTGAGCAAAATGGCTGAAGCAACACCCGGGCTTACATATAAGCAACTAGCCAATGTGTCTCAATGGCGCATGTATGAAGACGCAATGAATAAAGCCCAAGCTGTATTAGTAAATTTTCATCACAAGCTACAATTGTCTTCTTATTGGGGAGACGGCACAACATCCTCGTCAGATGGTATGAGAATGCAGCTAGGAGTTTCATCACTACATGCAGATGCAAATCCACATTATGGAACGGGGAAAGGAGCCACCATCTACCGTTTCACTAGTGATCAATTTTCTTCTTACTACACAAAGATCATTCATACTAATTCAAGGGATGCGATTCATGTTTTGGATGGTTTGTTACACCATGAGACGGATCTAAATATAGTAGAGCATTATACAGACACGGCCGGTTATCAATACCTTTTTGTAAAAAAATTAAAATTATTATGTGTT
>NZ_VTQV01000117.1 GCF_008764245.1 Bacillus subtilis
ATAGGTTATTAATTATTTTTTACAGTTTGACAATATGGAATTATTTTTATGCAACACTAATGAGATATAATAGTTTTAGAGATTGGTGCTATATATACTATATAACTTTGTGAAAAGGTGTTATTTATTGATGATGGGAGTGGCGTGAAATGAGACAGTTACGAATTCCTTCTTTTTTGCACGATGTATTTGGTGAGAAACAGTCTGTTGGATCCATTTTAGCGATATTGCTTTTTGGCGGTATACTGACGGCTGCGTTATATTACCGATTCCCTGAATTGGCTAATGATTTGCCAGCGTGGCGCAGTGCTTTGGCATTATTATTGATTTTCGATGTTTTTGCGGGCGTTATAGCGAATTTTACAGTATCAACTAGCAATTTTTATGCGGCGCGTAAAAAAAATCGGATCGTATTCATCGCGATCCACGTCCATATTGTGATTATTGCCCTGCTTCTCAATACTAATATTGGGTATTCAGTAGGGATATGGGCTTATACGATCATCGGGGCTTATATTGTAAACTCCCTTATTGGGAAGCATGTGCAATTATTTGTAGCGGGCTTGCTTTTGTCTGTTGGTCTGGGGGTGGTGCCCATGCTGCCAGGAATAACTCCACATATGTTGATCATTGGCTTACTGTTTCTGGTGAAAGTATTGTTTAGCTTCGCTGTTGATCATTATGGAAATGCCAAACATAGTACTAAAAAAGAAGTATAAATACTACGGCTAGAATGATTATTTCGAGATCATTGCTCAAAGAAAATGGGGTTTGTTGATTTTGTGCTTGGGAAGTAAAGTAACCATCTATCTGTTACACTAATAGATGGTTACTAAGGTTGTTTAAAAATAAGCGTTTTCTTTCATTTTATAGGAATCATGAAGTAGGGCAAGTTTCGTGAAGCGTATAATTCATATCGCCATCTATTCTTGAGTTTGAAGGGCTAAACGTATGCCTAAGCCAATATAAATCACACCAACCATTTTCTCGACTTTATTAGCAAAAACACCTGATGTTTTGAACATCTTTGCTCCAATAAAACTTGTACAATAAGCCAAAAAAGAAGTGAATGCAATACTCATTAGCACAAATACAATCCCTAAAACAAAAAGCTGTAATGTTACACTACTTCCGTCATTTTGGATAAATTGAGGCAAAAATGCTAAAAAGAATAATGCTGTTTTAGGATTCAATATTTCCGCTAAAAAACCTTGTTTAATTGATTTCCAACTCGAGCTTTTATCTATACTCCCAGACGTTTGTTCAAGGTTTGATTTTTCCTTTTGTTTAGTCTTTGTAAATAACATTTGAATCCCTAAGTAAAATAAATAAAGAGCCCCGATATATTTGACGATTTCAAATGCTAGAGCAGAACTTAATAATATCGCTGATAACCCTAAAACGGCGAACAAGACGTGAATACTATCCCCTAAGGCGATTCCACAAGCAGTCATAATACCATTTTTTCTCCCGCTCTTTATCGTTTGAGAAATTGTAATAATCACCGCAGGACCTGGGACTAAAAATAAAAGAAATACAACGACAATAAATGAAAACATGTTGTCACTCCACCTTTCTTCCATAAAAATCATAACATTTTTTATTTCATACACCAAGAATTTATAAAATCCTAGCTTGTGGATAAGTTCTAATAGTGGGTGGGTATTGACGTCTGGCTCCAGCGCCCAGCGACTAGCAAACTTTCGGTGCCTTCCTACGAT
>NZ_VTQV01000118.1 GCF_008764245.1 Bacillus subtilis
GTATGAGTAAAATGTTTGTGGGCGAACAAAATAGGAACGCGCCATTTCGATCTGTTTAACGGAGAGGCCCATTGTGGCAGGGGGGCTCTTTCAAGGTGATATCCACGGCTTTATATGGGGTGGCGGGCATGATAGCCTCGTTGGCGAGCCAGTCTATTACGGAGCTGGCTTCCTGGCTGGGAACTCATGTCCGCAGGGGCCCCATGTCAAGCCGACAAAGGGTCATCGTTTCTTTAATTGAGGAGCAGGAAGCATTTTCCATGCAGAAAGGGTCACTCCTTAGTAGAATCATAGTCGACTACTACCAGATCCAAAAGGAGTGACCCCTATGGAAAATCATATCACAGCTATACCTTCATTAAAAGAGATTGAGCAGTCGCTCTGGAGAAATTTGCAGGAGGCCTATTCGGCTGTTATGAAGGGAATACTGGAGGACTTGGACCAGCAGATTGCTGAAGCACGCGACAAAGGCCGCTTCAGAATGCTGGACAAGAAGCGGAAGATGACCATTGATAGTCTGTTTGGACCAATAAAAATCGCACGCAGATATTATCGGGACCGTGTAAAGAATGAATACGTCTATCTATTAGATCAATATTTGGCATTTGACGGGGAAAAAGAAGTCACTCCCCTGCTGGCGGAAACAGCGATGGAACTCGCTATTACAGGCCCTTCCTACCGCCAGGCAGCTGATACCCTGGAGACCCTTTTGGGCTATCGGGTTATGAGTCATGAGGGAATCAGGCAGCAGCTGCTTGGAGTTGAGGTGATCCCCGAAAAAACGGAACTAGCACAGCGCGTCCTGTTTGTCGAGGTGGATGGACTTTATCTGAAGCGCCAGGAAAAGGGACGAAAGGGAAAGGAGGAAAAGATTGCGGCTGTCCATCAAGGCTGGGAAGTGAACAGCAAGAGGACAAGCCTAAAGAAAAAACGCCATTTCCATCACCAGGGGGACGAGCATTTCTGGGAGGACTTTGAGACATTTCTGGTGGAGACATTTGACTATGACCCCCTGACACACCTACTCGTCATTAACGGGGACGGAGCGAACTGGATCACAGCCTGCCGGGAGTACTTTCCATCCAATGCCTTCTTCACTATTGACCGCTTCCATGTGGCACGCGACATTCAGAGGATTTTTCGGGGCCACTCCCGTTACAAGGCCATTCGGAAGGCACTCGCAGCCTATGATGGAGAGAAGCTGCTCATTGAATTAAACAGCGCGGTTGGTACCCTTGAAAAGGAAAGCAAAGAGGAAAAGCTGGAAGAGCTGATCAAGCAGCTGGAACAATACCCGGAAGCCCTGGGAGATTACAGGAAGTGGCTGGAAGAAAAAGGGATCGACACAAAAGGAATGCGGGCGATGGGCAGCGCTGAGGCAACCATGAGGGTGTTTGCCCGCCGCATGAAAAACGGCCGGAGCTGGGTGGCGGAAGGGATGAAGGCCATGATGACAGGCCTCATCGGGCACCTGGATAAACTATCCCTCCGTACATTGATTGGTCAGGTGGAGACATGGACAAAGGAGAAAGAGGAGAAACCGCCAAGATATTACCGGGAGAAGCTAAAAAGTACTGTCGGTGAAGCTGTAAGGGGCAATCTGCCATACTTAAGCCAAAAAGCAAACATTCCCGTATATCGTGCTTTAAAAGAGCTGTCCGGTTTTTAAAAATGGAAAAATAGTCGACTTTGGAGAACCCT
>NZ_VTQV01000119.1 GCF_008764245.1 Bacillus subtilis
AGTTTCGAAGCACAATGAAAAAAATTAACTTTTATGTGTCCTAAATATTGACGTAGATCCAATATACTGTTGTACATTTCTTTGAAGTTATCTCTACCTTCAAATGATTTACCAGATTTAAGATTATCGACGAATATATCTACTAATTCAATATCATTTTGTAAACAGTATTTCTCTATATCTTCAATTTGTTTCTCAATTGATGTACTATCCATATCAGGATTAGGACTTCTTCTCGCATAAGCATAGGCTCTTGGTCTTCTATTTAGTCTCTTTTTCTTTCTACTATTTCTATTTTCACTCATCATTTAGAGTCCCCTTTACGTAAGAATTTCTTTTCCAAGGTGGCAGAATGCTTAATAATAAGTTCAGAATAGTAATCAATAAAATCAGAAGCATTCAGTTTCCCCTCATCATCTTCTGGAGATAATATATTTTCGTAGTAAGCGTTGTAATCAAGTAAGTCTTTATTCTTCATTTTGAATCTTCCTTCTTAAAGTAAAAATCCAAATTTTTGCCGGCAACCTATTTGGTTGAAAACATGATACCTTCGAATTTTAATATTTTAAGAGTTTGAAGGGGTGAAATTAAAGTTTATATATTCTGAATTCCCAAATGCATTATGAAATAGGTAGAAGAAAGCAGAATGGTTAAGCGGAGGGTAAAATTAAAGGGAGTAATCAAGAATAAGTCAATAAAATGGAATTTATAATTGAATAAAGAAAACGGAAGTGCCTTTTTATGGACACTTCCGTTTTCAAGACCTACAAATTATACTAACACCAGAAATAGTGAACGTAGCTTTAATCAATCTTGTGGTAATAATAGTCAAATCGCATACATACTTGTAAAAAAAGTATTTGCCTCATTACAAGTAATCCAATACTTAGAATGGGTGTAGGGGTTATTTTATCGGTTTCTTCAAGGTTTATAATTGTTTATAAGGAAAGTGAGTATTGATTATCTTGCCCCTATAATACAATAAACGTTCCCTGCCAATTGCGTATAAATATAAGTGTTTATACCGTTTATCATTGAGAAATGATATAAACAGATCAAATATGTATTACTCTATTGTTATGGCTGTTGGTGGTATATCGAGAAAAACCAAAGTCTCTTCTTCGGCAAGAAGAAGGTAAGGCTCTTTATATCCAAGAAAGCGGACATAAAATGAATATTCATCATGTAAATTGTTTGTATTGGTTACTAAATTACGGTAAGGTATGAAACCTAAAATATCCACTTTTGAAGCGGTATCCACTTCTATTCCTTTATCAGTGAATCTACGTAAACGAACTTTTGTTGTTTGATAGATTTCAAAACCTGTACTTTCTAATAAACTCATAAAGCAAAACTCCCTTTTCAATAATAGTAAGCTTAATAACTCTTAATCCTTGATTGCTATTTTTTTGGAACGTAATCCATCTCAAATATATCTGCATAATCCAATTGACGATTCTCTCTTCCTATGATTTTCCCAATCATCTTGGTATTTAAATAATGATGATATTCATTTGCTGCACTTAGATCTTCAAATACCTTACCGATTACAATATGATCCCTAGCATCAAAGCCAATTACGACATGACTTTTCATACTCTTTCCTCCATTTGCATGTACGTATTGTCAAAACTTATATAGTAAAAAGTTAATAAAAATCTTGATTTGTAGGGCTTAAAAT
>NZ_VTQV01000011.1:0-2044 GCF_008764245.1 Bacillus subtilis
CTTTATGACAGTGGGCTTTTCAGAAAAAATTTTGCGTGGTAGGTGTAGCGCGGAATATGGGATAATAGGATACGTTTTTAGTCTGTCAGAAAAAATCCCCCTTCCATACACTCGGTTAGATGATCAACCAAGCATATGAAAGAGGGATTAGATTTTTAGGCCAACAGAATGTTGGTCACAAAGGCATTGCGCAGGAAGGCGCGTATTTAGATTTTGAACCTTTTTATCCTTATTACAAAAGTTTGTACGTCACTGAACAGGCTGTTCCGCTTTTCTTATTACCACTCCGTATGGAAAGTTCCTTCTTGATCAATCCGTTCGTACATGTGTGCTCCGAAATAATCTCGCTGAGCTTGGATGAGGTTAGCTCCACTTTCAGATGAACGATAACCATCATAAAAGGACAAAGCTGCACTGAAGCATGGTAAAGATAGGCCATTTTCAAAACCTTTGATGACAATCTTCCTTAAGGAGGACTCAAATTGATTCGCTTTGTCCATAAAGAAAGGAGTTAACAATAGATTGGTGACCTCAGGGTTTTCCCTATACGCGTCACTAATATCATTGAGGAAATCTGCTCTTATAATACATCCTCCTCGGAAAATTAAGGCAATCTCACCTAAATCTAACTCCCAACCTTTCTGGCTAGAAGCTGATTTATATTGATAAAACCCTTGGGCATAAGCACAGATTTTCCCCATATATAAAGCTTTTTTAACGAATTGAATCCAAGCTTCCTTATCCAATGCACCTGTTTCAAACTTTGGTCCATTTAAATGCTTTTCCGCATAGATCCTTTCCTCTTTTAAAGAAGATAAGTAGCGAGCGAATACGGACTCTGTCAGAATAGAAGATGGTACACCTCTATCTAATGCATCTTGGCTTGTCCATTTTCCTGTCCCTTTCTGACCAGCTTTGTCTAAAATCACATCAACCATTGGCTTTCCTGTTTCCTCGTCCACTTTGGTTAGAATCTCAGTCGTAATCTCCATTAGATAACTTTTTAATTCTGTTTCATCCCAAGACTGGAATACTGTTGCAATCTCTTGAACCGTTAAACCAAGGATTTTACGCAAAAACAGGTACGCTTCTGTAATCAGTTGCATGTCCGCATATTCAATTCCATTATGCACCATTTTTACATAATGACCAGATCCTTCAGGGCCAATATAAGTGCAACATGGTTTACCGTCGACTTTTGCGGCGATTTTTTCCAAAATCGGGGCGACCTGTTGATAGGCATTAGGATTACCACTAGGCATAAGCGCGGGACCATGCAAAGCTCCTTCTGCTCCTCCTGATACCCCGACACTAATAAAATGAATCCCTTGTTCTTCTAATTGCTGGTATCTCCGATTGGAATTGTGGAAATCCGAATTTCCCCCATCCATAATGATATCGCCTGGGTCTAATAAAGGGACAAGCGATTGAATCACCGAATCGACAATCGGCCCAGCCGTCACCATTATAAATATTTTACGTGGTTTTTCTAGTGAATCAATAAAACTTTCCAATTCAAAATAAGGAGATACCTCTGGGTGAGAATATCCATCCATAAAAGCATCCGTTAAATCTCGAGTATAATTAAAAATGGCTACACGCTCTCCATTATGGAGCATATTCTTAGCCAAATTCGCTCCCATAACACCTAAACCATAAACACCTATTGTATTTTTCACTTTTCGTTCCATCCTTTATAAATTTGTGTCCTCCAGGACGTAGGTCACAAAGGAGTAGCGTTTTCGAGATTCCCTGACTTTTCGTACATCCAACTCCGTTTTGGATCTATGTTTTCGGGGATTTCTCGACTTTTCGTGCATCCAACTCACCTTTGGATCTATGTTTTCGAGGATTTCTCGACTTTTCGTACATCCAACTCCGTTTTGGATCTATGGTTTCGAGGATCTCTCAACTTTTCGTACATCCAACTCCGTTTTGGATCTATGTTTTCGGGGATCTCTCGACTTTTCGTGCATCCAACTCACCTTTGGATCTATGTTTTCGAGGATCTCTCGACTTTTCGTACATCCAACCCTGCTTTGGA
>NZ_VTQV01000011.1:2142-91342 GCF_008764245.1 Bacillus subtilis
GATCTACGTTTTCGAGGGGATCTACTCTTTTCGTGCATCCAACTCACCTTTGGATCTACGTTTTCGAGGGGATCTACTCTTTTCGTGCATCCAACTCACCTTTGGATCTACGTTTTCAAGGGGATCTACTCTTTTCGTGCATCCAACTCCACTTTGGATCTACGTTTTCAAGAAGCTTTCGACTTTTCGTACATCCAACGCCGTTTTGGATCTATGTTTTCAAGAAGCTTTCGACTTTTTGTGCATCCAACTCACCTTTGGATCTATGTTTTCAAGGATCTCTCGACTTTTCGTACATCCAACTCACCTTTGGATCCACGTTGTTGTCACGAATTTAGCCTTTGATCCTCACTTTTTAAACAAACAAATTTATCACCATTACACCGACTAAACCGACAATCGAAATAATTGTTTCAAGAAATGTCCAGGTTGCAAAGGTTTCCTTCAAATTTAACCCGAAGAATTCCTTGAACATCCAAAATCCTGCATCATTGACATGAGAAGCGATTAGGCTACCAGAACCTGTCGCAAGCACCATCAAAGCAGGGTCCACACCTGTTCCTTGCATTAACGGAATGACGAGTCCGGCTGTCGTTAGGGCCGCAACGGTTGCAGAACCAAGCGCAATTCTTAAAATAGCCGCAATGATCCAAGCTAATAATAATGGGGACATATGACTACCTTCAAAAAGGGTTGCGACCGCATCCCCGACACCACCATCAATCAAAACTTGTTTTAATACACCGCCACCCCCGATAATTAAGAGCATCATCCCAATCGCCTTGATCGATTCTTCCGCAGATTGCATCACTTGCTTCATCGGAATATTCCTCTTTATGCCCATGGAATAAACAGCGATCAAAACAGAAATTAATAAAGCGGTCGTCGGTTGTCCAATTAAATGAATAATTCTAAACAACACATGATCAGATACATGTCCAAGGTCTTGAATTAAATCCACGATCGTGGAAATGGCCATTAAAAGAACTGGAAAAAGGGATGTTAACACACTAATACCAAATCCAGGTGTATCCTCAATATCAAATGTTTTAACTTTTCCCAAGGAATCAAGATTCCCCTCTTTTTCAAAAGAAGCTGGGATGATTTTTCGAATTATTTTTGTAAATAGAGGCCCGGCAATGATGACCGCTGGTATGGAAATGATGATCCCATAGATTAAAACCATGCCAATATTCGCCTCATATTGCTGGGCAATCACAGTTGGACCTGGATGAGGTGGTAAAAATCCATGTGTCACCGATAAGGCGGTTGCCATTGGAATCCCTAAGTATAACGGAGAAACTTTTAATTCTTTTGCGATTTGAAAAATAATCGGGATTAATAATACGAGCCCAACTTCAAAAAATAAGGCAATCCCGATAATAAAAGAAGCAATCACAACCGCCCATTGGATCTTCTTTTCTCCAAATTTGTCAATTAAAGTCACAGCAATGCGCTGGGCTCCTCCCGCATCTGCTACCAATCTTCCAAGTATCGCACCAAACCCGAAGATTAACGCAATGCTTCCGAGAGTTCCTCCCATCCCACCTTCAATCGATTCCACAATTTGGTCTAGTGGCATCCCTAATGCCAAGGCTACAAGGAAAGCTGTTATAATAAGCGAGATAAATGTGTTCAGCTTCAGCTTCGTAATCAAGAGTAATAAAACGATCACTCCCAATGCCACAATAAAAAGTGGAAGTAAATGTTCCATGTTGTCTTCTCCTCTCTGTTATAGACTGTTATTCATTATTGTTATTTCTCGTTTGATATTGAGCAATTTTCTCGTACTCTCCTAACATGGCACGAGAAATACTAATAAAAATCGGCATTAATTGTTCATATTCTTTTGTGTGCTCTGGAATCGGAGTGTGCTTATGGCTTGTTCCGACGAATTCTTCCACCACATCAAACGAATCAATTTCTCCCAAAGCATATAATCCTAATAGGCAAGCACCAAGGCAAGACGACTCATAACTTTCTGGAATCACCACTTCGCGATCAAAAATATCAGCCAGCATTTGTCTCCATAAAGCCGATTTGGCAAATCCACCCGTTGCTTTTAACGATGTCACAGGCTCGTCCATCACTTCGACTAGCGCTAAAAAGACGGAATACAGATTAAAAATAACCCCCTCTAAAGCAGCCCGTATCATATGTTCTTTTTTATGGCTTAATGTTAAGCCCATAAAAGATCCGCGGACATTGGCATTCCATAGCGGCGCTCTTTCACCTGATAAAAACGGATGGAATAATAAGCCGTTTGCACCTGGTTGGACACGGCTCGCAATTTGTGTAAGCACATCATATGTATCCATCCCTAAACGTTTTGCTGTTTCCACTTCACTTGCAGCTAGCTCATCACGAATCCACCGGAAAATCATGCCGCCATTATTGACAGGGCCGCCAATCACCCAGTGATCTTCTGTCAAGGCATAGCAAAAAATCCGCTCTTTCGGATCTGTCTGCGGTTTCGGAATCACCGTCCGGATCGCGCCACTCGTTCCAATCGTTACGGCGACTTCTCCTTTTTTTAACGCGTTTACACCAATGTTGGATAGAACGCCATCACTCGCCCCAATCACAAACTTGGTTTCTAGCAAAATGTTCATTTTCTCCGCATATTTTTGGTCACATCCGGTTATAATTTCCTTTGTCGAAACAAGGCGTGATAATTTTTCGGCTGAAATTCCTGCTACTTTTAAAGCTTCTTGATCCCATTCCAATGACTGGAGGTCCATCATTCCCATACAAGAGGCAATCGAGTGATCGACCATATATTGGTTAAAAAGTTTGTAAAAAACATATTCTTTAATCCCGATATACTTTTTTGTTTTCCGAGAAATTTCCGGGCAATCCTGTTCAAGCCAAGTAATTTTGCAAAGCGGTGACATCGGATGGATCGGTGTTCCTGTTCTCCGATAGATTTCATGACCATTCCATTCTTCGTTTATCTTCTTTACCCATTTAGCACTGCGATTATCAGCCCAAGTGATACAATTTGTTAGCGGTTGATTATTTTCATCCATTGCAATCACACTGTGCATGGCACTACTGAAGGAAATAAACGATAAATTTTTCGGCTCAATGGCTGATTTTTTCATCACGTTCCCAACCGTTAATAGGACCGCTGCAAAAATTTCTTCTGGATTTTGTTCGGCTGTCTCACTATCAGGTGTATATAGTTCATATCCATTGTTTTCTATGGCTAGTATTTCACCTGTTTCGCGATACAATACTGCCTTTGTACTTGTTGTACCTATGTCCACACCGATCATATATTTATTCTTATTCATGATACATACTCGCTCTCTTTAGAAATATAGGGTTACTCCATAAATCATCTGATTGTTTGTGTACATCATTAAAATTTTTATAAAAAGCTTCATCCACTAATTGCTCATCTTTATTTTCGATTGCCTGAATGAGTAATTCATGATTTTCAATGACTCGGTTAAAATCGGCTTTATTTTCTTCCATTCGATGCCGCATCGATAATAAAATCAGGCATTCCATAATCGGGCGCAAATTAGACCAGAGAATTTCAATATGACGGTGTTGGATAAATGTGATGATCTTCTCATGAAACTCGATATCCCTAAATGAAAATTCATCGGCATCATGGTATTTAACTGCGACTTTCATCATTTCTAAAATTTTATATAAATCATGAATCAATGAAGCCGTTTCAGACTTCAGCAATTTTTTAAATACAAAGGACTCAATGATAATCCGAATATCATAAATTTCATCTATATCTTGCTCCGATAAGCCAATGACCTTAGCACCCATTCGTTTTAGTTGAACCAAGCCTTCTTTTTCTAGTAGCTTGAGCGCATCACGAATTGGCGATCGGCTCATATTATATTCCTGAGATAATTTATTTTCGGAAAGGATCGCTCCCTCATGAATATCCTTAGAAATAATTCTCATCCTTAGATCCGCCATCACCCGTTCACCCATTGAGGATTCCGTTAATCTATTTTCCGGATAGAACCTTTTCATACCTTCACCTTCTTCTTGTACATTTATATACAAGTATACTAACATAATGATTTTAAATTGTATATTCGTTTGAGGCTTGATTATTTTACGATATAAGACACAAAAAAGAGCCCGGAAGCCCAAGCCCTTACTCACTTTGGTATAAGTACACTTTCAGATATTTCTAACACGAGGATGATTATAACTTCTGAATATTCTCCCTAAATACTTTTTAGATATAATTTTAACTTTCTATTATTTGTTTTTCGTTATGTTTACTTTTGCCCTTGCGAAAATAAAAAAAGCCGATTCCAAATAAAATTAACAATAACATGGCATAAAGCATCCATTCCGTATAAGTCATCATATTTAACAGATCGATTTCACTGGTACCTTGAACGAATAGATCATAGGGATCGGAATTACGATAAGAAATCGGAAGCTTTTCATATATTTCATATTTGTTATAGGTATGTCTAGTAACAGCCTTGACAACTCTTATTTTTTCACCTGTTTGACTTGTAAATTCTAAAGTAAACTCATAGGCGGAATCTTGGTATTCTTTATAGGAAATATCCACATGTTTTTCCGTGATTAGTGCCTCTGTTTTCGTTTGAGCTATGGGCACTATTTTATGAAGGAGATTAGATAGATATCGAGTAGAAAAGTAAAGAACTACAGCTATAGCCAGAACCGTACAACACCGGCCAATTATTTTCCAAAGAAACTTGGCGCCGCGGGTTTCATCTAGCCTTGTGAAAAAGCGATCAACTACCTCTATTTCCAAGATCACGGCAAAAACTAATGCCAATGCCAATAGCCCAAAAACGGTAATACCAAGTAAATAAAATATACTATCAAATAAAAAATCGCGGATCGTTGAAAAATCTTTATCCGTGGAAAATCCATTAATTTTATCACCGACCTGTAGATTCTTCATTTGCTTTTTCGATATCCGATTTAAATAGCCTTTAAAAGGGGCTTCTTCCTTTCCTCCATTTAAATCGACTTTAACATAATAGGCCGGGGATAAAAACAAGCCTTTTTCAGCTGTTTTTCCAACAATAGTCGCTTCTTCTTTCTCTGCATTTAATAAGTTATAATCATCAATATAATCGGTAATTAGTGCAACAGTTCCTACTACAAATAATAAAATTAATCCTAGATAACCTAAAATCTCTCCAGCTTTTTTTAACAAACGATACGCCTCTTTTAGGAAAGCCTATTGCACTCAGCATAAACGAACCTCTTTTTAATTTAAATAGGAAATTCGATATATGAACGAAGCTTCAGACCTCTTGCTGGTTATATAATGAGAATCATAAAAAAATAACCCATCTGATCCCCTCTTCAGAATGGGCTATACAATATGAACTATCGCTTATTTCATGACAAGATTAGGCTTCTTAACTAAACTATGCTGACCATCTATAAAACGAACGGTTCCAGATTTGGATCGCAGGACCAAGGATTGGGTTGTTCCAATATCTCCCTTAAATTGAACACCTTTTAATAATTCTCCATCTGTGACGCCTGTTGCAGCGAAGATGGCATCGTCTCCTTTGACCAAATCTTCCATTCTTAGTACCTTATGTACATCCAAGCCCATACTTTGGCAGCGACTTAGCTCTTGATCATTGGAGGGTAATAGTTTCCCTTGGATTTCTCCACCAAGACATTTTAATGCGACAGCGGCAAGAACGCCTTCAGGAGCACCACCTTCCCCTAATAATAAATCTACGCCTGTGTGGTCAAAAGCTGTATTAATCGCACCCGCTACATCACCATCATTGATAACCTTAATGCGTACTTTTATGTTCCGTAACTCTTCAATTAGCTTTTCATGTTTAGGTCTATTTAAGACAGTGACAACGACGTCTTCAATATCTTTATTCTTCGCTCTTGCGACAGCTTTGATATTATCAATCAAAGGTGCATCAATATCAACCAATCCAACAGCTTCTGGTCCAACGGCGATTTTATTCATATACATATCTGGCGCATGCAGTAAATTCCCATGATCCGCGATTGCGATAACGGAGAGCGCATTCCACCCACCGATCGAAATAATATCTGTTCCTTCTAAGGGGTCCACCGCCACATCAACACGCGGCCCATACCCATTGCCAAGTTTTTCTCCAATATAGAGCATTGGGGCTTCATCCATTTCGCCTTCCCCAATCACAACTGTCCCTTTCATTGGAATCGTATCAAATACATCCCTCATCGCAGTTGTTGCCGCATCATCTGCTTCATCTTTTTTTCCTCTTCCCATCCAACGTGCGGAAGCTAATGCAGCAGCCTCTGTTACCCGAACTAACTCGATCGATAAACTTCTCTCCATAATTCAACCACCTTACACGTAATAGATTACCCGATCTTTAAGAAAACAAAATTGAAATTAGACTTTAACGAAAAATCTGATATTTAGGACGCCAGTTTTTCCTCTCTCCCCTCCTACAAATTCAAATGTTTCTCACTATTATACTATGAAGTTTGCAAAATACTACCGTTTATTTCTGTTTTATTAAATTAAAATCTACTTATAACTTTATTTAACTTTCTTTGGATGGAGAGGTCCGTTTAAACAATGTAATGGGGATGTATAAGCCCACTTTTCCATATTCCGCATGCTCCATTGTCGAAAAGATTACGCCCACGACTTCTCCTTCCTCATTGAGTACAGGACTACCACTGTTGCCTCGATAAACAGGAGCCTTGATCATCACGACTTCATCTTCCCAATCTGTTAATTTGATCGAATCGATTATTTTTCCTTCATTGGCTATCCCGTGAAAACGCAGAGGGTTCCCTATGAAAGTAATCGGATCACCTTTATACCATCCTGCTTGTTCAGCTAATTTTAAATATGGCACTGATTCCGCCTCTATATTTAATAAAGCTAGATCTATTTCCGGATAAATTTCTGTCACTTGCGCACGATATATTCCCTTTTCTGGAAAGGCAATGGTTACTTCTTCTTTTCCTTCAATCACATGATAATTGGTCAAGATCTTCCCATCACTAGATATGGAAAATCCTGTTCCTTTGCTTTCTTCCGTTGCAACCGTCACGACCGATCTCTTATACATCTGAATCTGTTCATCCTGTGATAATCTTGCCGAAACACGCAAAAATTCTATCGCCGGGATGGAATATGTTTGCAAGATAAAAGAAAAGGTACTGAATAAAAAAACAGCAACGATTAGTGAAAGAACCCATTTATATCTCCGTCGAGTGGGCGTGGGATTTATTTTTTCCTGTTGCTCCTTTAAAAGAGCCTCTTGCTGGGCCTCACGAATTAGTTCAGCCATTTCTTCTTCACCAATGTCTTCCATTAAATGACAATCAGGATTATCAATCTTTTTATCTTGTTCATCCCCCATCTAGTTCCACATCCTCATTTTATTGATCCCCAATATATATGAAACCCCTCTACAGTTCCTTAGGTAGAGAGGTTTCGCAGTTGTTGAATCACTTGTACAAAGTATCTTCTAATGAACCATCTACATGGTAAATAAAGAGAATGCCATCATGGTCCGTTACATAAGGTTTGGCTTTATCAAGAAGATCTTTTTTATTTTTCTCTTTGAAAATAGCTTGTTTTTTACCTGATTGCATCAGTTTCCAATGATCATCCTCGTTTTTCACCTTATAATGAATTCGGTTTTTAGCATCATCTTCGTAATATTCACGTGCCTGCGTTAAACCAATTGAAATCGCTCGCCCTTCATCATAATCCTCCCGTAAAAGAGCATTAGCAATTTCGATCGCTTTATTGCGCACCTTAGATGTTTCGTTTTTAAAGGCTGCTGGGTAATCATTTTTTGTCCATGGCATATGAATTCCTCCTTAGATTCTTCATATCCCAATAGAGTTTTTTCAAACATACCCATTCTATACATCTTTCGTCGCAGCACTTTTTATTTTGATCCGTTGTTCATAAATATTACGGACCACTACTTTGGCAACAGCATAGACAGGAATGGCGACAAGGATACCTAGAAATCCAGCGATATTTCCAGCCGCTAAAATAATCGTAATGACTGTTAACGGATGAATATCAAGCGTTTTTCCCATCACATTTGGAGTAATGAGATTACTATCAATTTGCTGTGCCACTAAAGTGACAATCGCTACCCCGATGACTAGCTTTGGATCCTGTAAATATGCAATGATTAAGGCTGGCGTTACAGCAATCCACGGCCCGACGAATGGAATTAAGTTCATGAACAAGGCAAAAACGGCAAGGAGTAAGGCATATTGGACACCTAAAATCATATAGCCGATCCAAATCATTGTTGCCAGAATGGCACTAATCAAAAGTTGCCCTTGAATATAAGAACGTAGCACATTATCAATGTCCTCCATTGTCTTTTTAATCCAAGCCCGTCGTTCCCCAGAAAAGAAATTATAAATAATCGGGGCAAATTTTTCGTGATCTTTTAACATAAAGATATAGAAAAACGGAACTAATATCAGTAAGAACATAGCTTGGAAGAAAGATTGCAAAAATTGGACAATCCATATTCCAAATTTCATTGCAACAGATTGAAGGGAATTTGCTGCACTATTGATCGATTCTTGCAAATTCTGTGGCAAATTATTCTTTTCTTGTAAAAGCTTATCTTTTATATCATCTAATTCTTTTGTAATTATTGGCGCATTTTCAACTAAAGCATTGACTTGCTTTGTGATCGGCGGACCAATGATTGTCACAAAAAGCCAAATAAGTAACGCAAGGCCAACCAATATAATGATGATACTTCCCCAACGTGGGACTTTCCACTTTTCCAAAAGACGCTGGACAGGTTCTGTCATATAATACAATACGCCACCAAGCAATAAGGGCAGGATAATCGCTTTAACGATAATCACAACAGGTGAAAAGATAAAGCTGATTTCCATGAAATACTTAATAATTAATATAGCTAATAATAAGCCAACCCCGACTTGAAACCAGAGCTTCTTCGTCAACCTCTCACATCCTTTTACAAAAAAAATAGTAATCTAAGTATACGTTGTATTACGAGCTATGTCGATAAAGGTTTCAAGACTTTGTTCTTTTTTTACAATAGTTGCTAAAAGAAAAGCATAAGCGCCTTGAATATGACTGTATTATGTGAATAGACTAGGTATTCATTGCGAATACTTCTACTAACATTACAGGAAGTTGAGTGGAGCCATGACCATGTCTTTTTTTAAGAAAAAGGGGAAACCCTTAAAAACGAAATCAAATGAAAAAACGAACACGATCTATTCCACTATCGAGGAAAATCAGCAATATATTTGCAAAGCATTATTCAATACAGATGATTTAAAAACCCGGGAAATGACGTATAAAGAAGTCCCTGGAATCATTATTTACCTGGAAACATTGGTAGACACGGAAATATTTCAACAAAGTTTTCTACTTCCCTTGTCGGAAGCCGTTGACCAACAAAATGTCGAGGAACTCATAACAAATCCGGAATTTAGTAAGACGAATGACCTCAATAAGATTGTATCTTCCTTGTTAAAAGGCGATTGTGCCCTTTTCTTCCAAGGCGGCACCGAGTGTATTTTATTTAACTGCCTTCAAGCTAATCCTCGAACACCTGAGGAACCTGATAATGAAAAGGTCGTCCGGGGGGCACACACGGGATTTATAGAAAATCTCGATGTTAATTTAAACTTGGTTAGGGAGCGTATCCACAATCGCCAGCTAACGATCAAATATTTTAAACTGGGACAAGAATCGAATACAAACGTAGCGATGATCTATATGAGTGAGCTTGCAAACCCATCGGTCGTTGAGGAGGTTCAAAAGCGGATTGAATCGATTTCAACCGATATGGTTTTCAGTCCGGGATATATCGAGGAATGTATTGAAGGTCATCCGTTTTCCCCATTCCAAGAAATTCTGTTTACGGAAAGACCTGATCGTCTAGAGGCTCATTTAATGGAGGGAAGGGTAGCCATTATCAGTGAAGGAGCCTCTGATGTATCGATTGTCCCCGTCACATTTTTTTCCTTCTTTCAGACGCCTGATGATTTTAATATCAGATTTTACGGGGGATCCTTTTTCCGTTTGCTACGATTATTCAGTTTTTGGGGAGCGCTCACGCTTCCAGCTATATACATTGCTGTTGTCGGCTTTCACTTTGAAATTATTCCCTATGATATGGTGACGATTGTAAAAGGCTCGATCGAGAATATTCCGTTTCCACCATTTTTTGAAGCACTCATCATGGCCATCACCATTGAATTAATACGAGAAGCAGGAATCAGGCTCCCGACGCCAATTGGCCAGACGATCGGCATTGTCGGAGGGCTTATTATCGGGGATGCGGTAGTCAATGTAGGCCTGGTGTCAAACGTAATGGTCATTGTTATTGCCTTAACTGCGATCATGTCATTTTGTATCCCTTCTTACGAAATGGGAAACACAGTCCGCATCCTTTCGCTGCCAGTCATGATTGCTGCAGCCACCCTTGGGTTTGTCGGTATTGTATTTGCTCTTATGATCATCTTCATCCATATGTGTAAATTGGAATCCTTTGGGACACCGTATATCGCGCCTTTGGCCCCCTTGCACGTTAAAAATTTAAAGGATGCCATTGTCCGTTTTCCAATCTGGACAATGAACCGTCGTCCAATAAGTGTGCAACCGCAAAAGCCGGTTAAACAAGGAAAATCAAGGGAATGGCAGAAAAATGATCGGTAAAAAAGAAATCACTCAGTTCCAGTTGATCTTTTTATTAATCCACAGCCAAGTAGGTGTAGGTGTGATTACTTTGCCTTTCGATGTTTTTATGGAGGCAAAAGGAGATGGTTGGATATCTGTTTTGTTAACGGGGGCCTTCATTCAAATCATGATTTTTTTATTCGGAGCGTTAATGGTCCGTTTTCCTACAAATAATTTGTACGGCATTGTCCAATCTCTCTTTGGAAAGTGGATCGGAAAATTGTTCGTCTTCCTATATAGTATGTATTTTATTGCCATTGGAGGCCTGATCCTGGCAAAATTTGCTTATATCCTCAAAGCTTGGATGATGCCACTGACACCCAAATGGCTCTTGCTTTTGCTGATGGTGTTTACAGCGGTTTATATTGTAAAAGAAAATCTGCAACTTATGGTCCGGTTCTTTTTTCTTTCCACCATTGTTTTAATCGGATTTATCGGCTTGACTGCTTACGCCTTAAAAGATGCAAACCTTACATTTATTTTACCCATCGGAACAAATGGAGTCCTGCCGATTATTCAGGGAATGGAGCGCGGTCTGTACGCATTTCAGGGATTCGAGTTATTGCTAATCATTTATCCTTTTGTTCAATCGAAAAAAAAAGGCGTGATAAAAGCGGCAACGATGGCCAATATCTTTACCACACTTTTTTATTCATTTCTGGTCTTAACGAGTTTGCTCTTTTTTAGTCCGGAAGAATTTAAGCTTGTACCTGAACCTGTTTTATATTTAATCAAGGCATTTTCTTTTAGAATCATTGAAAGGCCGGATTTGCTGTTTACGTCCATGTGGATTGTGCTAGCGGCCACCGCATTCATGAATACGATCTATGCCTCCTCCTTAGGGCTGTCAACGGTCATGAATTCAAATAAAATAAGAAATTACGTCATTATAGCTGCATGCATATGCTTTTTGTTAGCCCTGACTTTTCATGAAACCTATGAGATTGCAACCATATCCAGGATTTATAATAACTTTGTTGTTTTTCCTTTCGCTTTAGGTCTACCGATTTTATTTTTACTTATATCTATTATTTTCAACAAGAAGGAGCTGAGGAATAGCGGATGAATGATCGATTACCTTTTTTTTGGGCAGCTATATTGGCTATCATTCTTGCCGGATGCTGGGATCAGCGCTTATTAAAGGAACACAGTTTGATATTGTCGATAGGATATGACCAGGCAAATGACGGAAAACTCCTCAAGACTGTTTCCTTTCCAAAAAACAAGAGTGGTGAAGACCAGCAAAATACATCTTTAAATGAAAGTAAAGTTTTATCTATGACTGGAGATACAGTCAAAGATGCCGAGAAGCATATGGATCAAAGCCTTCCTGAAAAATTTGATCGCTCCAAAGCCAAAGTCATTTTTTTTGGTGAAGAATTGGCTTCCGAAGGTATTTTTTCCATTTTGGATTCCATCTATCGAGATTTGAGAGGTCCATTAAATGCAAATGTGGCTATTTTTGATGGAAAAGCAAAAGATGCATTGTCTATCGAAACAGGCGAGTCTATGCTTATTAGTGATCTTTATGCAGAGCTTCTTGAAACTGCGGAAGAAGCGGGAATTACAAAAAATGAAAATGTGCAAGCCGCATGTCCCATTATTTTATCCAAAGGCAAAGACCTCGTCCTTCCTTATGTTGGTTTAAAGCAAGGAGAAAACACAGCGAAAGTGAAAGGGTTGGCTTTGTTCCATGGTGATCAATTGACAGGCCATTTGAATATAGAGGAAACGAGCATGTTCCTGATTCTGTCCAATCAAAATCCAAATGGCCTAACATTAAACCTAAAGGTAAGGAATGATCAAAAAAAACACGAAAAAAACTTTGTGAATATCGCCATACGTGATATCAAAAGAAAAGTAAAGATGAACGTAAAAAATGGGCATATTGGTGCGAAGGTAAACGTGAAGCTCGAAGTGGAAATTGATGAGTATCCATTAGATCATTTAAAGAATGAAAAAAAAGTGAAAGCCCTGTCCAACAATATAGAAAATCAGTTAAATAAATTGGCGAAAAAAACACTCGCCAAAATGCAAGAGGCCAATAATGATTCATTGGGGCTGGGCGAAAAAGTGAAAGCCTACCATCATTCCACATGGAAAAAAATCGATTGGAATAAAGAATACCCTGAAGTTCCGATTGAAACAACCTTTCATGTAGATATCATTCGGCATGGGATTATTAATTAGTAGATTGAGCGCGAAAAGGGGCATCCAGTAGCCGAAAAATCGACTTATTGAACAGCCCCTTTTTTATACATGAATGCTTTATTCAAAATCTAAAATTTGATGTTTTTCTACTGCTTCAAAGATTTTTTCAATAAGAGCCATTACTCTTCTCACTTCTTCATTTTTTACGACTGGTTCTGCACCCTCTCTTACAACCGAATAAAAATTTTTATAGAAAGGATCGTACTCTGCCTTGCCTCTAGGAAGTTCTAATAAAGCGGTTGCTTCTTCTGATGGTGGTGCCATTGTTTTTGTTAGTCCAACTCCGGCTTTGATCGGTTTCGGAGCTGAAATATTTTCTTCTCCTGAGCGAACAACCAGCTCTCCAGACAGGTCCCAGTCCTTAATAATCGCTGTACCTTTTGTCCCTTTTATATACCATCTAGGAAGTTTTACAAAATTGGTTGTGCCTACTTCTACAATTGCTTTTATACCGTTTTGAAAGGTTAAATAGCTGATAAAGCCATCATCCACATCATTTCCTAAAATGTAGCTAAAATCCGCTGCCACCTTTTTGATCGGACTGTCTATCATAAATAATAATTGATCCAAAAGGTGAACACCCCAATCTAGAAGCATGCCGCCGCCATATTTCTTCTCATGACGCCAATCGCCAGGAATCCCGTTTGCGCCTTGAACTCTGGATTCAATTTGAAATAATTCACCTATATGTTCATTTTGATATAATTCTCGCGTGATCAAAAAGTCCGGATCCCACCGTCGGTTTTGATGCACCATAAACACCTTGTCCGTTTCTTTGACTACGGCTAAGATTTCATCTAATTCCTGAAGATTTAAAGTCACTGGTTTTTCACACACAACATGTTTTCCAGCCCTGAGACTTTGTATCGCTATATCTTTATGACTATCATTAGGTGTCGCAATAATGACGGCTTCCACTTCTTTATCGCCGAGTACAGATTCTAACGAGTCATACGCTTTATGTCCCATTTCTCTAGATTTCTCTTGTCTTTCTAAACGAATATCATAGGTTCCTACTACATGAAATCGTTCTGTTTCATTTGGTAAAATATGGTCAAGATGATAAGAACCCATTCCTCCATATCCAATCCCCACAACATTTATTGGTTTCATTACTACCAGCCCTTTCTATTTGTTTCTTTACCTTTTACTTATCTCCAACTTTTGATTGTTATGAATTCAATATAGGCCTCGTACCTATTAAGTAAAATATACGGCTTTTTTAAGCTACACGCAAGGAAATATATAATCAGCCGAATCACAATAGGGAAAGCTCTCAAGAAGCTTTCCCTTCGATTTTTACTGTGCCGGTGCACGATGGAATCTTTTAAAAATATTTTTGTTTTTCATCTTTTTGATTGTAGTTGGGACAAGGAAACGATCTACTCCGTAATAGACTGTTCCGTTGATAACAAACAAGAGAATAATCGCTACGACTAAGAGAATTGGATTTGTGCTAATCGTGCCAGCAAGCAAGAAGTTCAAGTTCATGAAGGCTCCTGCGATCAGGGCTGGAATTGTCAAGGCCCCTACGATTAAACCAAGACCGACGAGAACTTCCCCTACAGGGATAAGGACGTTAAACAATTTTACATTTGGTAAAGCCACGTTTTCTAGAAAGGCTGCATACCAACCTTGAACAACGGGGGCATCTCCTCCTGCTTTCGCAATCGCCCCTTGTAAAAATCCTGCTGCATCAAAGGCGCCTAATTTATGCCAACCTGCTTCTAACCATTGAACACCTAACCAAATTCTTAATGCGGCCCAAACTATGGCTACCCAACGGTTTTCATACCATCTCTTCATGATACTCACTCCTATTATATTATTTGTGAAAATATTCACATGTAGTTGTAAAAAAATATAAGTGCACTGTGCTTGATTATATTGATTTGTATTTGTGAATATTTTCACTAACTTTCTACACTCTTAATATACTATGATTTCTCTAAAAATACAAGGGCTTTTTATAATCGACACAAACTTGCCATTTTCTGTAAAACTTGAAAATTGGGTAGGAACATGTTATATTGCTAAATGGAATATTCGAATATAACAAATGTATAACCTCAATAATATGGTTTGAGGGTCTCTACCAGGAACCAATTAAATCCTGACTACAAATTCTTCACTTTGTAGTCGGGATTTTTCTGTTTCATAAGGATAAAACGGAACATCTTTAAACCACATTTCATTTAAACCGACTACTTATATACATTTTTAGAAAGGATTTTGGAGGAATTGATATGAATTTTAAAGTATTTATCCTCGCCATATCGACAATTATTGTTGGATTGGTGGAATTAATTGTAGGTGGAATTTTGCCGATTATGGCCGATGATTTGCATGTTACGATTGGCACGGCAGGACAACTGATTACCATTTATGCCCTTGTTTATGCCATTGCTGGCCCTGTACTCCTATCGCTAACAGCAAAAATGGAGCGTAAAAAACTATATCTGATCACATTGTTCATATTTTTCATTGGAAACATCATCACTTATTTCAGTCCTAATTTTACATTTATTATGATTGCCAGAGTCATCACAGCAATGAGTGCGGCTTTAGTCATCGTTCTTTCATTAACGATTACTTCAAAGATTGTGGAACCTGAACATCGAGCTAAAGCATTAGGAGTCATTTATATGGGAATTAGTTCTTCCTTAGTTCTAGGTGTACCACTTGGAATTGTGATGACAAATGCCTTAGGCTGGAGAACGGTTTTTCTCGGAATTGCGATCCTTACAATCGGTTCCCTTATCCTTATTTATGCGTTTTTGGAAAAAATTCCTTCCGAGAATATTCAGCCTTTATCCGTACAATTTAAGGCCCTTGCCAATAAAAAAATTGTTGGCGCCCATTTGGCTACAATGTTTATGTTAGCAGGGCATTACACGATATATGCATACTTTACTCCTTTTTTAGAAACGACTTTACATTTGAATCAATACTGGATTAGTATCTGTTATTTTCTTTTTGGTATTGCAGCCGTTGGGGGCGGTGCCATCGGAGGAGGACTTGCTGATCGAATTGGCTCTCCTAAAAGCATTTTGATCATCCTCGGGGCTTTTGCCTTGATTTTATTCGCTCTTCCTTATTCCACCTTTTCTTTCCCTATATTTTTAATCGCTATGATGATCTGGGGAGCATTAAGTTGGAGTATTTCCCCGCCCCAACAGGATTATATTATTCGCACAGATCCTAAGACATCTGATATTCACCAAAGCTTTAATAACTCTGCCTTGCAAATTGGAATTGCATTAGGCTCAGGTATTGGGGGATTCGTCATGGAACATACTGGGTCGGTCACCCATACAGCTACTATTGGTTCTGGAGTAGTCATCATCGCCTTTATTTGTGCCGTGATTTCTTTGAAAATCCCAGCACAACTTCATCAAACCGAAACAACGATCCATTACAAATAAGCGCAAAGGGGGTTCGTTCTCCTTTGCGCTTATTCGATATAACTGGATAAAAAGTGGCTTAACCGCTCTTTATAAGCCTCTTTTTCCAATACAAACGATTCACCGTGATTGGCCCCATCGCGAGACTTCATTTCGATTTCCTCGAAATTTTGAGTGGCATTTCCCCTTCAAGTAAAAATCAGTCACACTTTCTTTCTATTATGCTAAAAAATAGAGAGAACTCTTTGGCAGATTATTGCAGAGGAATTTACTTCCACCTGAGCATCTGAGATGTTTGTGAACAGTACTGGCTTTCGCTCTTACAAAAAGGACGAACATAAAATGTCTGGGAAATGGGTACCCAGACATTTTCAAGAAACATAATCCTGTTTTTCCTTACCGATAGCTTAACCTTTTCCACCTGAAATGACGATTCCCTGTATAAAATATTTTTGGGCGAAAAAAAACAATAATAAAGGGGGGAGCACGGCTATAACAGAGCCGGCCATTAATAAGTTCCATGGAGTTTGGGCGTACGTTGCTGTAAAATTGGCCAACCCAAGAGACAATGGATACAACTCTGAATCATTTAAATAAATCAGTGGTCCCATTAAATCGTTCCAGCGAAACATAAATTCCATAATGGCTGCCGTCGCCATCGCCGGTACAGAAAGTGGTAAGATAATCCGAAAAAATAAAATCATATACCCGCCCCCATCTATTTTTACTGCATCATCTAATTCACGAGGGATACCTGTATAAAACTGTCTTAATAAAAAAATAAGAAAGGCGCTTCCTCCAAAGGCAGGAATAATTAATGGTAAATACGAATCAATCCAGCCTAGTTTGTTAAAAATTAAATATTGAGGAATCATTGTCACCTGCGCTGGCAGCATCATTGTACTTAATACGATTGCGAATAAAACAAGACTACCCCTTGCCCGCAAACGTGCAAATCCAAAAGCAACTAACGATGATGTAAATACAGTTGCAAATACGGAAACTGCTGTATACCAAACTGTGTTCCATACATATTTTCCAAATGGATGATCTGCAAACACTTCCAGATAGTTTTCCCATTGAATGGGAGAAGGAAACCATTGGGGTGGTATTTTAAACACGGCTCCTTGTGTTTTTAAAGAGGTGGTCACCATCCAAAATAAAGGAAACATAAATAAGAATAAACCTATGAAAATAAGAAGATATACAATACACTTTCCTGCAAATGATAATTCTCCGGGCGCAAAGCTCCTATGTTTCCTTCTTGTTACCTTTGTTTTGTTCGTTTTGGAATAACTCTCTTCCGGTAGATAATTCCTTTGTGTCATTCGTCCCACCTCCTATTCTCCCCCTTGTTTAAGATTGATAGTGAACGTATCTTTTAGAAATTAATAATGAAAGCATCGTCAATGCAAAAATGATAATAAACAATATCCATGCTTGAGCGGAAGCATAACCAATTTTAAAATCTGCAAAAGCAGTATCAAACAAATAATAAACGTAAAAATACGACATCCAATTAGGGCCACCCTTTGTCACGACGTACGCTTGGGTAAACACTTGAAACGAGTTAATAATAGCAATTATCGAATTAAATAAAATCACGGGTGATATTAATGGAACTGTAATATTGAAAAATCTTCGGATCGGTCCGGCACCATCTATGGAAGCAGCTTCATATAAATCACCCGGTAAACTTTGCAAACTCGCTAAAAAAATGATCATGGTGCCTCCTAGTGCGGTTAATTGCATCAACACGAAAGAAGGAATAACGGTTTTACTATCTGTAAACCATCCAGGTCCGTCCACTCCAAAGAGCGTATTCAAGATTGAATTCACTATCCCAAAATCAGGATTCAACAGCCATGCCCATAAAAAAGCAATGGAAACACCAGAAACAACAGTAGGAGCATAGAACATCGTTCGAAAAAAAGCTTGCCCTTTGATTTTTTGATTTAGTAATAGCGCTAATATTAAGCCTAAACCTATTGTAAAAGGAACAGCTAACACTACATAATAAACCGTTACCCCTAATGATTTATAAAAGAGATTATCAGAAAATAAGTTCTTATAGTTTCCAAATCCAATAAACTCGACAGCATCTGTTATATTATATTTTGTGAAACTAAAAAAGAGGGAGGCGAGGATTGGCCCGCCTATAAAAAAGATAAAACCTAGTACCCAAGGAGAAATAAACAGCCAAAAGGCAATTTCCTCACGCTTTTGTTGTTTCTGCAAACCTAGTCGTTTTTTCTTTTTCACCCATCATCACTCCTTTAAGATTTTCTAGACCGAAACGTTTCAATTTAGAAGTGTACTTTAGGCATACTACATATTTTTTTATTTTATTTATCTTTTATAGAGCGCAATTGTGAATCCAATTTCTCCATACCCTCATCAATATCCATTGTCCCATCATAAATCGCATTAATATTTTGGTTAATTGTATTTAAAATTGTAGAGAAGTTTCGAATTAAGTGATTATCTGCTTCAAATCCGTACTTAATCGCTCCTTCATGTAACTCCTGTAATTGCTCATTTGTCATTCCCGCTTGTTCAGCTATATTATCTAACCAGACATCCATCAATTTACTGTTAGCAGGGGTTTCGTTGGTCATCTCAACAAATTCCTTCGCACCTTTTTCTGGATCAATTAAAAACTTAATAAACTCCCATGCCTCATCAGGATGTTTACTTTTAGCACTTATATTCCAAGGATCCACATACATTGGAATTCTTCTATCGTCAACAGTATAAGGAATAGGAGCGACTCCCCATTGAAATTCAGCAGGCTGGTAACTTCTGACTCCCCATCCTCCGTCAATAACCATCGCGACACGCCCTGTTAAAAATGGACTGCCAATTTGAGAAATCGCATCCTGCTGAGACTGTGTTGGCGAAACCTTGTGCTTATGGATTAAATCGTAATGGGCTTGAATAGCTTGTCTATTTGCAGGATCATCTAATACATTAGGTTCTCCGATATCTCCGGTCTCGTAAGCCTCTTTTTTGAAAAGGTCTCCGCCCCAAAGCCAGGCATCTCGATTTCCATGGTTAGTATTTAATAAACCGAAGACTTGCTCATTTTTATCACCAATGTTTTTAGTTAATTTTTTAGCATATTCAATCATCTTATCGTAATTCCATGATTTGTCATCCCAGTCGGTTGGAGGATACTCCAAACCCGCTTCATCAAATAACTCTTTATTATAAAAAATGTATGAACCCATCGACAAAATTGGAACGCCATATTTTTTACCATCAATCGTATAAATATCAAGAAGCTTTTCATCAATCCCTTCAACCGCATCTGGGTCTTTTTCTATATAGGGAGTCAAATCAAGTAATGCACCTAATCCTTGATAAGTGGCAAAACCGGAATCTGCCCAGTTAGCTGACCAAACATCTGGAACATTTCCACCTGCGATCATTGTTTGGAGCTTTTGATCAATTTGATCTTGGGGTACTTCTTGCAATTTTATTTTAATATTGGGATTTTCTGCTTCATAATCTTTGACCATTTTTTCTTCCCAAGCCTTTACAACTGGGTCACTGCGGACAAGCCATGTCAATTCAACCTTATTCTTACCCCTATCCTTTCCCCCTGTTTCCGAAGAACTACATGCTGCTAAAGAAAAAATTAAAACTAGAGCGAAAAAAGCACTGAACAATGAGGAAAAAACCTTTTTTCTTTTCATTGAGAACAACCCCTTAATCATTTTAAGTGCTTTGCAAACTTCATTAAGCTTCAAATCCTAATGATAGCGATTACATTTAAATGAAAAATAAAATCGTAGAACACGCATTCAATATTCAATCTTCGTTAAGTGGAGATTATAATTTGCTAAAAAGATAATTTAATAAGAAACCTATTAAAGTACAATTTTTTCAGCCCCCCTCTAGTGATGAAGAGATAGTCTTTTTTATACTTATGAAAATCTTAGGTACTAACTTAAGTACATAATAACGTATATAGTTTATTTGTCAATAAAATATTACGTTATTTACGTAATTGAAATCGAACTTTTCTACTATTTAAAATTTCAGCCATATTATAATAAGGGATAGGTGAAGTGAAATGGAAATCGGAAAAAGAATTCGTCATTTAAGAATAGCAAAGAATTTAAAAATCTCGGAACTCGCTAAAAAATCCTTCGTCTCTCAATCTTACTTAAGCGATATTGAAAGAGGAAGAACAGCACCCTCTCTGGACAAATTAAATATTATTTGTAGTGCATTGGGAATCTCATTAAGTGAATTTTTTGGAACCGTTCCAACAATGTCGAGTGAGATTATTAGGTTAGTAGAAAATGCACAAAAATTGACGAACCAAGAAATTGAACTACTTAGCAATTTTCTTGAGTCGATGTTAGCAAGGCAAAAAAAATCGATTAATGAATAAATTCTGCCTATATAAATTGAGGGCAGAATTTTTCTTCTATTAATCGTGATTTCAACATGGCGTGACAATACCTTAAGCCATTGAACCTAGCATTTGCTCTAAAGTTGTTAATGAAGCCGAATTTCGATGTAAATGAAAGGTTCTGACCGGAATGGCTGAAAATCAACTTAGTATGGTTGCTCTTATCGAAGATACTACTCAATCTCTAGCTAAAAAGACCGAATACCTTGACAGGTTTATTCGGTCTTTTTCCTATTTTCAATCTCATACTGGAAGTACAGTTATTTCATTGACATTTACATAATCTGGCTGTATGAATGCCCAAATCACTGCTTTCGCAATATAGCGAGGTTCCAAACTAAGAAAAACCTGGCTTTTATTGTTCAACAAACTGAACAATCTTTTGAACCCTTTCCTCTGTTAATTCCCCCCGTGTTATGAAAAACCATCACATCTGAATCTAGTATTCCCTTTTCTCCGTCCAAAGAACGGTTAATACATTATGATAGGATTTGATAACTATACGAGATTTATTTTCACTGTGGAATAATCAATGGGTCTAAGGATGGGGTACTTCATAAGGGGCGCATGTTCCAAGTTATGAACACGGAAACGTCTTTTATGCTGGAGAATTTGATAGGAGATTTTACTAGAATAGAAACTTGAATATAAAAAAGGAAACACCCATCAGCGCCCATAACGGGTTTCAAGTTCAAATATTCTTTGCTCTAGTTCAACGTTCTTATGCTCAAAAAAGTGTATCTTCTTACTTACATGTTGACGATTGTTATCTAATTTTTCACCGTTTTGGATGACCAGTTTTTCAAGATTTGTAAATCGCTCTTTTGTTTCTTGACGAAATTCTCTCATTTCCTCTTGGAATTTCTTTAGGCCTTCTAATTCTCCCTGCATGGTTCGTTGATCTTCCCACATGGCTTGTTGATCTTCTCGCATCGCTCGTTGGTCTTCCCGCATCGCTCGTTGGTCTTCCCACATGGCTTGTTGATCTTCCCGCATCGCTCGTTGGTCTTCCCACATAGCTTGTTGATCTTCTCGCATCGCTCGTTGGTCTTCCCACATGGCTTGTTGATCTTCTCGCATCGCCCGTTGGTCTTCCCACATGACTTGTTGGTCTTCTCGCATGGCACGTTGGTCTTCCCACATGGCTTGTTGGTCTTCTCGCATGGCTCGTTGATCTTCCCACATCGCACGTTGGTCTTCCCGCATGGCTTGCAGTTCTTTTTGCATAGCTTGTTGATCCTTCTTCATAGCTTGTTGATCTTTTTGTATCACTTGTAATATCTTTAAAATCTCTTCCATTTGGTTTCCTCCTCCCTATAAGAATTTTCACTACTATTTCATTATAACAGAAAAATTCTCTTCTTTCTCACAAAAATAGAAAGGGGTTACATAAATTACGTCTGTTTTCCCAAAACAATCTGTTGCCTGTTCATGCGAATTAAATTAATTTCTTGGCGATATAAGAGCTTATTAGAACGATATCGCGTTTCTCCCCGTGTGAATGACAGAATTTCAAAAACCCCGAATACCTCTATAGGTAGATTCGGGGTTTTCCTATTCATTCTTGTTTAGACCGGCCGGATGGTGATTTCATTCACATTTACATATGCTGGTTGTGTAACTGCGTAAACGACTGCTTTGGCAATATCTTCTGTTTCCAGTTTTTTCCGATCCATTACTGTGGAGTTACTTAAACGAGTCGCTACCATCCCTGGAGAGATATTTGTCACTCTAACGCCTGTTCTCGCCAGTTCCTTTTCTAATCCCATAGAAATAGCTCTCACAGCGAATTTGGTTGCACTATAAACCGTGCTTGTCTTTGTCACTTCATATCCAGAGACAGACGCGATGTTAATAATATGTCCCGTAGATCGCTCCAGCATCGATGGCAACACCGAATGAACGCCATATAAGATGCCTTTAATATTGACATCAATCATTTGCTCCCATTCCTTTACTTCCCCAGAACGGACAGTACCTGTAAGCATCTGTCCCGCATTATTCACAAAAATATCTACATCTCCAAAGGCCTCATTTGCCTTTTTTACCATCTCCTCCACATTATCTCGATTGGCCATATCTGTTTTGACAGCAAGGGCTTTTCCTTTTCCTTGTTGGTGAATCTCATTCTCTAGTTCTTTCAGCTTTTCCATACTACGGGCCGTTAGCACCACACTAGCTCCTTCACTAGCAAGTTCCCGTGCTATGCCTGCCCCAATACCACTACTTGCCCCTGTTACAACAGCAACCTTTCCCTTTAATTTTCCCACAACAGTCCCTCCTTTGTTTCTTTCATTAAAAAGCTTATCATGAAATATTTAAAAAGACTGAACAAATCCCTTTGATTTGCACAGTCCCTTATTCCTTTTAGCAAAAGCTCTATCTATCGTTCGATAAAAGCTACAAGATTATTTATTTTCTCTTCAGTTAATTCTCCTGAGTTATCAAATACCAGAATATCTGATTCCGGAATTCCCCAAGCGACAGTTGGCAAGTCTAAGCTTTGTTCATATTCATCCCAATTGTCGATTTTCCATTGATCACGATCCATTGCTCCACGTTCAATGATCCGCTCTTTTTGCAACTCTGTATCCTTCAATGTAACGAAGAGAACTTTGACTGTAACCTCTTCTCGTGAAAGTCCAAACTCAGCTAATTTTCGGTCTAGCCATTCTGCTGTCTCAATTTCTTTTGTAAATGGGCCAACTAGAATGGAATCAAGACCAAGTGTTGCATTTTCCATTGCCAAATCCATCGTCACATCATACTCTAAGTCACGACAATGCTTCTTATAATATTTGGAATCACGATCTTGAGGATCATAACCTGTTGCTTTCAAAAAATTCTCGCTAAATTTTCCTCCTACTGTATCTTTATCCAGATAGACAGCAGGAATATACTTATGTAGATGTTTAGAGACAGTCGTTTTCCCCGTTCCCGCAACCCCGCTTACAAAAATAACTTTCGGCATAACCCATTCCCCCAGTGAACAGCAATTTGGTCTGTTTACAGAACTTTTCATTACTATACCACCAAGATTCTATTCCCTCAAGATTCTTCTATTCTAAAGTATGGTATGTGCAAATTAATACGTAAAGGGACCTCCAGTATATTAGGAAGTCCCTGAAAACGCGTTCACTCCATATATATTTACCTATAACTCTGTTTTAAATACAGGGGATCGAGTAGGCGAGGAAGATGGAAAGGAGCAGGCGACTTGAATAGGAAGAACGGTTAAGAGGTTAACCACTTTCAACCATGTTTCGGATATCAAAAAATATTCTCATGAACGTGAAAAGGGGCTACCAATAGCCGAAAAATCGACTTTGGATAGCCTCTTGACTATTTCTTTTTATACTTTCAATCAGTTTTCAATCCTCATCCACAATCACATAATACGCTTGAACTGGACCATGGACCCCAACAACTAAATCCATCTCAATGTCTGCACTGTTACTTGGACCTGAGATAAAATTGATACAGGAAGGTACCTTCCCTTCCTCCTGTTGCATACGATGAATATAGCTTGTTGCTTGCGTCATTCTTGGAACAATACTCTTTTTCGGGATAATTGCAATATAAACGGTTGGTAACAGGCTAACAGATCGGCCTTTTCCATTGTCACTAAATAACACGACAGTGCCAGATTCGGCTAAAGTTATATCTGAAAAAGTAATCCCAATATCGGCTTTTTCTGCTTTGTGAATATTTTCATCGCCAAGGTCCCTGTCCCAAATATGGACATCTACCCCTTTGCTACTTGCTTTCTGAAAATATTGGTTGACTCGATACTCTTGAAAACGAGGATCATCCCAACTTACAATTGATTTTCCCCCAATTTGGTCTGTCAATCTTTCAAGTTCTGAAGGTAAAGATTCTTTCCTTTCTACTTCCACCACTTGTGTATGGATGTTCTCACATTGTTTTTTCAAAATATCAACCAATTGATCTTGACTAAACCCTTTATAGACTTCTTTCTGTGGTTGCTGTTTCCAAACCGGGCGTTCAACGGGAGTTTTGATCCGTTCTCGTCCAAGACTTTTGGCAATTTGATTTAAAAAGCGCTCTTTATGATGGATTCTCTCAGTCCCCATTAATTGTCACTACCTTTCTCTCGCTTTTTAAACCATTCTCTAAATGTTTGTTTACTAGGCTCTGGAAAATCACGTATATCTGTCCACGGTTTGATTGGACCTGGTCCTTTCGTAATTTTACCCTCTTTCGCAAGCGGTCCCATAACAGTCGGAGCTACTTTTGTCCCCATATTGAAAAGTTTCGGTGAGCTTGCCGCCATCGAAAATCCTTTCATGGCTAGTTTTTCACCAAACCCGCTTTTTCCTTGTTCATCAGCAATGACTTTTCGATGTTTTATTAATAGATCATGTAAGGGAATTTTGACTGGACAGGCTTCTGTACAGGCACCACATAAGCTTGAGGCATATGGCAACTCTTTGTAGTCCTCATACCCTCCGAGTAGCGGTGAGAGAACCGCGCCAATGGGACCTGGATAAATGGAACCGTAAGAATGACCGCCAACATGGCGATAGATTGGGCAAACATTAATGCAGGCAGCACAGCGGATGCATTGCAGAACAGACTGAAACTCAGTGCCTAAAATATTGGAACGGCCATTATCCACAATGACAAGATGGAATTCTTCAGGACCATCTATATCCCCTTCGTCTTTTGGTCCTGTTAGCCCTGTAATATAACTTGTTAATTTTTGCCCAACGGCACTCCTGCATAGCATACTCACTAAAATATCAAGTTCTTCCCATGTTGGGACGATTCTTTCCATGCCCATCACAGTGATTTGTGTTTTCGGCAAAGTTGTAGCTAGCCGCGCATTTCCTTCGTTCGTAACAAGGGAGATTGCACCTGATTCAGCGACAGCAAAATTACAGCCGGTTATACCAATTTCCGCTGTTAAAAACTCCTCACGTAATTGTTCCCTAGCAAATAAAGCCAGCTCCTCAGGTTTGGAGGTTTTGCTATATCCCTTTTTTTCTTTAAATGTATCACGAATCTGCTCTTTATTTTTATGCAATGCAGGTGCAACAATATGTGATGGAGGATCATGGTCATCCACTTGCAAAATATATTCTCCTAGATCAGACTCAATCACTTCGCAGTCTATATCTTCAAGGGCTTCATTCATACTAATTTCTTCTGTCACCATTGATTTCGATTTAATTACCTTTTTTGCCTCTTTTTGTTTCACGATGTTCGTGATATATTCATTGGCCTCTTCACCTGTTTGGGCAAAAAATACGTGGCCGCCTCTTTTCACAACATTATCTGCCAGTTGTTCTAAGTAAAAATCTAAATGTGTTAACGTATGTTGTCTGATTTCTTCCGCTAGATTTCGCCATTCTTCCCAGTTTCCTAGTTCTTCCTGTGCGTCTAGTTTTCGACTGCGCAATCTTTCCTGTGCTGAGACCATTGCATTTCTCATGAAATTGTCTTTTAATCCTTTATCTACCCGGTTAAAAAACTGTTCTTCACTTATTTTCATTGGCATACAAATCACCCCTTATCCCTTACTATTTAAGACTTGCGCAATGTGCATCACTTTAATCGGTTTCCCTTGGCGCGTCATTCTACCGCCAATATTCATTAAACAACTACAATCTGCACCAATTAAAACGTCTGCCTCTGTTTCCTCAATATGTTCAATTTTTTCATTGACCATTTGCTCGGAAATTGGCACCATTTTGACAGAAAATGTCCCACCAAATCCGCAACATATTTCTTTATTTGGAAGCTCTGCTAAGTCTAAGCCTTTTACATTTTTCAATAGTTTCATAGGAGGCTCTTTTACACCAAGAAGACGGGTCATATGGCAGGATGTATGGTAAGTAGCCTTTGCTGGAAAAACAGCTCCAACATCTTCAACCTTCAATACATCGACGAGGAACTGTGTAAATTCATACGTTCTCTCGGCTAAACGTTGGGCTTTTTCTTGCCACTCTGGCTCATGCGCAAATAAATGGACATACTCATGGAACATCATGGTACATGAACCAGATGGGGATACGACATAATCGGCATCCGCAAATGTTGTGATCATATGCTTGGCTACATCTTTCGTATCCTTATGATAGCCGCTGTTATAGGCGGGTTGTCCACAACATGTTTGCTTTTCTGGAAAATCAACCTCACAACCGTGACGTTCTAAAATATCCACAACATCTTGTCCAACACCAGGGTAAAATACGTCAGCTAAACATGTAATAAATAAAGATACTTTCATTTGTTTTTTCCTTCTTTCAAAGGTGGATTTCTAAAGGTACGTGTTCAAAAATTCGAAGTGTCATTTTCACCCGACTTTTTGAACATCCTTTAAAGACAAATTACTTCAATATTCAGCTCTTGTAAGGACCTAATATAGGCTTGGTCTGTTTTTGAATCGGTAATCATATAGTGAATCGTTTCGAGTGGAGCAATTCTTGAAAGGGCTTGGACACCAAATTTTGTATAATCAGCAAGCAAATAAACTTCATCCGCAATTTCAATCATTTTCTTTTTCACAAATGATTGCATTTCGTTCGAATCACTGATACCGCGTTCATTGTGAATACCTTGGCATGATATAAACGCCTTATTCACATGGTAAGGTTCGATCGTTTCCATCGCTAACGGACCAACAAACGATAACGACCTAGACATTAACGTTCCGCCACTTGAAATCACGGTTACTTTTTCCCTTGTAGACAGTTCCATTATGACCTTCATGGAATTTGTAATTACTGTTAATGGAATATCAGGCAATCTTTTTGCCATATACCAAGCAGTCGTACTCGCATCTAAAATAATTCGGTCATTGATTGCGACATGATGGATCGCTTCTTCCGCTACTGCCATTTTTTCCTTTACATTTCTAATTTCACGTTCAAAATAGGGGAGTTCGACTTGCCCCTCCTGTTTCACACTAACAGCTCCACCATGGCTCCTTTGCAGTTTTCCCTCTGTCTCGAGCTTTTCTAAATCACGGCGAATGGTCTCTTCTGTCACGTTAAAAATTTGACTTAATTCTGATACACGGATGCTCCCTTTCTCATCTACGATTGTGATTATTTTCTTATGTCTCTCTGCTACTAGCATGTTGCCACCTCGTTATTTGTCATTCATTTTAATTGTACAAGAAAGGAGCATGAAATAGAATATATAAGGAAAGAAATGCAGCCCCAATGGAGTTGCATTTCTTATTTACTTATTTTCTGCTTGAAAGTACCTCTTTTTCATATTGATCAATTTCTTCTAACCAATGTTCCTTCGCTGGAACATTCATTTGTTCGCAATAATGATTCCAAATGGCGCCAAATGGATAGGTTTTGAATTCCTCCACAATAGCAAGTCGTTTTGTAAAATCGCCTTTTTCCTGGAGCTCTTTTAGCTGCTCATTTGGCATGAGTAAACCATACAACAAGGCTTTAATCATATTACGTGTTCCAATTGTCCACGCCGCGACTCGATTAATACTGGCATCAAAGAAATCTAGGCCAATCATCACTTTATCCAATGCATCATTACGAACGATTTCGAGCGCAATTTCCTTTAGTTCGTCATCAAATGTGACGACATGATCACTATCCCAGCGTACAGGTCTTGATACATGAAGGGCTAGCTTATCATTGAAAAGAAGCATGGACGAAATTTTATTCGAGACCACTTCTGTTGGATGATAGTGCCCCGTATCTAGCAAGCATAACTTATTATTTGCAAGGGCATAGTTTAGGTAAAATTCATGGGAGCCAACAACAAAGGCCTCTGAACCAATTCCAAACAACTTGCTTTCTACCGAATCGATGTTATAGGCTTCATCAATTTCTACGGCGAAAATTTCATCAAGCGCTTCTTTTAGACGTTTTCTTGGTGTTAATCTGTCACTTGGGGTATCTTTGTATCCGTCAGGAATCCAAATATTTGTTAAGCAAGGTGTCCCTAACTCTCTTCCAAAGTATTCGCCAATTTTTCGGCTCGCAATACAGTGATCAATCCAGAATTGGCGAATTTCCGGGTCAGGATGTGCTAAGGTCAGTCCATCAGCCGCTTTTTCATGGGAGAATAATGTTGGATTGAAGTCAAGGCCAACGCCTTGTTCTTTTGCCCA
The DNA here is from genome assembly GCF_008764245.1 of Bacillus subtilis. Classification (GTDB taxonomy): domain Bacteria; phylum Bacillota; class Bacilli; order Bacillales; family Bacillaceae_C; genus Lederbergia; species Lederbergia ruris. The sequence goes on from NZ_VTQV01000011.1 coordinate 31,005, forward strand.
TTTTACCCATTTTTCAAAATGCTTTGGTTCAATTTTATCGCGATCCACTGCTTTCCCATCTGTTTCAGCGTAAATCGCATGTAAATTCACCCGATGTTTCCCAGGAATTAATGAGAACGCCTTCTCCAAATCCATGCGAAGTTCTTCAGGTGTTCTTGCTTTCCCAGGGTAATTTCCTGTCACTTCAATTCCGCCAGATAGTTCATTCTTATTAACCTCAAAACCGCCAATATCATCACCTTGCCAACAATGAACTGAAATTGGAATATTTTTTAATTTTTCCAGAGCTTCCTCCACATCAATTCCCCATTGTTCATACTCTTTTTTTGCTAGTTCAAATTGGTTTCCCATTTTATAATCCTCCTCGCTCGTTATGATGAACATATTTTTTCACTTCAAAAGATTGCTTAATGATGCTTCTAGCTTCATGAATATCTTGTATTTCTCCTAAGGCAATCAATTGGACAACTAGATTGCCGATTGCAGTCGCTTCAACTGGACCCGCATACACTTCTTTTTTCGTGACATCGGCAATTAATTGATTCAGAAGTTCGTTTTGCGAACCACCACCAATCACATTGATGGTACTAAATTCTCTTTCATAAATTTCTTCTATTTCCCCTATTGCTTGTACATAACTAATGGCAAGACTATCAAATATACATTTTGCTACTTCACCGGGCGTTTCAGGTACTTGTTGATTTGTTTCTCGGCAATAGTTTTGAATTTCCTCTATCATATTTTCTGGTTTTAAAAATCGTTGATCATCTACATTTACTATCGATGAGAAATTAGAAGTTGCTCGTGATAAATCAACTAATTCAGCAAAAGAATATTTTTGCTCATAATTGCGGTGAACTTCTTGGATCATCCAAAGCCCCATAATATTTTTCAAAAACCGGAATTGATAATCCATCCCCCCTTCATTTGTGAAGTTGTAGTCTAAAGCTTTCGTAACACAAATAGGAAAGTCATTTTCAACTCCAATTAAAGACCATGTCCCTGAACTAATGTAAATTGTCTCATCTAGTTCCGGAACAGCAAGTACTGCTGAAGCTGTATCATGAGTAGCAGGTAAGATCACCTCTAGATCAAAGCCAAATTCTTCTACTAATTCCGGTTTTAAATGCCCAAGTTTGTCTTTCGGCATTTTGATTTCTTGGAACATATTAATATTCAAATCTAATTGGTTGATAATCTCTTTGTCCCATTTTTTTGTGAACGCGTTAAGCAACTGTGTTGAGGTGGCATTGGTATATTCATTTGCTTTTTTCCCTGTTAATAGAAAGTGAAGATAGTCTGGTAACATTAAAAATGTTTTTGCTTTTTTTAACACTTCTGGTTGTTGCTTTTTTATAGCATATAACTGATAAATGGTGTTAAATTTTTGGAATTGAATGCCTGTTTCCAAATATAAACGTTCCTTCATGATGATTTTCTCGACTTCTTCCATCATACCATCTGTACGTGGATCCCGATAGCTAACGGCATCTGTTAACAGTTCGTCGTGTTCATCTAATAAAACAAAGTCAACAGCCCATGTATCAATGCCAATGCTAACAGGCTTAACACCCAACTGATTGCACTTCTTTATTCCTGTTTTAATCTCATTGAATAAACGAGTAATGTCCCAGCAAAAATGGCCATTTTTCTCAATGAGGTTGTTCGCAAAGCGATGAATTTCCTTAAGTTTCATTTTTCTATCTTCAAGATTTCCCAACATCACCCTGCCATTAGAAGCGCCAATATCAACGGCTAGACAATACTCCATTTTGTACCTCCTTCGAAAAGCTAAAGGTGTGATCACGATCGCCACCGTCCTAATCAACATCTTGCAGGCCCTAAAGCGTTTTCTATATAAACTAATAGATACATCTGACTCTCATGCGAGTCAGATGTATTTCCTTATCTTGTAAATGCAGCCGGTACTCCACCATCAACTGTTAGCATGCTTCCTGTTGTCTTCGCCGACTTAGATGATGCGAAAAAGGCAATCGCTTCTGCAACATCTTGCGGATAAATATTGACTAGTAAAGTTGTCCGTTTGCGATAATGTTCCTCTAATTGATCCGGCTCAATACCGTAAGCCTGTGCTCGTTCTTCTCGCCATTTGGAATCCCAAATCGCTGAACCTTGCAAAATGGCATCTGGGAGCACTGTATTCACACGAATACCATATTCCCCGCCTTCGGTTGCAATACATCTTGCTAAATGGGCTTCAAGTGCTTTAACTGAACTATAGGCCGTCACATTTTTCCCAGCGTAAATCGAGTTTTTGGACCCGATAAATACCATACTTCCGCCTGTTGCTTGAGCTTTCATTTGTTTGAATGCTTCTCTTGCGACGAGGAAATAACCTTTTCCTAGAACGTCCATATTCAGATTCCATTCTTTTAATGAGGTTTCATCGAACGGACTTGAGGTCGCCAGTCCAGCATTATTCACAATGATGTCAACTCCACCATACGTTAACGCTGCTTGTTCGAATGCTGCTTGTACTTGTTCCTCACTCGTCACATCCATTTTCACTGCGATCGCACGGCCTTCGCCATATTGCTCGTTTATTTCAGACGCAACTTTTTCCGCGCCTTCCAGATTCAAATCGGCAATCACGACATGGGCTCCTTCAGATACGAACCTGCGGCATGTTGCACTGCCAATTCCACCTGCTCCCCCTGTCACAAACGCTACTTTTCTAGAAAACTCGGCTTCTGCTGGTGCTAATGATAGTTTATAAAGTTCTAGTGGCCAATATTCTATATTATAAGATTCATTTTCATTTAATGAAACAAAATGACCTAAAGCGGTTGCACCTTTCATGACAGCGATGGCACGATGATATAATCCAGCACTTACATTGGCCGCGCTTAAGCTCTTACCTGAATTCACCATACCGAGACCAGGGATCAATATTACTCGCGGTACGGGTTCAAACATTTTGTCGCCTTTATGCTGATTACGTTCAAAATAAGCGATATACTCGTCCTTAAAGCGTTCAATGCCAGACTGGATCAATTCTATTAATTGTGCAACATCTTTACTGGATGGATCCCAATCAATATAAAGTGGAACCCGCTTCGTATGCACTAAATGGTCTGGACATGCTGCCCCAACTTGCGAGAGTGTAAAGGCGTCTTGGCTATTGACAAACTCTAATACATCGTCTGAATGATCATACGTTAATAACATCTTTTGATCTTGGCTTACAGCACCACGAATAATTGGTAGAACTTGAGCAAGAATATCCTTTTGCTCTTCTTCCGCCAATGACTTGTACTTTTGACCACCAAATACAGTGGTTTTATCCATCTGTGCTTGAATATACTGTTCAGCCTCATTGATGACCGCAATCGTTTTATCATAACTTTCTTTCGCTGTTTCTCCCCAAACAACAAGTCCATGTTTTTCCATTAGGACAAGATCAGCATTTGGATTATTCTGCACACCTTCTGCGATCATTTTTGATAAAGTAAATCCTGGGCGAATATAAGGGACCCAAACAAAACGATCTCCAAATATTTCTTTAGCAATTTCCTTCCCGTTATCTGCACAGCAAATGCTAATAATCGCATCTGGATGTGTGTGATCGACATGCTTGAATGGTAGAAAGGCATGAAGTAATGTTTCAATTGAGGCACGCGGGTGACTACTGTCAATCATACAATGAGACAAGTACTCGACCATTTCCTCGTCTGTCATTTCATCCCGTTCCATCAGCGGGCGAATATCTTCTAAATGTAAACCTGTAAAATTCTTAGCCCCCATTGTTGCAAGGTCTGATCCACTTCCTTTGACCCACATTACTTCAATGTCGCGTCCACGAAAATCTTTCTCTATTGTTTTCATGGATGTATTACCACCGCCCCAATTACAAACAGCTCGATCGGCTCCTAATAAATTGGAACGATAGACAAGCTCCTCAAGGCCCTTATTCATCCCTTCAGCTGTTTCTTGATTCCATAAATTCTGCACCATATGTATCCCTCCTGATCGTTTAATATCTTCCGAATATTATCTTTTGTTTCTGTAAATATTATATCACCCACTTTTTATTTTGTATATACATTTGTTTACTTTTGTTTACCTGTGTTTTATCTAAAGTGAGATAGTAAAACTTTATAATTTCCTCCATAAAGCGAATTACCGATTGTGTTGGTTTTTATTGTTATTATCTTTAACGCATAGACTTACGAATTTCCGCTCTCTTACGTTTTTAACAAAAAAAGATCACAAAAAAATCCCATAACCAACAGAAGTTAGATAGGGAATTTTCGTTGTGTAGCATATTAATAGGTGGTGCTGGAGCTAGATTCAGCAATAGGCTAAATTTATTTCTTATCCTATAAAAAGTGACATGTGGTCACCGTTAATCTTTTTTCTCCTCATTCGTTTCCTCAATTTTCATATCGATCTTATGCTTTTCCTCGCCCCACCAAAGTTCTTCATCTAGATCTTCTATAACCTGTTTGATATCATGATTTTCTGTAACAGCAGGTGGTGAACCACGGAGCGGTTTTCCTGAAGTATTTTTAAGAAATAACGTGACAACTACGATCCCAATTAGTGAAGCGAATATTAAATAGAAGGCAGGAACGAGTCGGTTAGCTGTAAGGTTAATCAACCAAGCGATTAGTAAAGGAGCCGTACCTCCGAATAGCGATGCGGAAATATTATAAGTAAGTGCCAAACCTCCGTATCTTACTTCGGTAAAAAACAAAGATGGTAATTGCGAGGTCATCGTTGCTTTTATGGCTGCTAAAAAAGCACCCAATATGAGTAATCCGAAAAAGACCAACCAGTTATTCCCACTACCAATTAATAAAAATGATGGAATTGATAACAAGATAATTCCAATCAAGCTAACTTGCATGATCCGTTTATTACCGAAACGATCTCCAAAATAGCCGATTGTTAATACTAGTGGAATCATAATAAACATGACAATGACGATCAACAAAAGTCCTTTTGTTTCTCCATACCCTAAAACAGCTGTTAGATGGGATGGCATATAGGTTAATACTGTATAATCAATGACATTATAGAAGAAAACTAAGACCAAACACATTAAAACGGAGCGACGATGGTATAGGAACAGTTCTTTTAATGAAACATGTTCTCTCCCCTTCGCTTCCCCTTGCTTTTGCTCTTCCATTGCCGCAAAGGCTGGTGATTCTTCTAGATGGTTTCGTAGGTACAATCCGATAATACCAATCGGAGCAGCAATCAAAAATGGGACTCGCCACCCCCAATCGAGCATTCTATCTGAACCAAGAATAAAGGTTAGAAGTGTCACCAGTCCGGCCCCACCAATGTAGCCTACTAAGGTCCCCACCTCTAAACCACTCGACATAAAGACACGTCGATTATCTGGAGTGGATTCAGCGATAAAGGTCATCGCACCAGCATATTCACCACCTGCTGAAAACCCCTGCACAAGCCTGGCACATAGCAATAAAATCGGGGCAGTGATTCCAATGGTATCGTAAACTGGAATTAGTCCAATACTTAGTGTAGCAAGAGACATAATAATCAATGTCACGGCCAAAATCCTTTTTCTCCCTAATCGATCACCTAACATACCAAAGAACATCCCACCAATGGGACGCACGAGAAAGGCAACCGCAAATGTTCCAAAACTAAACACTAACTGGGCAGAATCACTTACACCCGAGTAAAATACATGCCCGATGATGACGACCAAATAGGAATAAATCCCAAAATCAAACCACTCCATGGCATTTCCTAATGCTGTTGCAACCACAGCCTTTTTCGCAATATCTTCATCAATAACCGTAATATCGTCTTTATGTACTTTGTATTTTTTCTTTTTTCTTTTATCCCTTTTTTGACTCATGAACAGACCCCTCTCTAATACCTCTATCCTTAAATGTTCCCTAATCATAATTTCTTAAACTTATGAGTTTTCCAATTAGGGATGGATAGCCATATAAGGGGGCAGCACATAAAATCAAAACTCCTATTGTAGAAAACCTGTTATGTTTCTAACAGATTTTTTACAATAGGAGTTTTCCCTCTTTTTTATTTCAATTTATACATGTCCTCTTTAGGCTGTTCTAATTGCATCTGTTCTAATTCGAGCCTAAGCTTTTCTGTTTCCAATAAGAAATTTTCATGCTTCAGCTTTTCTAATTCCAACTGATCTTGAATGAATTTCCCTTTGATCTGTGCACGTTCTTGCATATGATTCGTAATAATCGCTATAATCGGCACGGAAAATATCATGACACCTACAATCCACCACAAAGGAATCACCCCATTTAGTATTGTTTCATTAAGTGTAATACATTATGGAACAGATTTATATAGTTTGTTTCGTTTTAAAGTTCATTGCGCTATTCTTGTAGAAGCATTACACGAAACCGGCCTTTCTCAAAATGCTTTTAACGAATAGTTGCTTCTAGCTCCACCTCCACATTTCCTTTAATTGCTTTAGAAATCATACAGGTTTGTTCCGCTTTATGAATAAGTCTTTCAAGTAGCGTGTATGCCTTCTCTTCCGCATCTTCTAGGGCAACGGTAGGCCGATGGATGATCTTTTTATAGGTTAAGAAGCCATTTGTCACTTCGACAATTCCCTCTGATTCTAAAGCCATTTCTTTTAGTGGTAAATCTGCTCTTTCAATCATTGCGGCTAATGTAATTAAGTAACAAGTAGCAGCAGCTCCTAACAGCATTTCATCTGGATTCGTCCCGATCCCTGGTCCATCCATTTCAGCTGGAATGGATATTTTCGTCCGCAAATTTCCCGTATTGATATAACCTTCACTATTTCTTCCACCTGGCCACTGTGCCTGTAAGTGAAAATGATGCTCTGCCATAAGATCACCTCTTCTTTATAGTACCAAATAGATATGGGTCTCTTTATTTTAAGGATAAGAAAGAATTTGGGCAAATGCTGGATCCAGCGCCTAGCGACTAGCAAATTTACGTCTTCTTCGATAAGCGAACATCAGTTCGTCCTTCAATGTCTAGCTGCAGGCGGTAGGATCGCTAAACGGGTGCTTGCGCTTTTCTTATAACCATTTAGATTTGATTCAACTGTTCCAGTGACATCAAAACGTATGTCAAAAAATCCTTTATTTCCCCCATATGTTCTTCCGTTAATTTTGATTTGAATTGAACTTCAATCCTGTTTAGATATCCCCACTTTTCGCCATATATGAAACTTAATGTTTGTGTTAACTCCACATCTTCCTCCCAAATGGAGGATAATACTTGTTTGATTTGTTCACATTCCTTATGTGGCTCCCTTACTGCTTTTCTAAATTGTAGAAGCAGGAAGCATCCTGGCTGGGCTTCGGGCATTTCTAATATCTCCCCCGCCAAGTCTTCAAGTAAAGTCCCCAATTTTAACTCTGCTGTCACTTCCGGTTGGTCAACCAATATGAATTCAAGGGATAGGCATCTAGATAAGCGCGCAAAATCAATTTGATCCTTTCTATTTTGTATCAGGATCTTCTGATCGATATTATCCAAATCATAAAGATGGTTTTCAAAAGCTACTTTTAAATTTTCAAAGACGGTTGGATCAAACATATTATTGCCTCCGTTCCTTTCACTAAACACCCTCTATTTTAAACCAAAAACTCGATAACAAACCTATTTTAGAAAGATATACGAGTGAATAACCATGCTTGCGAGATCTATCACTCTAACTTGAAAACGAAACAAAGAAAAAGAAGAACAAGTGAAGGGTTAAGAACGATCACCTTGTTCTTCTTTTATCGGGCCGGCCCCCGTTTCACTCATTTAGACCCATTTTTCCATATCCCATACTTGGGTTACCCATGATTGATAAAAATCTGGTTCATGCGAAACCAATAGAATGGTCCCTTCGTATGCCTGTAGGGCTTGCTGCAAAGCCTCTTTTGCTGATGTATCTAGATGATTGGTTGGTTCATCTAATACAAGTACATTGCCTGTTGTTAATTGCAATTGACATAGGCGGACTTTTGTCTGTTCACCACCACTTAAGGTACGGAGGGGTTGAAAAATATGTTCACTCCTTAATCCACATCTCGCCAGCATGGTTCTCGCTTCTTTCTGAGTCAAATGTGGAAATAACGAACAGATCTCTTCTAAAGCCGTTTGGTTTCCTTTAATGAGGACTTCTTGAGAAAAATAGACAGGCTGGACGCGGTCTCCTAAAATGACATTTCCTTCTATAGGCTTGATTTGTCCAAGCAAGGTCTTCAAGGTCGTTGTTTTTCCAATTCCGTTATGACCCACAATCGCAACCTTTTCCCCACGTTCAAGTTTGATATTCATGGCGGAGAATAAGGATTCATGGTAACCGATTTTTAATTCCTCGGTTTCAAGAATCAATCTAGCTGGCTGGTAATGAACCTGAAAAGAAAAAGTGGATTTCGGCTGATCCGTTGGTTTATCAATTCGCACCATTTTTTCCAGTTTTTTCTCTCGGCTTTTCGCCTGCTTGGCCGTGGAAGCTCTCGCTTTATTTTTTTGAATATAGGTCTCTAACTTTTGGATTTCTTCCTGTTGTTTTTGATACTGTTGATAGATTTGTTCCTTCCGCAACTCATAAGCCTTTAAGAATTGTTGATAATTTCCTGTATAGCGAAATAATTGTTTATGTTCAAGATGATAAATCACATTTACTACTTCATTCATAAAACCTGTATCATGACTTATCAATACAAAAGCATGCGGATAGGTGCTTAAATAATTTTTCAACCACTCTATATGGGCCAGATCTAGATAATTGGTCGGTTCATCTAGTAATAGCACCTCTGGTTGAGTTAATAATAATTTGGCTAGTAAAAGCTTTGTTCGTTGTCCTCCACTTAGTTTGCTTACATCCGTTTTTAATCCAAGAGAGGTTAACCCTAAACCAGCAGCCACCTCTTCAATTTTAGCATCCATTTGATAAAAATCATGTTGATCCAATATCGTCTGTAAATGGCTATATCGTTGCAATAATTTATCGAGTTGCTCACCCGACGCATTCCCCATTTCCATAGAAATGGCAAGCATCTCCTGTTCCGCATTCAATAAATCCTGAAAAGCCCCTTGTAAAAAAGCCATCATCGTGATACCTGATTCTAATTGAATATGCTGCTCCAAATTCCCAAGCTTGGCGGTTGGATTCCAATGAATATGGCCGGAATCTGGAAGAAGTTTTCCTGTTAACAAGTTAAATAACGTTGATTTTCCAACGCCATTCGCACCCACCAAACCAATATGCTCTCCTTTTAATATGCGAAAAGATATATTTTGTAAAACAGTCTTGTCTCCATAACTATGTGACAATTGTTCAACATCTAAAATACTCATTTTTTTGCTCTCCTTTAATGTAATAAGCTACCCAAACACGAGAACAAAATAAAAATGGCAGGGCGAGATCTCGCCCTGCTAGCATCCATTAATAAAAACGATCACGAAATAAGAAAGAGAAAGGAGGTAAAAAAGACACCGAACCTTATCCATGCAACTATAAAAAAGTGATTGTTTTATCTTGTTAAAGAGCTAATCAGTGAAGATCTACTGTAGAACTCGCGTTTAGGCTTTGTTAAAAATGGGCATACGGATCCCGTTATCAAGCCAAGACGAGTTGAAGCACAGTAGAAATATTCATTGATAAAGCTCCCTCCTTAATCGAACTAAAATGTTTAAGTACATATTATAACAGATAATCCTAAATTGCAAAACCCTTACATTTTTTTAAAAAAAGGGCAGTGATAGGATGAAGGTGTTGATTTCCGTTCTGGCTGGACGCTTTCCGCGGGGCGTTTCTTGAGCCGCTTCGTCGCTTCGCTCCTGCAGGGTCTCAAGCTGCACGCTCATTCCCGCAGGAGTCGCCAGCCGCCACTCCAATCAACGCATTTCAAAAGTGATATGAATCTTCATTCTAGGGGCTTTTACTTCATAAAAGCCATACAGGCATTTATCCCCTCCTCTCCACCCAAAGTCCTATTGACAGATGAATCCATGGACAGCTAAGATAATTCTTAAAGTTGCATAAGGTAAACTATTTAGTCTAAAAGAAACAAATTTACCTATGGTTAAATTCAAGGAGTGAGGTATTGATCACAACAAATCCGGTAAACAGAGAAAACAAAATCTATATAGGTGGACAAAAGAAGAATATCATTCGCTTATCTATCTTTCTTATCATTTTGTTTTGTGTAATTATTGTGTCCAATTCAATCGGACCGTTCCATATTCCATTCCAGCATTCGTTAGCGATTATACTCGACCATTTACATATCACATCAGGAACAGCTTTTTCGGAAAAAGAGATGACCGTCATCACAAGTATTCGTTTACCAAGAGTCCTAGTCGGTGCCCTTGTGGGAGCTGGGCTTGGGATATCGGGGGCGATCATGCAAGGTCTATTCCGGAACCCGCTTGTAGAACCAGGATATATTGGGGTTTCAAGTGGGGCGGCTGTCGCAGCTGTGATCGTGCTTTATTTTGGACTCACACAATTCAGCATGTGGGTTCTGCCTTTGGCAGCCTTTGTTGGGGCAGCTCTTTCCCTGTTTTTCGTGTTAATTATTTGGCAAGTGAGCAAAAAGACATCTATCTCAACACTTCTACTTGTTGGATTGGGGATGAATCTTTTTCTTTCAGCTGTTATGAGTGTATTTATTGCGAGTGCTCCAAGTGAGCAAGAGCTTCGAGGGATAGTTTTCTGGCTTCAAGGTGGATTGGAAGCAAGGACTTGGGAGCATGTCCAGCTGATTAGCCCCATTATCATCGGAGCGATTTTACTCGTCTTCATTTTTTCTAGGGAACTTAATGTCATGCTATTGGGTGATGAACAAGCGAAAAGTTCAGGGGTGAATGTAAAACGATCGCGATATATTTTACTTGGTTTAGCGGCGCTAATGGTTGGGGCTGGAGTATCGGTAAGTGGGACAATTGGTTTTGTTGGCCTTATAGTCCCTCATGCGATTCGGCTAATTTTCGGACCAGATCATCGCTTTCTCTTGCCAGCAAGTGCTTTAGGAGGAGCTTCATTTTTAGTTCTTGCTGATATTGTGTCTCGTACAATGATTCAGCCTGTCAGTGTTCAAGTGGGAGTCGTCTGCTCCCTCATTGGAGCCCCAGTCTTTTTATTCCTAGTACTTAAATCAAGGAGGGGAAGCTTATAATGACAACACTTATTTCAGATCATGTCTCACTGCTTCTAGATGGAAACACCATTTTAAAAGACGTTTCGTTAACAGCGGAAAAAGGAAACTTTATTGGTTTAATCGGGCCAAACGGATCCGGAAAGTCAACTTGGATACGCGCTTTGGCAGGACTTTTACCGTTTCAACAAGGGAAGATCTATTTGAATGGAAAAGAAATCAAGCATTATTCTCCAAAGGAAATAGCACTTATAATCGGCTATGTCCCTCAAGACACAAGCTTTCATTTTGATTTTACCGTACATGAAATCGTCTTAATGGGAAGACATGCTCATATTCCTCGCTTTGGCTTGGAAAGTCAAGAGGATTATGAGATTGTGCAAAATGCTATGGAAAGAACAAATATTTCTCATTTATCGAATCACTCGGTGAATAAATTATCAGGTGGTCAACGCCAATTGGTTTTTATCGCTAAAGCATTAACACAGCAAGCGAACATTTTATTATTGGATGAACCGACTTCTGCCCTAGATATCAATCGACAGCTCCAAGTTTTAGAGCTGATCAAGCAATTAACCAAGGAAGGAGCCACGGTCATTATGGCTTTACATGATCTTAATTTAGCCGCACGATATTGCGATAAATTGGTGTTACTAGCGAATGGACGCGTACTTGCCTCCGGAGAGCCAATAGATGTCTTCTCGCCCGAAACATTGAGAGAAAGCTACCATATCCATACCGCCGTGCGGTACGACGACCTTATAGAAGCCTATTATATTACGGCCTTGTCACAAATTGAAGAAGCCGTTAGGATTTGGGAAATTTTTAGGAAAGGATGAAGAAAATGAAATGTTATCGAGATGGAAGAAAAAATGGATTATTCATTGGTTTATTTCTTATTATAACCCTCTTATGTGTTACAGGGTGTGCTAGTGGGGAAAAGGTTGTACAATCTGAGTCAAATAAGGCTGCAAAATCTAATGAAAAAGGCAATTCTGAATTCCCACGAACGCTGTCTATTGAAGGGAAAGAGATGACTGTTCAGGCACAGCCACAACAAATTGCCGCATTATCTTTAAATGTTGCGGAAATCGTCATAGATTTAGTAGGAACAGATTCGCTTGTAGCGATCACTGAAAGCGCCGAGAATGCAAGCCTGTCTCATTATAGTCAAGAAATAGAAGGGATCCCTTATAAAGTTAAAGGCGCAACCTCACTTGATCCGGAAGTCGTCCTTTCTTATGATCCTGATTTAGTGCTATTGACTCTGACACATGGCGCAGAGCAAGATGCAGAAAAATTATTTGAGCAATCAGGCACACCCTTAGCTTCTTTTAGTCGCTGGACGACCGTCCAAAATGTGATGGAGAATTATCTTGCTATTGGACAATTATTAGGGGAGGAAGAAAAGGCGGAAGAAATCGTCGATCAGCTGGAACAAAAAATCAATCAAGCGCAATCCCTTGTAAAAGATAGCGATCAACAGCCAACCGTGTTAATCCTTTCCCAAGTAGGATCCAACACTGGACCATATATACTCGGTCCCTCGAGCATTGCCTATGATTTGATTCAATTAGCTGGAGGCACCCCTGGTTCAGATGTATTAGGTTTGGAAAAATCGGCTCCTGCCTCAATTGAACATTTGATTGATATGGATCCTGATTACATCATTCTTGTTGAATGGGGCACGACCAGTGATGAATTTCAAGATTTAGTTGATTCGGAAGGATTTCAAACCTTAACAGCTGTGCAAGAAGACAAAATCAAACGAATGAAAGCGAAGGATATCTCACAAGCCAATCGCTATATTGTCGATCAATTAGGGGCATTAGTAGAATGGCTCCACCCAAATGAGATTGGAAAGGAGTGATCATGTGATTGGCCTGATTACTTTTGCTTACGGAGCACCTATATCATTGGATGATTTGGCTTCTTACTATGCTCATATTCACGGCGGGAAACCATTATCAGCAGAGAAACTAGAAGAAATGAAGAACCAGTTTAGACGTTGGGGAGTCGCTGATACATTAGGGAACATTACAAAAAGGCAAATCAAGGCATTGGCTTCTATAATACAGCCTCATTTTCCGGAACCTGTCCAAGGATATGCCGCTTATAAACATACCTCTCCTTTTGTCGAGGAGACAGTGGCGCAAATGATTGCTGATGGCGTGACAAAAATCATGACCATTCCGTTTAAACCTGTACATACGAAAGCTGGAAATATCTATTACCAGACACTGGTACGGAATGCTTTACGTAAATTAAAAGTCGATATACCTGTCTTCCATATCGAACAGTGGCATCACCATCCTTCATTCATAAAAATATTCCGGGACCGTGTGAAGGCTGCTTGGGAGTGGCTGCCACAGTCAATCCAAAAGAATTCGCTTGTGATCTTTACCGCTCATAGTTTAGCCGGGAAAGCCGAGGCACGACAAGTATTTGAAAAGCAATTACTGGAGTTAGCCAACAGCATTGTGGACCCATTGTCACTACCAAAATGGCGGATTGCTTATCGTAGTGCCGGCTCACACGAGGGGATGTGGTCTGAACCAGATATCCAAGAGGTGATCAAAGAAGAAGCAAACAAAGGCTGCCAAGGCATCATTGTCTGTGAATTGCTAACCGTGACGGAGAATATTGAAGCATTATTTGATATTGGTTACAATGTCCAGGACCTTTGTCAGGAACTTGGTATAGAAGTTTTTAGAACGCCAATGCTCAATGATTCATTTGATTTCATTAAAGCTTTGGAGGAGATTGTCATAGAACAAATGGATGTTTGAAATAGTTAAGAAAGTCTGGGACATAGCTAGAATGTTAAGCTTCAAAGACGAACAAGGCATTACCTTAGCGGAGGACTTTTGCGGGAAGTAAGAACCTGGAAGGCAAACAAAACGGGTTTTGTGCACTATAGTAATTCGTTTTTTTGGTAAAAACAGTTTGGCCCAGCTTTAAAAAAAGCTCGTCTATTATCTCAGATCCAGCATAGAATGGATTCGAGGTGACATTTATGCGCGAAGTGACAATAGACAAATTACATATTTTTATGACGATGTTTATCATTAGCTTAATCATGAGTGTGCAAGGACCTATTTTCACTCCATATGCAGCCATGTTGGGAGCATCCAGTATCATGATTGGCATTATGTTAAGCACCTCTCAATTAGCGAGCCTAACAGGAAATTTAATTGTTGGTCCTTTAGTGGATCGATATGGAAAAAGACTATTTATTACGCTGCCACTACTCTTTTCGGGATTTTTATATATCGCCCATGGTTTTACCTTAAACGCTACTAGTTTACTCGTTTTACGTTCTGTGAACAGCTTTGCTCTCGCCTTCTTAATGCCTGCAGCTTTAACGTTTATTTCTGGATATGCGGCCAATAGCCGACAACAAGGGAAAAATATGGCGATTATCGGCATACTTGGGATGATCGCCAATATTATCGCTCCACTGATTGGTGGCAAACTCGGAACATGGATTGGCTATGCCCATACCTATTTCGTCATCGGGGTCGCATTACTTTTCATTGCAGTATATACAATGTTGTTCTTGCGCGATCGACAAACACTCGTCGTAAAAAGAAAATCATCCAAACCTTCCCATTTTCTTCAAGTTTTGGGCAACCCAGCACTCCAGCTCGTTTATTTAACAGGGTTTGCGGTTATGTACATTCATGGTGTGATTATTTATGAAATTCCTTATTTAACAGTGGAACGAGGGTTTTCCACAATGAACACAGGACAATTGTTCAGTTTTATGGCGATCGGCACACTAATATCCTTATCGTTCTTTTTTATCCATCGTTTTGATCCGATCAAACGAATGATGGTTGGATTATTTTTAATGTGTATGAGTTTGGCTGTATTCTTTAATAGCCTACTTGGTTTGCCGTTCTTTTTATTTTTTATGGGGATTTGTTTTGGACTTACGATGCCTGCGGCGGCAACAGCGGTGACAGGGGCCGTTAAGAAAGAGGAGCATGGCCGAGCTTTCGGCGTCATGTCGGCGGTTTATTCTCTCGGGATGATTGTCAGCTCTTTTGTAACAGCTGTGATTCGCCAGATGGTTTCCCCTTACTTTGTCGCTTTCTTAGTCGGAATGTTTTTCTTAACGATTATTGGTTATTTAAACTTCCGCACACCGAAAGCGGTTGAGGTGGAGGTATCTTAGGGTACATGTTCTTTTGGAACTAAACTCTTTCAATCCCTTTTAAATCATAATAAACATTTTTCGCTCGAAAAGGAGAGGGACTTTCATATTGTAATTTTAATTTTTCAAAATCACTTATTCGTTTTGAGTGATAGTAAGGTTTAGAAAACGTTAACCTCTCATCCCTAAGCCAATTTGGTACTTCCATACCAAAAATTTGCAAATAATAATCGATTAAGGGGGATATTTTTGTCAAATATTTCAATTCAAATTCATTACATAAATCTATATCGACTGGTTCATATAGGCTATCTAAGAATGCTGTATCCTTTGATTTTAACAACTCCAATAATTGATTTAAACCTGTATCTTCATCAGGATACTCGAATAAAGATTGTAAATATTTATTTCCAATCATAGCCTAAATCCTCTCCTAAATATTTTATAAAATTCATTTGTCTTTCCCCTAAAAGGGTTAACGGTATATAGTCACCAAAAACTTTTAAAAGTTCCGTTTTCGTTGTAATATTCAAATCCCTACATAATATATAGGCATCTATAAAATCTTTGGCTGGCTCTGGTCTAGCTGCTAATACCTTCATCGCTAATAATTGTTCTGCCCTGGGTTTTAGAATCTTTAGATTTGAATAAATTTTATAGGTTTCTTTATCTTCTTTTAAAATTGATTTCAGTGGTTCCTTAATTTCTTCATTAATCCAGCCATCAGAAAGATTAAAAGTAAATTGGGTTAAGTCTAAGATATGCTCTAATAGTTTCGAATTTGTTTCGCTAAATACACAGTCTATATCCTTAGTGGCCGGCCTATTGTCATATACCATTGTCATAATAGAACCACCATAAATTGTAATTTCTAACTGTAATTGGTTTTCTTTTAGTCTTGCATTTAGATATTCAAATATTCTTAACAGTTTGTTCTTATCCATTAATCCGATATCATTAGAGTTAGCCATTTTACTCCCCCTCTTATCGCAGACGTCCTTATACGATCTTCTTCATTATATCATATATAAGCATTCTCATTAGTAAGATGATGCCCTGGTCCATTATTTCTAGTTGAAGCAACATTATCCTTTTCTATCTGTCGGAAACGATGTCCCAACGAGCGTATAGTTTATTGCATCTTGTTCAAAATAAAAGGAATGACAGTAAAGAGGGGGCATCACTATGGAAGCAATTATTAAAGAATTAAACCAATTTCTTGAGGGGAATTATATGGCCATTCATACATATGATCAATATATTCACCATACCAATGATCAAGAGATAAAAAGTGTCTTGCAAAATGTTCAACAGAACCATAAACAACATGCGGCCATGATTGCGAAGAGGATTCAAGATCTTGGTGGTGTTCCGGTTCATGATGTGACGGTAAAAGGCAAAATGATTGAATTTATGTCTAAAGTAAAAGGTACGACGACCGATACCAACGCAATCTTAAAAGATGCTTCAGTTGGGGAAAATAGGGGTATCCAAACATCAAAAGAGCTACTCGACGGTGATTTGGATTCGGAAAGTTTACGTCTAGTCAAAGAAATATTAGAGCGCGACCAACAGCATGTGGAGTTATTAAATCGTCACATAGAATCTCATTAGGAGGGTGCTAGGTACCGAAGCAATTATTTCGGTACTCAGCACCCTTTATAATCTAAAATACAATTAGAAAGGGTTTGTGGCTAATAGACTTGCTGTTTTCACATAAACACGTGGATTCATTTTTAATTGTGAAATGATAAATTCCGCAATGTCTTCGGGCTGCATATATTTTTCATCATTATTTTCAGCTATTAAGTTGGATTGGATGGCAAGTTCTGTTGCTACAGTACTTGGAGCTAAAGCCGTCACACGAATATTATTTCCTCGAACTTCCTGGGCTAACGATTCAGTCATCCCAATTAATCCAAATTTAGAAGCACTGTATGCACTGGATGTGGCAGCACCGTTTAATCCATTTGTCGATGAAATATTGATAATATCACCGCGATTTTTTTCAATTAATTGCGGAAGCACCGCGCGTGTTACGTAATAAGGTCCCATTAAGTTAACATCAATCGTCCTCTTCCATTCCTCAGGATCCATTTCCATAAGAGATTCGAATTTCCCGATTCCTGCGTTATTAATGAGAATATCGGCTGCCCCCAACTCATCAGTAAGTTTTTGAACCGCTTGTTCGACCTCCTCGCGAGCAGAAATATCAACGGCTGCATAAGCTCCTTTTGCGCCTCGTTCTTCTATTTCACTTACGACTCCTTTTAGATCTGTTTCTGTTCTCGCAAGCAAACCAACGCTTACTCCTTCATTCGCTAAAGCAAGGGCAACAGCCTTGCCAATTCCTCTCCCCGCACCTGTTACAAACGCAACTTTTCCTTTTAATGATGGTTCCATTCTTAACAACTCCTTCTTCATTTTCTTGTATTATTGTAGAACATTTAACTGGTATAATGCTCGTACCACAACTCGTGTCACCAATTTCTCCACCCATACTTATTCCTGCAAGCCTTGAGTTACAGTATCGAGTGCCTCTATTCCTCCATAATAAGCTATTTTTCCTTCATTAAGGTAAAGCAAGTTATCTTCGCTCGTTTGTTGAATCTCATCGAGTAAATGAGTGCTGATAATGATGATACCGTGATAAGATAGCCGTTGCAAAATGCGATGAAAATAAATTCGCTCCCCTATGTCCAAACCTTCAAATGGCTCATCCAAAATACATATACGTGGATGATTGATAAGAGCTTGAATCAAACCTACTTTTAGTAATTGTCCTCCTGAGAGATTACGAAGCTTTTTTCTCCTAACTTGCATTAGATGGCTTTCTTGCAGCCACTGGGCCACCGTTTGTTTAACAAGATTTGCAGGAATCCCTTTATGAAAGGCAATATACGTGACATATTTTTCAACCGTCATGTTAGAATGACCTGTAAAATGTTGTGGTAGGAATCCAATGATTTTCCGAATCTCTTCAATCGTTAACTTCCTTCGATATGTCCCAATATTTTCATCACGAACTAATGTCGTAAAGTTGACTTCCCCTTGCTGTGATTGAATGGCTGTCGCAAGGAGCTTCAACAGCGTACTTTTCCCTGCGCCATTTTTTCCAACTACATACGTTATTCCGTTTGTAAACGAACATGAGATTTGCTTCAAGAGTTTGGTTCCTTTTAGCGAATATTCTACAGTGTCTATTGTTATTCTCATTTCAACTTCTCCGAAAAACGATTCTTTAATAAAATGGTGCTTAACAATAATATGGACAGGCCGAAAATGATCCCATTCATGACGAGAAAAGAATCATCGCCAGGCACTTGAAACAAAAACTTTCTCTTTAATAAAACTTGGCTGAACCAAATAAACAGTGTGAGTGACAACCCTATTTTTTGTCCTAACCAGAATGTCGCAACAAATCCGACTACTCCAAAAAAGAAAACAGGAATAAAGGAACTAACTAAATACAAGATCGTACTTTCTCTTCCTACGACAAAAAAACATAGTGGCAGCGCCAATGTTAACTGAAATCCCATCACAATTATAAATCGGGTAAACATTTGCTGGATAATGGGATAATAGCTTAGCGCTTCAATGATCTCATTTCCCTCATTTTTAGGACGGAAGGAATAGCCAATGACAGCAATGACAAGCAAAGTGATCCACTTAATCCAATTTGTAAATCCAAACAATGGATCTGCTGTATTTTCACTAATCGTAAAGGTGATGGCGACCATGACAAGTCCGGTTAATAGCCAGCTTGTCGTACCATAAAAATTCCATTGCGATAAAAATATATTTACTAGTCTTTCTTTAAAGGATAGAGAATTTTGCGCCGTTTCAAGCTCTAGACGTAAATCGACTGGGCTATGATTCTGCTCGGTACTTTTTATTTTTTGAATCAAGTCGAGTGTCATTTCTCTCGTCGGCTCGGGAGCAGTAAATCGATCAAAGTGAGCTTTCCACTCTTTTTCCAACTTCTCTAGGTCTTGATTTTCATCCATTTCCCTTAGCCCCTTTCCTTTCATCCGCCCTTAAAATAGTTTTGAGCTGTTTTAAGCCACGCGCAATCCGGGTTTTTACCGTATTGATCGAAATATCTAAGGCAAGCGCGATTTCCGAGTATTTCAAATCCTGATAAAATCGTAAATATAATACGGTTCGGTAATCAACGGATAACTGATTCAAGGACTCTACCATCCATTGTCGTTCAATTTGATGATCGATAATATGATGAATTTGTCCTGTTCCTTCCATATCTTTATCCGTTATATATTCAAGACGCGACATCGGTTTCCTCCAATAATCTTTACAGGCATTGGTCGCAATTTTATACATCCACGGTTTAAATTGATCAGGAACAAAGCCCTTTTTTCCTTGCTGATAGATTTTCAGAAATGTCTCCTGAACAATGTCTTCGGCCAATTTTTCGTCATGCAATAATCGATAAACATATCCAAACAGAGGTTTATGATAGCGGAAAACAAGGATATCGAATGCAGAATCGCTCCCAAGTGTTAGTTGTCGCATATAGTCTTCATCTGGCATCCCTACCCCTCCGTTTTCCGATTGATTTTAAAAATGGCTCCTACCATACATAATACTCCTAACCCGATATAAAACAATCGGTTCAAGACGAGCCAATGATTTTCCGCTAACCAAAATCCACTTTCACCACTAACAACACGTTCAACACTTCCATATACAAGTAAAATGGCATTTAAATCTCGTAAAATGACTTGGCCAAAAAAGAGCATCATCCAGAAGAGAATTCCCACGATCAAACCACCAAGTGAATGGTTTCCAATTATCGTTCCGAGAAAGACAAGCCCTCCAAAAGCCATATACACTGGGATCGAAAAAACGAAGCCTTGCCATAAAAACTTTCCATATATACATCCTAACGGAATGGTCACAATCATCATTAATCCGCCAAAAATAATGATTGATAACAAAGATCGTTCTAATAGAAAACGCCACCTAGCGACTGGATACGTAATGATTTGATAATAAAATTTCGAATCCAAATCGACCGAAAAACACCATTGGATGATCAACATGAACCATATTGTGGCGGCTTTTTCGTAAATAAGGCTGGATAGATCACCTATTTCATACGTTCCAGAGTTGTAAATAATGAGCCCGATAATCGGAATAAGCAACAAGGACATGAACGAGTACATGGATGTAAACCATAGCTTTAAAAAGATTTGAAGTCGAATCAAGAATCCTTTCATCATTCTGCTTCTTCCTCGTACTGCTCTATGGCAGCTTCCATGTCAAAATCCTGCTTGTTCTCGAGTCCCTTCCAATATTCAAAAAGATATTTTAAAACATCTTTAAATGATTCTAACCCTTTTTTCTCATAGCCTTGTAACAAATTTACAAGTTTAAAATCCTCTTCTTCTGCCCAATAGTTGGATTTATACCATTCTGCAAAACCAATCTGTTCGTGAAGATTATTTAAAATCATCCAAACCATGGCATCATATAAAACATTAAAACCCCCGTTATTATTTGAAAAGTCTTGGGTTATCTCATTCAGTAGCTCATATGCCATTTCCGAATCATCCATATTCTCGTTTCTCAGCATATAGAAGTCATGATTCGCACTATCATGTGTAAGATAATAATAGTTATCACCTAGTACGTAGATAACAGATGGAGTCATCGGAATACCTAGCCAATCCTCCATAAAGCTCCATACCTTTTGATATCTCCCAACCACTTCTTTCATACCATTCAGAACTTCAGGATGGGCGACAACACGAATGTTTCCAGCCTTCTCTTCCTTGAAATTCCCGCTTATCAAAGACAGACCATATTGAGAAGTTCCTTGAAACGTATTTTTCTGAACCTCCGGAATCGTCAAAGCAAGTGGAACGTCTTGATTCTCTCTCGTCATCCTAACCGTGAAGTCTGTGGGAAAATCCTCAACAAGTCGGGCATTTCTTAATTCAAATCGGGCGTACAGATTGCTACACTCACGAGCAATGACTAGATTACGTTTCCCAATTAAAGGATACCAACCCGCTTCTTTCGGAAGATAAACGCGCTCATTTTTTATAAAAGCTTGTTCCACATAACCATCATCACGATATTGTAAGATTCCCCCTTCGTAATGAAGGTTTACGTCAAATTCTTCACCCGGCAGAATCTCTTCATCAAAATGGAGCCTAATAAAGTCTCCCTCCCGCGAACAAGCAACAGCCTTTTCGGTCGTACATTCCTTTATCTTTAACCCGTGGTATAAAGTGAGAAATACATCATCCACTGACTCATTGCCATTATTTTTTACTGTTAAAGTACTTTGAACGTTAATCTGATCATCTGCTTGAAGTTCCACACTTAAATTTGTTTTTTCCATTGCAAAATCGTATGGTTGATCATCTTTATAATCTTCGTAATAAGATTCATCATCCTCGCCTAAAAACGACTCCTGATATTGTTTCCCTGTCGAAATATATTGTTTCAGCGCTCGATCATATTGCATAAAACGGATTCCACTTAACACAATCGTAGGAATGAGGAAGATTGTAATCAGAATGGGAAGCAGCTTTTTTTCTTTTTGGCTTCTCCGATTACGGCGAAACAATAATAGAGCCACAGCAATCATTACTATTCCCAACAAGATAATCGCACTTTGATGCAAAATTGAACCTTTAAACACATGATGAATTCCCCATATCCCTTCATAGCGAGATTCAATGAACATATAATCAAAAGGAGTGAATAAGTGTAACTTCGGATTATCCCATACATAGGCGGTTCCAACATAATCAAAAGGTAAAAATAAACTTAGTACTAAAATAGCTGGAATAGTGAGGTACGCTAACATGGATTTCATCAAGATTGCAAATAAAAAACCAAGCGAAATGAGAAGAAAAAAAGCTCCCTCCATTTGCATGAATACGTAAAAAATATGTTCCAACCAATCTCCTCTTGTCATGGCTGCACTTATGAACCAGATTGCTTGCACGACGATGGTCATGACCGTGATACACAAACCGTATAATTGGGTGATCAGCCATTTCCCTATCACCCAATCCACATTTTTCAGATCGTAGGTGACAACCAATTGTTCAAATTCATTGTCCCGATCTTTACTTACCATATAAACGGCAAATAGGCCGACAATAAGTAGGTTGAGTAGTAAAATCCAAATGAAGCTTTGATAAAAGGCTGCCGCTCGCTCTTCATAATGGAGAGGTTGGATTTCATAAGCGACAATGCTATAACCCCAATACAGAAGATTGACCAATAACGGAAGAGCTAGAAATTTATTACGCAGCAAAAGCTTACCTTCAGTTCGAAAAACAGATTTCATCAAGTTCATGACGTCACCCCGTTTATCACTGCCATGTAGCCATCTTCGATCGTGGGTTGTACAGGCAGCGCACCCTGATAGGGAAAAGCGTTCGAAATAATCCTAAAAACAACATTGTCCCTTTCTTTTCTAGTGGAGATGATCACATATTCCTTTTCAATCTGATCATATTCAGAATAAGGAACAGATACCTCCCACACAACATTGATTGCCTTCTTAGCTAAAGCCTCTGTAGAACCTTGGAAAAGCACTTCGCCATGATGCATGACTGCAGTCTGTTCACAACTAAATTCAATATCACTAATGATATGTGTCGATAAAATAATTAATCGGTCTTTGCTTAATTTTTCGATCAAATTACGAAAACGGATCCGTTCCGAGGGGTCCAGTCCCGCAGTAGGCTCGTCTAAAATAATGAACCTCGGATTTCCAATCAGCGCCTGAGCGATACCAAGTCGCCGCTTCATTCCTCCGGAGTAACCTTTTATCTTTTTATTTGCTTGTTGAGCTAGGTTCACTTCTTCCAGTAACATCTCTACCTGTTCATTTCTTTCTTGCTGGGTCGTCACACCTTTCATGGAAGCAACATAATGGAGAAATTCTCTACCTGTCAACTGGGTTGGCATGTGAAAATGTTGCGGTAAATATCCAAGCAATTGCCGCACCTGATCTCCTTCTTTCTCCAAATCAAAGCCGTAAATGCTCACCTTCCCATCTTGAAAAGGAAGAATTGTACTAAGAATTTTCATTAAAGTGGATTTGCCAGCCCCATTTGGGCCAAGCAGTCCGAATAAACCCATTTCCATCTGTAGATTGATATTTTTTAATGCTTGAAATTTACGATAGTTTTTCTGCAATCCTTCTATTTTTAACGTCAACATCACTTTTCCCCTCTCCCAAACCTCTCTACTCCTCTTCACGTATGGAGGGGTCAAATTGTTTCAGAAAAAAAGTTAAAATTTCCATTTGTCCTTTAATAAGGACTAAAACCCAAAATGTTTGACTTTTTATGTAAAACCCTATATATTGAACTTGCTTTATTACGAAAAAGCGGTTAAGCACTAAAAACATTTCATAAGATGGCGGAATCAAGTAAAAGCTTTATAAGTAGCAGGAAACAGAATTGTTGCCAAATACTGTTGCAATATAAATGATGGTTTACGTAGAAGTTAGCGATTTCCCACACTTGGGTTGATACCGCAGAGCTTCTTCCCCTAAGATGAAGGGGTTTTTTTATTGAAAAAGATTGACAAAGTGAGGAATGTAAGATGCAGCATGATCAGGCAGCGGTAACTTTGAGACCCCTTGAGGCTTTGCTCGTTATTGTGATCCTGTTAGGCGGGATTAGTTTTTCCATTGTATACTACGGGGTTGAGCCACATACACCGATTATTTTGTCTATTTTTCTCCTGTTGATTTATGGATTATGCAAAAAGGTTTCTTTTAAGGATCTAGAAAGCGGGTTGGTAGAGGGGGCAAAATCAGGTTTAGGAGCTGTTTTTCTATTCTTTTTTATTGGCATGTTAATAAGCAGTTGGATGGCAAGCGGGACGATTCCTACTTTCATTTATTTAGCCTTGGAGATGGTTAATGGCAAGTATTTCTTTGCCGTGGTTTTTATTGTCACTTCGATGATTGGTATGAGTATTGGGAGTTCATTAACAACCATCGCTACGCTGGGAGTTGTATTTATCAGTGTCAGTTCTGCCCTTGATCTTTCAACACCCGTCACTGCGGGCGCCGTTATTTCGGGTGCTTTTTTTGGCGATAAAATGTCGCCACTATCCGATACGACGAATTTGGCCTCTATGACCGTGAAAGTCGATTTATTTGAACATATTAAAAATATAATGTGGACAACTGTGCCTGCTTTTATTATTTCTCTTGTCCTCTTTAGCTTTTTATCGCCTAGTCAAGCAGCGACGAACCTTGATAACATTGCTCTATTAAGAAATGCTTTGATGGAATTACAGCTCGTACATTGGTATTCTCTTATTCCTTTTGTTCTATTGGCGATTCTTGCCATTAAGAGAGTCCCCGCCATATTGGCCTTATCTTTTGGGACGCTTTCGGCTGTTGTCATTAGTCTTTTCATACAAAAAGATTATGGCTTGGGGCAAGTCATGACATTATTGTATTCTGGTTACAAGTCTAATAGCGGTGTAGAAGAGCTTGATTCGCTCTTGACGCGCGGTGGAATGGAAAGCATGCTATTCTCTATTTCCCTCGTTCTCCTTGCGTTAGCGATGGGCGGTTTGCTATTCAAACTAGGCATTTTGCCCGCACTTTTAGAAGGGATTCAACAATTCTTAACACGAATCCCTTTATTAATCGGAGCAACAGCCTTGGCATCTGTTGGAGTAAATTATTTAGTTGGAGAGCAGTATCTATCGATTCTTTTACCAGGAAATGCCTTTCAGGAATCGTATGCAAAGGCAGGACTTCATCCGAAAAATTTATCACGTGTATTAGAAGATGCTGGTACGGTTGTCAATCCGTTGGTTCCTTGGAGTGTCTGTGGGGTATTTATTACGAGCGTCCTCGGAATTCCGACAACGGAATATTTTCTCTTTGCTTTCTTCTGTCTATTGTCTCCCCTCTTAACCATTTTCTTTGGAATAACAGGATGGACGATTACAAAAGTGGACAAGCGTGTTTAAAGTCATGTCACTGGAATGGTTTGAGATGGAAAACGGGAGATTGGAAAATATCACCCTAAAAGGCGATGTCACAAGGGTTGGATGATTTTTCTCGAAGGCTATTCAAATAAGGGGATTGAATGAAATGCCCATTCATTCGGTGCAACCATTCAATCCCCTTTTCGCCTGCCAATCCATTTAAATCAAAACCTTATCGGCAACGGCGCCACTATTTTAGGCGCCCTTTCAGCCTTCATCTGGCTCTTTTTCAACCAATACTTGCTCAGAGTCCATTTTATTTTTATCGAAAGCCTCTTTAATCGCCTTACGAAGTTGTCTTTCTACCCCCCATTGCTCCATGTTCTCCGTTTTGGCAATAATGCGTAATGTCACATCATCTTGACCAATCATTTGAACACCAAGAACATCTGGTCCTTCTACAATCTTATCATTTTCCTGTTTTACTTTATCACAAATCTCTTGTAATACAGCTATCGCTTGATCGATATTATCATGGTACGAAATCCCAATATCGACGAGTGCTCGCATATTTCCACGCGAATGATTGCTTAATGAGCCAATCTCTCTATTCGGAATATAATGAAGTGTGCCATCAAAACTACGAATTTGCGTTGTTCGTAAACCCACTTCTTCTACTATTCCGTCATAGCCCGCAGTTGACACATACTCCCCCACATCTAATTGCTTTTCGAGGAGAATAAAAAACCCGGTTACAATATCACTAACAAAACCTTGTGCACCAAAGCCAATGGCTAAGCCAACAATTCCTGCCCCTGCAATCAGGCCTGTCGCATCAAATTTAAATATGCCTAAAATGATGACGAGAGTAATAAAAAATAAAACATAAGAAAAGACACTTATCGCTAAAGCCTGTAAGGTTTTCGTTCTGGCTACAGACATCTTTCTTTTATTTTGTACTTTTAAAAAAGAAGACTGAATCACTCGCTTGCCGATCGAACGAATGATTAGATAAGCAATAATGGTTGCGATTAGCTGAATAAGTGTAACACCCACATTTAACAAAATCTGTTCCCATTTAATATTCTCGATCCAATTCATATCTGTTTACTCCTTTGTATTTACTGTGAATGATCATTATACCAAACACATCATTTAATATAAACTACGTCTTTATTACTCTTTTTCTGAAAAAACTAAAAAGAGATGGATAAATATAAGGAAATTTTTATAATTGTTGGCAACTTTTGCTCATGTTTTATCGCTTTACTCCAAGGGAATTGAGTAGTAATAGCACAATTCAAGAAGAAGGAGGATAAAACGACGTGAGTGAAGAGAACAAGGTGAACGAAAATAGCAAGAATGAACAGCTGGAGCCATTTCGCAGTGATGATCGCGATAAACATTTGACGACCAATCAAGGCTTAAAGGTGTTTGAAGATGAATTTTCATTAAAAGCGGGGAGCCGTGGTCCCACGCTGATGGAGGATTTTCATTTCCGAGAAAAGATGACACACTTCGATCATGAAAGGATTCCGGAAAGAGTTGTCCACGCCAGAGGATATGGAGCGCATGGCGAATTTGAATTATATGAATCTATGAAGCCTTATACAAAAGCCAAATTCCTCCAGCAACCTGGGACAAAAATCCCTGTGTTCACCCGGTTTTCCACGGTAGCGGGATCGAAGGGCTCTTTTGATATTCCTCGCGATGTTCGTGGATTTGCAACGAAATTCTATACGGACGAAGGAAATTTCGACTTGGTTGGCAACAACATGCCGGTGTTTTTTATCCAGGATGCGATTAAATTCCCTGATTTTATACATGCTGTCAAACCTGAGCCAGACACTGGTTATCCTCAGGCTGCTTCCGCGCACGATACATTCTGGGATTTTATTGCCAATAACCAAGAATCTGCTCATATGGTGATGTGGCTGATGTCAGATCGCGCTATTCCAAGAAGTTTGCGGATGATGGAAGGCTTTGGGGTTCACACCTTTCGTTTTGTCAACGATGAAGGAAAATCTCATTTTGTCAAATTCCATTGGAAGCCAAAGCTTGGCATTCATTCCACTGTTTGGGATGAGGCACAGAAGGTCAATGGCAAGAACCCTGACTTTAATCGCCAGGATATTCATGAATCGATTGAGAATGGCGATTATCCAGAATGGGAGTTAGGGGTGCAACTGGTACCTGAAGAAGACGAATTCAAATTTGATTTTGATATCCTTGACCCTACGAAATTATGGCCGGAAGAAGATGTACCGGTGAACATTATCGGTAAAATGACATTGAATCGGAATGTGGACAATGTGTTTGCTGAAACGGAGCAAGTCGCATTCCATCCGGGTAGTGTTGTACCGGGAATTGATTTTTCTAATGATCCATTACTGCAGGGAAGACTTTTTTCATATACGGATACTCAACTGATCAGGCTTGGCGGACCAAACTTCCATGAGCTGCCAATTAATCGCCCTGTCTGTCCCTTCCACAACAATCAGCGTGATGGCTATGGTAGACAGACGATTAATGTTGGCAAGACAAGCTACCATCTTAATTCTATTTCCAGCAACATGCCTTCTCCAGCATCCGTGGAAGAAGGCGGCTATGAGCATTATCAGGAAAAAGTAGATGGGCTGAAAATACAAGCCAGAAGTGAGAGTTTCAAGGATCATTTCTCTCAAGCGACGATGTTTTGGAATAGTATGTCCGATGTAGAAAAACAACATATCCAAGAAGCATTCAGTTTTGAGCTTGGCATGGTCAATGACAGAGCCATCCGCCAGCAGGTCGTTGATATGATCGCACATATTCATTTAGAGCTAGCTAAGGAAGTAGCGGCCAATATCGGTGTACGGGAGCCACTCACCGGGGGATCAAATGTGACCAAATCTTCACCAGCTCTTAGCCAGATGAACACGGTCCATAAACCTGATACCTTGAAAATCGCTGTCGTTCTTGACGAGGGCTTCAATGACACAGAGGTGGAAACAGCCATTCAAGGACTAAAAAAATTTCATACCTATCCAACCGTGATTAGCTCGAAGCTTGGAAAAATCAAAGGGGAAAATGGAACAGAAATAGAAGCTGTCGCTACATTTGATACAGGTGATCCAGTATTATTTGATGCCTTATATGTCGCTGGTGGTAAAAACTCAAGCAATGGCTTTGTGAAAAAAGTGAGTTATATGGTACAAGAAACATTTAAACATTTTAAGCCTATCGGGGCGACGGGAGCAGGCATTGAGATCCTGCGCAAGAATGGTGTGACAGAAGAGCCTGGGGTTATAACTGAAGATAAGGCCGAAAATTTCATTACTAAATATATAGATGCCGTAGCTGCACATCGTCATTGGAATCGTAATGTTTAGACGTATTTAGCGTGGGACCAAATATCATAGGTCCCACGCTTTTATTGATATACAAAGAAAAAAATCTACAGAATTTTAGGGTTGTATTTTAAAAAGGCATGTCAGCTATTCAAATATTACGTAGTAGCGATCAAAAAGTTTAGCGCCTAATGAAACTGATTGACTCAAAATGATGGTAGTTTAGCAAACACAAATCGCTATTTTCATATACCTTTAAACCCTCTTGGGTTGAAGGTAGGTATGTTAGTGTTTTTTTCGCCTCCTTTAAAACATTACGGAGAAAATGGAGGCATTTTACATAACCGATTCTTTTGTAACACAACAAACATCTTATATAAAATATTTAGTAATCTGGTTGTAAACAGCCCCTAATCTTCATTTGTTAAGCTTAGCTATGATAACAAACATCAAGGGAGTTACTAAATGAACATAAAAGCTTTAGTTTGTAAATTATTAAAGAGACATAAATATAACTACTTTACTGATGAATGTATTAGATGTGGAAAAACAAAGAAAAAACTTTAAGTTATAACCTGGCATAATGATAAGTCTATATGCCAGGTTTTTAATGATTTTAAATGGTTTTCAAAAAAGAAATCTTAAGCTTACTATTCATGTGCTAAAGAAAACATAATTATAAGTTTCGTGCTCTCTTCGCTGCTTCATTAGCTTCACGTTGCTTTGCATTTGCCCTATTGAGTCTACTGGCAAAATGATGCGAATTGATATTATATTGAGCTTGTTTTCCTGCATGTTTATAAGCGTAATCAGCGTCCTTTTGCAATTGTCTTGCTTTCCATTCTGCTTTCTTTTTTAATTCCTCTCTACTATTCGAATTATTTGAACCTCCGCCGGAAGCTCCCCCACCAGAATGATAACTACCTCCACCAGAAGAAGAACGGCCACCACCATCATAAAACAAACCTGCGATAATAAATACGAGATATCCTATACTAACCCCTATAAAGGACACAGCTTTCCATAGCAATTTGATCAATTTTAGCAGGAATACTATGACCTTATATGTAGTCAATCTCGGGAAAAGTCTGTCTCTTGTTTTGACCAACACTATTACAATCAATAAACTAAGTAATGCTGCGGGAATCACAAGTATTAGACCCGTGGCACCAAATGAATAGTTGTATGTATAAATTGTTTCATTATTAGCATTCAACAGTTTGGTTAACTCTTTATCCGCAATATTATTAAAAATAGTAGTAAAAATCCAAGTAAATATTAGAAAGTGTAACGTCTTGCCATTTACAATTTTCTTCCATATCCGTGATTCATATATGCTATTCATATGCTACCTCCTCATGTTTAAATACTGTATGAATAAACTTTATACTCTGATACTTTTTACTCTTTTTATCAACTTCTTCTAGAATAATTAAAGCCTATTTCTTCTTCACCCACGTAAAACCATCCCCTTTTGTGATCACTGCCACATCAATCGGACCACCTACCGTCTCCATTGCAATGGAAAATTTTCTTTTTAAAGATGTGATGTTTAACAAAGATTCCGCTATATGGGCTAGCTCTTTTGCCGGTAAAGATTCGACCACATCTAAAATAGGATCAATAAATTTTTCACGTTTATAGGAGGTTAGTTTTTTCTGGTACTGATTGTATACATGCTTAAAGGCATCTGCCATTTCATCTTCTACCTCTTCTACCATAACCTCTTCATGAAAATGATCCTTTAATCGATCAACCAATCGATCCGTTAAGGAATGAAATTCACTTTTTAAAACGATAGAGATAAAGTCTTCAACATCCTCGTGAACCCCATCTAGAAAACTTCTAATCATATCTCTTTGGGCAAAAGGAAGAATCACTGCATGAGTGGAATGGTTGATCGTCTTTTTCCTCGTAAAGTACTTGGTTTTGTGATTAATTTTACCGTCAACTATGAGGACGTGGACAGATGGATAGATTTCTTTATCTCCATACCCAGCAAAAACTATGCCAGAATAGTTATCAGAGAACTCCTTTACTAAGGACTGGACCATCATATATTTTATTCCTTCTAACCATTCTTCTATGTACAGTTGATGTTCAAATTCACCATGAATCAATTCTTCTATTCTCTTTTCATATTTTTCAAACAGTCGTTCATAATCACTTTCATTAAAACCATTCGGAAATGCCTTTTCCTCTAATGTTTGAATTCTATTATTTAAGAATTCTTCTGCCTGTTGTATATACATTTCTTGGATTTCATCTTGCAGGCTTAGCTCACCGTATTCACTGTATAAACTCTTATTGATGTCAGATAGTTGATGATATAGGTGAGTGATATTGACATATAATGTATTTTCTATATATCTTTCTTCGTTTATCTCGGACATAAATTGATTGTATTGATTTTCGTTAAGAAACCGCAAAAAATCTTCCATATATTCTTTTACAGTGTCAAATGCATGAGAATCTAATGTATTTTCATATACTTTTATCAGCGTTTCCCACGGAACATGGAACATAGAGGCTGAACCATAGATCATCACTGCGATAGTATGATTTCCCGAGAATCGAAATAACTTGTCCGCCGAATTGTACACCTTTCTCTCCCGAATTGTAACAGCGCTATCTGATGCCAAGGCAATCCCACCTGTATTCATTACGACTATTTCAGCCGTCATCCTCGTCACTCTCCTCACTTTTTTTGCTAATCGACCTTATATATACACCAATGTACAGAAAAAGGCACGCGCTCATTACGGCACGTGCCGCCCTTTTATTTCCCTTCGATTGTTACGTTTTTACTTTTCGTATCTGGGCTATCTAACCTAAAACCAATAAATGAATCATCTACACGTGTTAATAAACTTGTTCTATCTGTTGCTATACCTGAAAAAGTCGTTCCAAAAATGGTTTGTTTAACCATACCTCTGGTAAAAGTAAGTTCTTCATCTGTTGTCTCCCATTCTATTGGATCTGGCACATAAGAATCCGGAGCTGGCGGGTTGGATGAATCTTCAAATCTTCCGTACTCTTCAAGCCTTTTTAATTCCTCAGTGTAAATATCCTTCGCACCCGGAGCTCCGGAGTAATTTGGATCTGTAGAATAAGCATAATAGTCAATAAAGGAGCCTTGGATAAATTCATCCAACTGGTAGTATACATCCGGCATATATAGCTTTATGCTTTCCGTATTTTGCCCTAATTCATCTAATGTAATATCTAGTGTGTACTTACTGGAAAGTGGAGATCTTTCACTGTCATCCACTTTCAAGTAAATATCTTTAAAGGATTCATCATACCTTTCTTTTATATCTGTCGAGATGGATCTGCCATCGATTTTATCCACAAGTTCGTCAAGAGTTTTATCTGTAAAATCACTTGCTAATTGAACTAGTTCTTCATCAGAAAGGTCATGTATATCTTCAATCGTAGTGTCTTCCAGTTTATAAGCCGTTACCTTACCTTTTTTAAAAACAAACACTTTGTAAACATTGGAATCTCTAACTGGATTTTCATCTGTTTGAATCCAAACAGAATACTTTTCAAACCCTTCACTTAAAGGCATAAAATTATCTGGTGAACCGTCTTGTGGTCCACTACCACCAACCAGAGGATCGCCACCGCCTGCATCCTTACCACCACAAGCCCCTAAAAGTAATACAGCAGTTATTACTGCCAACATTACCAACCATTTTCTATTTAAAAACATTTCTTAAGTCCCCCATTTTATTTTCATGTACTCTTTTGTAGGTAAAATGTACCAATAATAGAATAGCCGTTTTAACCTAGTTTTTCAACCTAGTAATCTCTATCAAACACGCCTTTTCCTCTGTTTATAAGAGAATAAAAATTCGCAATATTCGAACATGGGGACTTCAAACCAGGCGAGATTAACGAACATAATCTTCTAAGAACAACATGACTCATTTTACAAGATTATTTTTTATTACTTTCCCTATCTAGTCTATTTGATCGGCCTTGACGTCAAAAAACCTAACTCTATGTTTAAGAGCTAGGTTTAGATTATAATATTAAATTTTAGTTGTAAACCCTTCGGGAAGGTGTGAATTAATTTCCTTATTCAAAAATTTTTTTGTTAAATTAATTTTAACATACGTGTCAAGTAGGAGGAATATATTTAAAAATGTACATTCCCACATCTTTCAGTGCCACGATGTTGCGGTTTTTGCGCTATTGCAGGTGCACATTTTAAAATCAATTTGAAGAAGCTTTTACGTTTTCTTCAGCAAACTTTAGCCGCATAAAACATGTAAATTTTGTATTAAAAAATCGCAGGAAAATTTCCTGCGACTTTTGTCGTCAGTGTCCGGTGCCGCGTTACAACAAATTGGGACCTAACACTTTTATATTGGGGAAACTCCAAATTCTTAACTTCATTATTGCAAGTTTTTAACCCCAGTTTCTAATATTTCCATTTGTAACAGTGTCTGTTCATCTGTAATGGTTTTATCTTTACCATTGATGATGGCATGATATAAATCATCATAGACTCTTCCGTAATCACCATTAACAGATTTTACTTTTTCTTCATGGATCGTACCCTCTTCATCCATGTATGTCAGTGTTCCATAATGTTTGATTGTATCTACTCCAAAATCTTTGTTATCAGGCATGTAAAATAACTTTAAATGTTCTTCCTGACGATCTTTGGTTTCTTTTACAAAGCAGCCTTTTTTTCCATAAACAACGAAGCTGGGTCTTTCTTTAAGTCTAAAATAACTGGATTTTACCGATACTTTTAACACTCCATAATATAAATCTAAATCAAAATAATCATTCATTCTTCCTTGTCCTAATAATTGCCTTACATCATAATGGATATGATCTGGCTTTCCGAAATAGCTGATAACCTGATCAAGTGTATGGCAGCCATGTGCATATAAAAATGACTCAAGCGGATTAAAAGAATGGACAGACTCTGGTACTTCGGGACGGTAATAATCAAAATGCATTTCTATTTCCAGTAAATCCCCTAATTTTCCTTCTTCAATCACCTTTTGCACGGTTAAAAAATCACTATCAAAACGTCTGTTTTGATAAGCCTGGACAATTAACCCTTTCTTGCTTGCCAATGCAAATATTTCTTTTGCCTGTTCTGAGGTTTCCATAAAGGGCTTTTCAACCAAACAGTTTTTATTATGTTCTAATGCTAATTTTGTGTATTCATAATGACTGTCAGCTCTTGTGCAAACCACAATCAGTTGAATGTCCTTGTCATGTAATAGCTCATCTAAATCAGAAGTGTAATTTACTCCTGCAATCCGATCCCAACTTTCATGATCAGGATTTCTCTGATAAATTGTTTTTACCTTTATATTTTCTCTTTGCAGTACGAACGGCAAATGATATCTGTTCGTGCTTTTCCCATTTCCGATATAACCAATCGTAAGCATAGTAACCCCCTAAAATAGATAAAACTTAATGGTTTATGCCACGCCTAGACAAAATGCAGAATTTTGACTAAACATGGCATCATTCACTAGACAAGAGTCTTATTACATTAAGTGGATTAAGTGGAAGACAATCCCTACTGCGAACAATCCAAGAATCATAATGATCGGAGAAACGTTCTTTCTAAGCAACCACATGCTTAGAAGTGTTAACGCCAACCCAGCTAAACCAGGAATTAAGCTATCCAAGTTGTCTTGTAAAGTCGTTATTTTGTGAGCGGTCAATGAAAGACCTTCTTCTTGTTGTAGCAAAGCCGATTTAATCCCTTCTGCTCCTGCAGGCAATTTATCCCAGTCTATATAAGCCCCTTCATCAAGCTTCACTTTAGATATAACTGGCGTGAATTGGACAGTAACCCATCGATTCACTAATGCACCAAGGATAAACATACCCAGTATTGATGCACCTTTTGTGATATCTTGAAGTATTCCTCCAGATAAGTCATCAGTAATTTTGGAACCTGCTTTGTAACCAAATTCTTGAGTATACCACATGAATGACATACGAATGATATTCCATGCAACGAAGTAAATAATTGGACCAAGTAGATTACCGGTCATAGCAAGAGAGGCCGCTAACGCACCAAGGATTGGTTTAATCGTGAACCAGAATACGGGATCCCCGATACCTGCTAATGGCCCCATCATCCCAACTTTAACCCCTTGAATCGCTGCGTTATCAACCGGCGCACCATTTGCCCGTTCTTCTTCAAGCGCTAAAGTGACTCCAATAATAGGTGAAGCTACATAAGGGTGGGTATTAAAGAACTCTAAGTG
Source organism: Bacillus subtilis (assembly GCF_008764245.1). Taxonomy (GTDB): domain Bacteria; phylum Bacillota; class Bacilli; order Bacillales; family Bacillaceae_C; genus Lederbergia; species Lederbergia ruris. Next base: position 65,812 of record NZ_VTQV01000011.1, read on the forward strand.
ACGTTTTAATGCAGCTGCACGGTCTTCTTTTGTTTTATATAATCTTTTGATTGCGGGGATCATTGAAAATGCCCAACCACCGTTTTGCATACGTTCATAGTTCCAAGAACCTTGAAGGAAAGTAGAACGCCACCAAATCGCAATCCGATCTCTTCTTGATAATCTTATTTCCTTTTCCATTTTTATGCCCCCTCCTTCTTAGTAATTATCAATAATATCGCCTAGTGGATCACCAGTATTATTTCCGCCCTTACCTGAACCGCCTTGTTTGGAAAGCGCTAAATAGATAAGTGCAAGAGCCACCCCGATCGCACCTAGACCGATAAGAGTAATTTCTGAGACAGTCGCTAATACGAAACCAATCGCGAAGAATGGCCATACTTCTTTTGTAGCCATCATGTTAATAACCATTGCATAACCAACGGCTACAACCATTCCCCCACCGATTGCTAAACCGTTTGTCAACCAAGTCGGCATCGCTTCAAGCAATTCTCTAACAGGACCTGCCCCAATTGCTAAGATTAATGCTGCTGGGATTGCAATACGTAACCCTTGCAAAATGATCCCGACGATGTGCCACAATTCAACTTTTCTAATATCTCCTTCATTCGCTGCAGCATCCATTAAATGAACCAATCCTGTAGCAATTGTACGGACGATGATCGTTAATAATAACCCTGCCACTGCAAGCGGAACGGCAATTGCAATTGCCGATGATACACCAGATTCGCCTTGTCCACTTAAAACTAAAATAATAGCAGATGCAACAGATGCTAACGCAGCATCCGGTGCTACGGCAGCTCCAATATTTGCCCAACCTAAAGCGATTAATTGAAGAGTACCACCTAAGACAAGACATGGTACTAAGTTTCCTGTAACTAAGCCGATTAACGTACAAGCAATGATCGGTTGGTGGAAGTGGAATTCATCCAAAATTCCTTCCATACCAGCTAAAAATGCGACGATAACGACTAATATAATTTGAATCACATTTAAATCCATTATTCATCCCTCCGTTTTCTCTGATATTAGGATTTTTTTTGTTTATTTAACTCTGCTTGAGCCCTCCTGAGAATTTCATCCATATTCCCTTTCGAGTCGCTTGGAACTTTCCGTACATCAAATTTCAAACCTGCTTCCTTCAACTTGGTAAACGCATCAATATCTTCTTGACTAAAGGCCAAAACCTTATTCGGTTGGACTTTACCAGGTGAATGGGCCATGGAACCAACGTTGATCGTCTCCAATGGTACTCCGCCTTCAACCGCTCTAAGCACATCTTGCGGATTTTCGAAAAGAAGTAACGCGCGTTGGCCCCCAAAATGTTGATCATCTTTTGCAAGTTCAATCATCTTCTTAATTGGAACAACGTGTGCCTTTACACCTGAAGGAGCAGCCTGTTGGATTAGTTTCTTACGAAGTTCATCTTTAGCTACTGCATCAGATACAACGATGATCCGGGTAGGCTGTGTCGTTTTTGTCCAAGCAGTTGCTACTTGTCCATGAAGTAAACGAGAGTCGATACGTGCTAACACGTATTCAAATGTACCAGGTGCTCCTACATTTGATGGTCCAGCAGCATCTGAAGCAGTTGTCTCTGCTGGTTGTAATTCTTCAGGTTTTACTTTAACCCCTTCTTTAGCAGTGCCCAAAATATGCGCGGCAATTTCATGCGCGGTGTTCATTGAGAAACGTGATGCATAGGCTTCAATCAACATCGGTAAGTTCATACCCGCAACGATTGCCCATTTGTCTTTGTGTTCTTCAGTCAGACTGTTGGCTTGATTGAAAGGAGTTCCACCCCAAAGATCGACTAAGAATAATACTTCGTCTTGGTTGTCGAAAGAAGCAATCGCTTCTTGCATTTTTGCCTTTATATCTTCAGGTCCTTCGCTCGGCATTAATGTAACAGCTTTTACATTTTCTTGCTCACCAAAGATCATTGCTCCAGATTGCATGATCCCCTTGGCGAATTCGCCGTGACTAGCAATGACAATTCCTACCATTTTTTTACCTCCTATTATATTTTTCCAACTAAATAAACATCTGTAAAAATATCCAAAACTGTTTTTTTAGTTGTACTCTTTCAGCACATTTAAAGCGATTATAATTCCAACAAAAAGGCATAAGAAAAAGTTGATTAAATGAAGGTATGGGTATAGATTAACCTCTAATTCCACAATTCAATCAATACTTGATACTCACTTCTAATCGAAGCAGTAATACGTAAAAATACTTACGATATTATCTAAATTTATTTTGTAAATACTGTAGCTTGCCTGTCTTATATGTAAAACTGTTATTTTTTTACTTTCCTCTTTAATCCGCGTTTGATCACATCAAAGAAACTTAATGATTGGACCATATGACTTGGATCAACATATTCACGAATGGTTCGTAGAACTTTTTTTGGATCTTTAGAAGAAAATGAAAATGTTCCATTTCGCTTTGTTTGTATCGCATAGCGTGGGATCCATTTCCCTTTGAACATAACTGAAGCGATCACATGATCCACTTCTTCCCAAGGAATTTGAATAAATTTGCGCGCATCACGATCATTGAAGAATTCAAATCCTTTGTCTCCGATCATGATCTTACCATACTCTGAAATTCCCATATGTGAGGTGGCATCAATAACTAAATCGACTTTTGTATTAATTGATTGGACCATTTGATGTACTCCATTTCTTTCCTTTAAACTAATTATAAGCGTTTTTTCACTTTAAGCAAACATATAACAATTGCTCCCTATAGCTTGCTATTTTTTGGCCTTATCCTTCTCTAACAACTCAATAATCCTATCCAATTTCTCGTTTATATTCTGACTATCATTAGTTTCCGGCCTCTGATTTATTAAAATCCTTCTAATAAACAACATGAATGACACAAAAAATAATATTATAAGCAGAATAAAAATACCCACTAATACGATATTTCCTATATCTAATGCCATAAAATTCACTCCTCCCTTTTCAAAAATCTGACTCAATTAACGGAATAGCATTCTTCTATAGAAAGCCATTTAAATATACCATAATGAAAGATGGTCTTATATTTATATACGAGTGATGTTAATCATCTAACTTATGATGTCATTAAGCACGTATTTTTATCGAAAACACGTGTTGCGCATTTGTAGACGAGATGGGTATCCCGGAAAATGGAGAACAGCATTGTCGGGTAGGGAATTATGATTTAGCGATTCAGTTTATACTAAGTTGTTAATCAAAACAATGAAAATATATAATCGAAAATGATAGAAAAAAATGCGGTCACACAGTTGTAATCTTCAATTTTCTTTTCATAAATTGGAAGGTGGCTTCACGTTCTGCTTTTTCGGCCAACCATTGTTCCTGTTCCTGTTTTGATTTGCGACCACGCTTTTTGGGCTCTGTTCCCGGCTTTTCTTCCCTTGGAGGCGCCTGGTCCATGGCCTCGAAGTATGTAGTATCAAGGGCGGCCGTATCGTCCGTAATGAATCCTTCCGTGATGGCTTGATAAAGCAGAGTTTCTTTGCACCCTTCCAAAGCGCTCGAATCGCTGATGATTGATGATTGTGACCATCCTTGAATAGGCGGCCTCGGAAGGAATGTTATCGGATACTAAAAAGCCACAATCAAGGCTGAAAATCATGTCGTGCTTTAATCGCTTGACCAAGTCCTTAACGAATGGAATCCGCTCAGTAATTCTGGCAACCAAGGAGTAAATCATAGCTGCATAGTTAATTAAGCTCAACAGGCCTGCCAAAACGCGATTCCTTCCTTAACACAGCGAGGATTGGGTTGATATCTATCCCTGAAAAAAACAGCCTCGAATCGTCGGGTAGGTTCTAAATCATATAATTCTTGCAGGTCAAACAGGCTCCCTTGTCGTATAATAGGCATTAGGGAGTCTTCCTCCAGTCTTTGAGTTTTGTGTCGTTACTTACTCATTCCGACATTTTTGGGAGGTACTCCTTTTTTTGTGTCTCAAAAGCCTTGAGGCTCTAGGGCTAAGATTTATGAAATTGATTCTAATGTTAAATAATTTACTTAAACCCATAGCGGAACACCATCATGATAATCCAAATAATGTTTTATTGGATTCTCACCTTTTGCTTTACCTTATATAGCGTGGCAAAACCGCTGCCATACCGATCAACGCACACTCGGCGGGCTTTTTTAAGAGCTGGGCGACGAAGTAAATGAACTCGATTGGGCTGTCGTTTTTCAGCATTTGATCGGGCTTCTTGAAGATGCACTCAAACGGACGAATTCAAAAATCAAAAAGTTGATTCAAAGTCAACTGGAACAGTGGATCGCTGCTCTGCCTAGTTATATCAAGGCTTATTTGCCAATTTCAGCCTCCGAAAGTTGAGTAACTAATAAAATCCCTCCTTTTGCAACTACTACAATAGTAAAAATACAATAAGGATTCCAATAGTTCAGATTTTGTTTATGTCAGCAACAAAATACGAACCCAACGATGATTGAATGGGAAAATGCTTCATTTTACAATTAGGTTGTAAGGTAATTACTTTACAGCAAAGAAAACAAAAAAAGGAGGAACAATAAGGTATATTTTTATCATCGTATGTATACCTTTACATTTTCCGGGTTAAAATAGGTATACATTCATTAAAAAACTTAGGTCAAACAAATGTCCTTGTTAATGGGGCATCGGCAGGTTTCAGGAGGCGTCAGTATTGCTAAGTAACATTATTGCTGAAGAACTTATTCAATTAAAGCTTAAAGCGGAAAATTGGGAAGAGGCAATCCGAATAGGAGCGGAACCTCTGGTTGCAAAAGGGAAAGTGACAGAGGAGTATGTTAATAAGATTATCGAAATCGCACATACCACTGGGCCCTATATTGTCATTACAAAACATGTCGCTTTGCCGCACGCCCCTTCACAATATGGTGCGAAGGAACAGGCAATCGGAATTACAACATTGGAAACTCCAGTTGCATTTGGAAATGAGGCCAACGATCCCGTTAAGTATTTATTTACTTTAAGTGCTGTTGATAGTACAAGCCATTTGGAAGCAATGGCCGGTCTGGTCCAGCTATTGGAAAAGGAAGATTTCCTTTCATTCTTGGATACGGCATCGGAACCGGCTGCAGTTATGGATTATATTAAAACACTTGATAAATAAGGAGAGATTTAGATGCATAAAGCGCTAGTAGCCTGCCGTGCAGGTGTAGGATCAAGTTTAATGTTAAAAATCAAAGTGAATGAAGTGGTAAAAGAACACAACCTTCCTATTCAAGTCGAGCATTCTTCCTTGGACGGAGTTCCGGGCTTCGATGGTGATTTACTCATTACATTGATTGATGTTGCCGAAGATTTAAACGGAAAAGGACTTAAGCAGCATATTATCGGTATCAAAAATATTGTCGATAAAAATGAAATATATGATAAATTGAATGCCTTTTTAAATCAATAAAAGCAACTTGAGGAGAATCGTATATGTTGAATTTTATGGTTAGTTTATTCAGTAATCCTGCCATCCTTTTGGCATTGGTTGCTTTTGTTGGATTAGTTGCCCAACGAAAGCAAGCGACCGAGGTCATGGAAGGAACATTTAAAACACTGATTGGTTTCTTGATCTTTGGGATTGGCGCCAGCACGATGACTGGGGCACTTCAGAACTTCAATGTCCTGTTTCAGAAAGGTTTTCATATTACAGGGGTGGTCGCATCTCCTGAAGCGGCGACAGCTCTGGCACAATCACAATATGGTTTTGTTGTTTCTTGTGTATTAATTTTGGGGTTTGTCATGAACCTGGTATTCGCTAGAATTACCCCAATGAAGAATATCTTTTTTACCGGCGGACATAGTTTGTTCTTTGCTTGTGTATTGGCACTAATTATTAAATCGTATGGATATTCCAATACAGTTTCCATTATCCTGGGCGGTGTTATCTTAGGATTTGCCTCCGCTGCTCTTCCGCAATTGTGCCAGCCGTTCATGAGAAGAATTACCGGAGGCGATGCGCAAGCGATTGGGCATTTTAATATGATTGGGTATGCTCTCTCCGGCAGTATCGGACTTCTGTTTAAAAAACATAAAGATAAAAGTACAGAAGATATTAAATTCCCGGCTTGGTTATCATTTTTTAGAGATTTCTTAATGGGAATGGCTGTGATCATGCTTATCCTATTTTACGTTTCTGCGCTCAAGGCAGGCAGTGCTGTCACCCAAGAACTGGCTGGAAAAACACATTGGCTTGTATTCCCGTTGGTTCAAGCGTTTATGTTTACAGCAGGTATGTCGATTCTGATGACTGGTGTTCGGATGTTCTTGGCTGAAATTACTGCTGCATTCGTTGCCATCTCAGAAAAGTTTATTCCGAATTCGCGTCCTGCCCTTGATGTTCCAACGGTTTTCCCGTATGCGCCTACAGCCGTTATCGTAGGTTTCTTAACTTCCTATGCTGCTGGATTAATTGGTGTAGGGATCATGTTCTTATTCAAGTTTCCAGTTGTCATTATTCCCGCCGCCCATATTTCCTTTTTCTCAGGTGGTACGGCTGCTGTTTTCGGGAACTCAACCGGTGGCTGGAGAGGAGCGATTGCCGGTTCATTTGTCGCTGGTTTATTGCTGGCATTCTTGCCAACACTCCTGTTTCCAGTGTTCGGAGGTATGGGTATTGAGGGGTCGACCTTCCCTAATATCGATTACAATGTAACTGGCATTTTATTAAACAAAATCTTAAGCTTCTTCCATTAATATTTAAATATAGTCGTTTAATGCCTTTTTCGGTGAATATCAGCCATTTTAGAAAGGCGCTCCTCATTCATTCGCAAATACTTTTGAGTGGGGGGCCCATTTCATTATGACAAGAGAATGGAATTGAGGGAGATTACATGAATGAATTAAAGAAGTACCTTGGTACGATCAAGGAAGAAATTACAGATTTAATTACTTATCTGTCCCCTGCTGCATTAGAGGAAGCAAAAAATTGTATTCTTTCTGCCAAGAAGAAAGGGAAAAGGCTTCATGTTACAGGCATCGGCAAACCAAGCTATGTGGCGGGGTACATTGCCTCACTCCTGTCCTCCACCGGCACACCGGCTTATTTCCTTGATGGAACGGAAGCCGTTCACGGTTCTTCCGGGCAAGTGATGGAAGGAGATGTCGTGATTGCAATCTCGAATAGCGGGGAAACAAGAGAATTAAAGGATACGATTACAACACTCAAAAACAATGGCGCCATCATTATTTCAGTTACTGGAAATAAGGAATCATGGATGGCAAAGCAAAGTGATATTGCTTTATTTGCGGGTGTTTCCCAAGAAGGAGATTCATTGAATAAACCCCCGCGGGCATCCATTGTGGTCGAGGTGATTGTTCTGCAAAGTCTATCAGTTTTATTGCAAGAGGAATATGGACTTGATCCGAAGCAATATGTTAAATGGCATCCGGGCGGCTCATTAGGCCAGTCTATCAGTCAAACGATGTAATCGGGAGGTACGTGAAAATGGAGTTAAAAGGAATTATAACGGCGATGGTTACGCCGTTTGATAAAAATCAGCAGATCGATGAACAAGCGGCAAGAGCACTAGTGAACCGGTTAATTCAGTCCAATGTGAGCGGATTATTTATTTTGGGGACAAACGGGGAATTCCATGTGCTGACTCAGGAAGAGAAAGTACATTTTGCCAAGATTGTTATTCAAGAAACGAATAAACGTGTCCCTGTCTATGTTGGTACAGGCGGAAATAGTACGGCCGAGGTAGTGGCTTTATCGCAGGAGATGGAAAAGGCGGGAGCGGATGCGTTATCCGTTATTACACCGTTTTTTATGCAGGTAACGGAGGAAGAATTATACCACCATTATGAAATCATTGCGACATCCGTTTCCATTCCAATCATTATTTATAACATTCCCAAAAACACAGGCATTAATTTAAGTGCCGATTTAATAAAACGCTTGGCGAAAATCAAGAATATCATCGGAGTGAAAGACAGCAGCGGGAAAATTGAAAATATTAAAGATTATATAGAAGCAACAATAGATGAAGATTTTTCTGTCTTGTCAGGTTCTGACTCCCTCATCTTGAAAGCACTCGATGTGGGTGCAACCGGTGCAATTGCTGCCACTTCCAATCTATTGACGAAAATAGATGTGTCTATCTATCAAAATTGGATAAATAATGAGAGACAAGCAGCGAAGAAAGCACAAAACAGTATTGAGGAGCTACGCAGGGTTCTGAAATTAGGGACCACTCCCGCTGTTTTGAAAAAAGCAATGGAACTTGCGGGAATCTCTGTTGGGCCGGCTCGTTTACCTGTACTGGAGCCATCCGAAGAAACCACCAGGGAAATTGCCTCTGTTGTAAATGCTTATTTGGAAGAGTACAAGGAATTATAACAATAATCGGAACGGGGCTTGATTATGTATAAAGTAGATATTCTCAATCGAATTGTCACAACGGGAATCATGGCCATTGTCCGGGTAGAAAGCGCGGAACGGGCCTATAAAATTGCTGACGGCTGCATACAGGGCGGGGTAGATGTAATGGAAATCAGCTATACCCTGCCAAATGCCGGTGAAATAATTAGAGCACTAAATCAAAAGTACGGAGACAAATTACTTATTGGGGCAGGCACTGTCTTGGACAGTGAAACGGCAAGAATGGCGATTTTGGCTGGAGCGAAATTTATTATTGCCCCCAATTATGACGATTCTGTTTGTAAACTATGCAATCGATACCAAGTTCCATATGCTCCAGGGTGTACATCGGTTACAGAAATGGTTCATGCAATGGAAGCGGGGGCTTCGCTTATTAAAGCTTTTCCTATTTCCAATTTTTACGGGCCCAAGCTTGTTTCAACCCTGAAAACGCCAATCCCTTATATGCCGATCATGGCATCCGGCGGTGTTACAATTGATAATATCAAAGAGTGGTTTACAAATGGGGTAGACTGTGTAGGAGTAGGCGGTTTATTGACAAAAGGATCGACTGTTGAGATTGCTGAAAATGCTGCCGTGCTATCCCAAAAGGTAAAAGAATTTCGCAGCGGGGAGTAAGACCAGTTACTGAACTTATTAATAGGGGCGAGAATGATGTTTGATGAAAGGGCGTATTTAATTATTCAAAAAATATTGGAACGGCCGTTCATAGAAAAAAATGATCTGCTGAGGGAACTCAAGTTGACCCCAAGACAGCTTGAATACACCTTGGAGAAAATCAACAGTTGGCTTCGCGCCAATTCTTGTGCACCTATAATCATAAATAACCGTGACCAATTTACGATTCATGATGAAACTAAAGAATTACTCTTAAAGGAAATATCTGAAGGACTTACCCGAAAAGAATATGTTTTGAGCAGCCAGGAAAGAACAAAATATATTTATTTCATGCTTTTTTTGGATCCTGAATATTTATCCATCAATCATTTCCTTGATGCTCTGCAGGTTGGAAAAACAACGTTCATGAATGATTTAAAAGCCTTAAATTTCATCCTGCAGGGAAGCCATATTTCGATTGAATACAATCGGAAGAAAGGATATTACTTGCAAGGAGAAGAATTTCAAATTCGCAATCTCATGCTGCGAATGATTATTTTTGAACTAAACGGTGAAAACAAAGCTAATTTGCTTGATTATTTTTTGCGAATGAATCAGATGGACGATTATGAATCCACCAAGCAAATCGTCTTAAACCATGTGCGGAGATATCAAATTGGCTTTGCAGAAAATCGGTTGAATGAATTCATTTATTCCTTTATTTTTTTGAAAGAAAGACTTGGAAAAACAAATGAGCATCCGCCAGTAATCCATAAGCTGTCATCACTTAAAACCAAAAAGGAATATCAATTTGCCGAGGAATTATTACAGTCCTACCAATGTAATGATAAAGATGCCGCTTCTTATTTATGCGTTTGGATACTGGGGCTTTCAAATGGGGATGTCGATGAAAATAACGAAGATTCCGAAATGATTATGAACTTGGTGGTGAACATTAGAAAGCGGTTTGAATCATTTTCCGGCATTCATTTTAACAATCCATCAGATGTTGAGAAACAACTTTATCAACATTTTCGATCGGTTTTTTATCGGCTTTATTATAATTTGCCGATTGTGAACCCATTATATGAGAAGATTAAAGAAGAGTACGGAGATTTATATTCCATTGTTTCCGAAACGTTAAAACCGATCGGGGCCGTTTTTGGAAGAGAAGTCCCTAAAGAAGAAGTGGCCTTCTTAACGATTCACTTTGCATCTCTCGCGGCAAAATTTTATGAGAAAAAAATCACACGAAAAGTGGCTTTGGTTGTTTGTCCAAACGGCGTGGGAAGTTCATCCATGACTTACACGGTGTTAAAATCCATCTTCCCCGAGTTTAAGTTTTTGTTTCCGATCGAGACCAAAGATATCGATCACCTGGAGGAGAATTACGATATCGTTTTTTCCACTGTTCCGAATATCCGTTTGTTTTATACAAAAAAACCGGTTTATATCGTTAGTCCGGTCATGAATTCGGCAGAAAAATACCGGTTGATTCGTGATGTTTATACAGAAGTCGGAAATTCATTATTTAGATTGCCGAGTGTGGATGAAATCGCCGCCATTGTTGGCAAGTATGCCATAGTGAAAGACATGGAACCTTTAAAAAAGACACTTTATGATTATTTTGTGGTAAACGAAAATATTTCCCTCGAAAACGAACAAGGGCCGGATTTAAGTGAAATTACCTCTCCTGGCATGATTCAATTGAATAAATCGGCAGAGAGTTGGCAAGAAGCCATTTCCCTTTCAGCCCAGCCATTGCTGAAAGAAAATAGAATCACCACTAACTATCTTGAGAAAATGATTGAAAATGCCAGGAAAAACGGTCCTTATATGGTTATTATGAAGGATGTGGCAATGCCGCATGCCCGTCCCTCCGATGGGGTGAATGAATTATCAATCGGAATAACCGTCTTCCGTGATCCGGTGTTATTTGGGGACACTGCTGAAAATAAGCCCGTGAAATATGTATTCTGTCTTGCGGCGATGGATCAAGGCCGGCATTTGAATGCCCTTTCCCAATTGTTGGGCCTGTTGGAAAACCCCGAATTCTATTCTGTGTTGGATCATAGTCAAGATCCAATGGAAATCTTTAGGTTTATTTGTAACAACGAATAGGACAACGGGGACGGTTCTTCTGGCTTTTTGGCACATGAAAAGACCATGAGAAGAACGAAATCGCTACGCGATAGCTCTTTAAAAGCCTCCTCAGACCAAAAAAGTAAAAAAATGAAAAAGTATGCTCTTTGTGGTATTGTTTTATCGCCAAACAAAACAACCATAAAGGGACATACTTTTTCAAATGAAGATTATATCACGCATTTTTTATAAAATACATCTACATGTTTTCCCTTATCCATATAGGCCTCCTCCTGCCTTCTGAAGATTTATCTGTAAAAAATAATATTAATCAATCATCAGGAGGAAACATCATGTATCATGATGGACAAAAAGTGGAACTATTTTTCGAGCTTAAGGGCACACCGGATCTCTCAAGAGAATCGTACTGACGCAGAATGAACGCCTTTTTACAAGAAACAAATCTATTCATCTTAATACTAACCTTTATTTTATATAAAACAAACTAAAGATTAGTATTTCAAAAGCAACCGATCAATTACTTCCAAAGGTGACGAGTTTACTCTGTCTATATATAATATTAAGTTTCTCAAACTTCGATCAAAAGAATAAAGCTGATATATTCCATCAAAGGTTGTACCCTTTTTATATTCCTCTGGATCAAGTGGGTTACCTTGAGTATTTAATTCAAGAAAAAGATCCTTATACCCATTTTATTAAAGCATAATATCCTTCTTTTTCAAGTATTCTCAATGCTGTTGATCCATTTTTAACTTTTAAACCACGGTCACGTAAGATTCCCAATTGTTGTCTATGAGTTTTAAAAGGTTTCAAACGTCTTCATCTCCATAAAAATAGCCCAGTCCTTGTAAGGATCTGAGCCTAATCACTAAGAACATTATATAATATGCACAAAAGCATGTCAACATAACCAGTAAAGGTATAGTATAGAAAAAAACTTTGGTTGAGCATATCTAAAGAGACAAAACTTTATAAAATCCACATAAAATACCGTTGTCTTTTTCATTACTTCCCAACTTATCTTTATTTTAAAGCAGATAAGAAAAACATCCTTCACACAACAAATTGAGTGGAAGGATGTTTTAAAAATGTTGTTGGAATGTTGTTGATTATAATTCGTTGCCGTCAACCCTTGTGTATCAAGGGGTTCAGGTTTCGATTACATCATGCCGCCCATTCCACCCATTCCGCCCATGTCAGGCATTCCTGCGCCGCCACCAGCGTTTTCTTCTGGTTTGTCGGCTACAACTGCTTCTGTTGTAAGTAGCATAGAAGCTACAGATGCTGCGTTTTGTAGAGCAGAACGCGTTACTTTTGTTGGGTCCACGATACCAGCGTCGATCATGTTTACCCATTCGTTTGTAGCGGCGTTGAAGCCAATGCCAACTTCTTCTTTCTTCAAGCGCTCAACAACGACAGATCCTTCTAGACCAGCGTTATGAGCAATTTGACGAACTGGCTCTTCTAGGGAACGAAGAACGATTTTCACACCTGTCTCTACATCGCCTTCCGCTTGGATGGCCTCTACTTTTTGGTATACGTTGACAAGGGCTGTACCCCCACCGGATACGATACCTTCTTCAACAGCCGCACGAGTTGCGTTCAAAGCATCTTCAATACGAAGTTTGCGCTCTTTTAATTCTGTTTCCGTAGCAGCACCAACTTTGATTAGCGCTACACCACCAGCTAGTTTTGCTAGGCGCTCTTGTAGTTTTTCTTTATCGAAGTCAGAAGTTGTTTCTTCAATTTGGGCGCGGATTTGGTTAACACGTGCACCAATTTCAGCAGAATCGCCACTTCCTTCAACGATTGTTGTGTTTTCTTTTGTCACAACAACTTTAGAAGCACGTCCAAGTGATTCGATTGTTGCTGATTTAAGATCAAGACCAAGGTCTTCCGTGATCACTTGACCACCTGTTAGGATTGAGATATCTTCAAGCATTGCTTTACGACGGTCACCAAAGCCAGGAGCCTTCACCGCTACAACGTTGAATGTACCACGGATTTTGTTCAATACAAGTGTTGCAAGAGCTTCACCCTCCACATCCTCCGCGATCATCAATAGAGGCTTGCCTTGTTGAACGACTTGTTCAAGTACTGGAAGGATCTCTTGAATATTGGAGATCTTTTTGTCTGTAATTAGAATATATGGATCTTCCAAAACAGCTTCCATTTTATCAGAGTCTGTTACCATGTATGGAGAAGCATAGCCACGGTCGAATTCCATACCTTCTACAACGTCAAGCTCTGTTGCAAATCCTTTGGATTCTTCGATCGTGATGACGCCGTCTTTACCAACGCGTTCCATTGCTTCTGCAATAAGTTGACCCACTTCTTCATCACCAGAAGAAATAGAAGCAACTTGAGCAATCGAGTCTTTATCTTCAATTTGCTTAGAAATTGTACGTAGCTCTTCAACCGCTGCAGCAACCGCTTTTTCGATTCCTTTTTTCACGCCAACAGGGTTCGCACCCGCTGCAACGTTTTTCAAGCCTTCACGAATCATTGCTTGTGCAAGTACAGTAGCTGTAGTTGTACCGTCCCCTGCTACATCATTTGTTTTGCTTGCAACTTCAGATACTAGTTTAGCACCCATGTTTTCGAATGCATCATCTAGTTCAATTTCTTTTGCAATGGTCACACCATCATTAGTAATAAGTGGAGAACCAAATTTTTTCTCAAGAACAACATTACGTCCTTTTGGTCCCAATGTTACTTTTACAGCATCTGCTAGTTGGTCGACACCACGAAGTAGCGCGCGACGTGCATCCTCTGAAAATTTCATTTCTTTTGCCATAATCGAATAACCTCCCTATAAGATTAAATATTCATTAACCAACGATTGCTAATATGTCAGATTCGCGTAGAATCAAGTATTCTGTTCCTTGGTATTTCACTTCTGTTCCAGCATATTTAGAGAAAATAATGCGATCACCTTCAGAGACTTCAAGAGCAACTTGCTCACCGCTGTCTAGCACTCGACCAGAACCAACCGCAACGACTTTCCCTTCTTGTGGCTTTTCCTTTGCTGTTTCCGGAAGGACGATACCGCTTGCTGTTTTTTCTTCCGACTCTACTAGTTCAATAATAACGCGATCACCTAATGGTTTTAACAAGTGAAACAACCTCCTTAATTAAATATGTAGATTATTATATTTTTTATTAGCACTCTACCACGTCGAGTGCTAACACAGTTATTATAATAATGAATCCAGATATATTTTGCAAGTCTTAAGCTTACTTTTTTGAAAAAATCTTTCACCACATTCCCAAAAGGTTCCACCATAAAGTATTACCCTTCTTTTCCATATAATAATACGTCTACAAATATCGCTTGCAAATTCCTTCACCAACACGAAAGTCATTTGGATTGAATGGCTCTTCGTTTATTAGTAAAATATAAGTTACGTCTTTAGCATGCAAAATTACTGCTCATGTTCATCCCTTTCCCATATAAGGGTTACAATAGGGTGGTATCAATGTTAGAAGAATTTTATATAGAAGCATGCCGTTTCTATTTGAATCATGAAGAGAAGGGACTTTTCATATGAAAAATAAATACATATATGTAGTCATTGCTTTCTTGGCGATGCATTTATCTGCCTTTATCGGAGTTCCTCTACTGTTCTTTTTAGGTGTTCTCGCCTTTAAAGTTCCTCAAGATACGATGATGATTTGGTCTACAAGCATTTGGACGGTGCTTAGTTTTATATTAGGATTGATCGTTATTCTACTCATTCTTAGAAAAGCTGAGCCTTATACGAAGATTGAGCGGGATACACCTCTCCCCTTAAACCTTTCCATTCTCTGGGGAATTGGCGGAGTTTTCATTGCGTTATTTGCGCAGGTTGCTGCGGCCGGAATTGAATATCTTATCGGGATTGATCCTGGTTCAGAGAATACGCAGCAAATTATGGAAATGATTGAGAAAATGCCAATCGTGATTATCGCAAGTTCCTTAATCGGACCCATTCTGGAAGAAATTGTCTTTCGAAAAGTCATTTTTGGGGTGTTATATAATCGATTCCCTTTTTGGGCGGCGGCTCTTATTAGTTCACTTGCCTTTTCGATCGCCCATATGGAACCGACACATTTAATTTTATACGCGGCAATGGGCTTCACTTTTTCTTTCTTATACGTCAAGACAAAGAGAATTATTGTCCCAATTATTTCACACATGCTCATGAATACATTGGTGACAGTTAATACATTTTTGCTTGATCCGGAAGATCTAAATAAAGTTCCCGAACAAGTGCAAGCGTGGATTGGAGGGATCTTTCTATGAGGTCACCATTTTTCTCCGGTGTGATCTATATCGCATTAGGCATTACCTTTACGATTTTCGCGATACAACAAGTGGTCAGTAGTGATTGGGGCTTTTTCGTCTATGTTTTACTGATTTTCGCGACCTTTGACTTTGGAGCAGGCTTCCGATTAATCGGACTACATTTTCGAATAAAAAAGAAGGATAATAAATAAAAAAACAGGGCGGCCACATCAGCTACCCTGTTTTTATTCTAGCTCCTGCTCCGCTCTTTGCTTGGCTTTCTGTGCTTTTCTATAACCGATCTTGGAAATCCAGACACTTATTTCATAAAGAATAAGTAAAGGTACGGTTACCATCATATGAGATAATACATCTGGCGGGGTAATAAAAGCGGCAATCACCAATAACACAAAATATGCGTATTTACGAATTTTAGACAAGTATTGCGGGGTAATAATCCCTAGTCTTGTCAGAAATAAAATCACCACAGGCAATTGAAAGAGCAGTCCAAATGGAATGGTGATTTGGAATAGAAATTGAAAATATTCATTGATCCCGATCGTGGTTTCAATGCCCATACTACCTGAAAGATTCAACATAAACCGAATCACAAACGGAAATAAGATAAAATAAGAAAAGGAAATCCCTGCCAAAAATAACAGAACAGAAGCTGGAATATAGCTTAGGGTCGCCCTTCTTTCCGTTGACAATAAACCCGGACTAATAAACGCCCAAAGCTGGTATAAAATCACAGGCGAAGTAAGGAGAATCCCGATCAAAAAGGTCATTTGCATATATACCTTAAAAGGATCTGTTGGTTTAAAGGCATTCATCACTAATTCTTGCACAGCACTCGCATCCTGCAGGAAACGAATCAAGGGCTGTGAAAGAAAGAAACCAATGATTGAAGCCAATACGAAGAAAACGACGATGATCATCAGCCGTTTTCTTAATTCCTCTATATGCTCGAGAATGCTCATGTTATCATTCTGATTCATCACAATTTTTCATCCCATCAACGGTCGGCGTCTTTCTTGTCCTTGTCTTCTTCCTCCGCTAGCCCCTTTGTTGCATTTTTGAATTCACGCAACGTATTCCCTGCTGCCTTTCCAAGCTCGGGTAATTTTTTCGGGCCAAATATTAAGACTGCAACAAATGCGATGATGAGTATACTTCCCCATCCTGCACCCATTTGCGCCCACCTCCTTTTATACTACTCATTTTAGCCGATTTAGCATAAATTATCTATCCTCTGGCTCTACTTCTTGTGAAATTTCCGTGTCAGGAGTGGGATAATTTTTCAAAAAGTAAATAAGCGACTGCAATTCTACCGCAAGATCAATGTGATGAACGCGAATAGATGGCGGAACCGTCAATCTTGCTGGGGTAAAATTCAAAATCCCTTTCACGGTTGTTTTGACCAGTCGATCTGTCACCTGTTGGGCAACATGAGAAGGAACGGTTAAAATGATGGCCGTCACGGCTTCCTTATTTAATTGATCTTCAAGTTCAGCTAAGTCATAAATAGGCACATTACTAATGGTTGTACCAATTTTTTCAGGATCGACCTCAAAGGCCATGGCGATTTTGGTATTATTATTTTTTAAAAAGTTATAATTCAAAAAAGCAGTACCAAGATTCCCCACCCCTACTAAAGCGACCTTTGTTAACTCGTCCTGATCTAAGGTTTTCGCAAAGAAGTTTAATAAATAGTTGACATTGTAGCCATACCCTTTTTTCCCGAGAGCGCCAAAATAGGAGAAGTCTCGGCGAATGGTGGCCGAATCTACCTTAACAGCTTCACTTAATTGCGCAGAGGAAACACGTTGCTTTCCCGATGCATGCAAATTTTTAATAAAACGATAATAAAGTGGCAAACGTTTTGCCGTTGCCTGAGGAATTTTCATCGAATCTTCGTTCATCGTTCAACCCCCTTAAACAGAGTATTTTTATTCCATCGGATGGAGCAGTTTATTTTAGTCTGAAGTCTTGTTCGACTTTATCTTCTATAATCGCGGCCTGACGTTCCGCCTGTTTTTTCAATCAGGTAGGTTTTACCTATAATCAAGCCTTTATCCACAGCTTTACACATATCATACACGGTAAGGGCGGCAACTGAGGCCGCTGTCAGTGCCTCCATCTCCACCCCTGTATGACCTTTTGTTTTCACCGTAGATTGAATATTTAAAATCCATCTATCGTCTTCCAGTAACCAGTTAAAGGAAAGGTCAATTCCTTTTAAAGGGATCGGGTGACACATCGGAATGATATCCCACGTCTTTTTAGCGGCCATAATGCCCGCCACTTGTGCAACAGCAAGGACATCCCCTTTTTTCATTTGATTATTGGTAATCTGTTCATAAAGTTGTTGACTTACTTCAATACTTGAATGGGCAATGGCTGTACGAGTAGTCTCAGGCTTTTCGCTAACATCCACCATTTTCGCTCTGCCTTCTTCATTTAAATGTGTTAATTTTTTCACGTAGCACACCTCTTATCTATCATACACTATTTTATGCAAACTGTCTTTTTCTATTTTTCCCTACTTGACTAGCAAAGATTGCCCCATCCTTGTTTAGTATTGTAAACTGTTCCTAGGAGTGAATTATGATGATGTTATTGCAATTACAACAAATTACAAAGTATTTCGGTGCGGAATGTATATTATCGGATATAAAATTAGAAGTACAATCGCGAGATCGTGTCGCGCTTGTCGGTCGCAATGGTGCTGGAAAGTCTACTCTTTTAAAAATCATTGCTGGGCAACTCTCCTATGATTCTGGACAAATTGTTCGACCAAAGGGAGTTACAATCGGCTATTTGGCACAAAACACCGGGTTAGAATCCAGTCGGGTTATTTGGGATGAGATGCTAACAGTGTTCACTGAAGTTCGAAGGATGGAAAAAGAAATTCGCCAATTAGAATTAAAGATGGCCGATCCTAGCTATTATGAGAATGCAGAACTCGCAGAAGCGATTTTCCGTGAATATGATGTTTTGCAGGAAAAATTTAAAGCGGTTGGTGGATATCAATATGAATCAGATATTCGCTCTGTTTTACACGGTATGCGCTATTATGAAGAGGATTATCAAACGAAAATCTCCACATTAAGTGGTGGACAAAAAACGAGATTAGCTTTAGCGAAACTTTTGCTGACGAAACCAGATATTTTAATTTTAGATGAGCCGACCAACCATTTGGATATTGAGACTTTATCTTGGCTAGAACAGTACTTACAAAGCTATGAAGGGGCAATTTTAATTGTATCCCATGATCGTTATTTTCTTGATAAAGTCGTAGATCAGGTGTATGAGTTATCAAGACATGAAATGATCAAATACCATGGTAATTATAGCCAATATTTGGTGAAAAAAGCGGAAATATATGAGCGTGATTTGAAACGTTTTGAAAAGCAACAAGATGAGATCACCAAAATGCAGGATTTCATTCAGCGGAACTTAGCAAGGGCCTCCACAACAAAAAGGGCGCAAAGCCGGCGAAAGCAATTAGAAAAAATGCAGGTTATCGATCGGCCTAGCGGCGGGGAACAATCGGCTACTTTTCACTTTGATATTGAGCGACCCAGTGGCAATGATGTGATGAAAATAAAAGAAGCGATGATTGGCTACAATGGGCAAGCTTTAGCGAAAAACATTCATTTTAACATGGAGCGTCAAGATAGTATCGCTTTAGTGGGACCGAATGGTGTCGGGAAATCCACCTTATTAAAAACGCTCATCCGAAAACTGCCTCTTCTTTCAGGACAAATTGATTATGGCACCAATGTGACGCTCGGCTATTATGACCAGGAACAAGCAGAGTTATCATCGAATAAGACGGTTCTGCAGGAATTATGGGATCATTATCCACTAAAGGAAGAAAAAGAAATTCGGACCGTACTCGGAAATTTTCTATTTAGTGGCGATGATGTACAAAAAATTGTTTCTACTTTAAGCGGCGGGGAAAAGGCACGCCTTGCCCTGGCCATTCTCATGCTAGAAAAGGCGAATGTGCTGATTTTGGATGAGCCGACCAACCACTTGGATTTAGACAGTAAAGAAGTATTGGAAAATGCGCTTGTGGATTATCCTGGCACTTTACTATTTGTCTCCCATGATCGTTACTTCATCAATCGTATTGCCACGAAGGTGATTGAGTTATCCACAGAAGGGACCACAGAGTATTTAGGGGACTATGATTATTATGTGGATAAAAAGCAAGAAATGAAGGAATTAGCGGAATGGGCGGAAAAACAACAACAAGAGTCCGTACCAAAGGATGTGCCAAAGAAACGTTCTTTTCAAGAAGAAAAGGAATTGAAAAAGCTTGAAAGACAAAGAAAACGAAGAATAGAAGAAATTGAACAACTAATGCATGAAAAAGAGGAAAAAGTAGCCGAGCTCGAAAACCAATTATGCCTGCCTGATGTATTTGAAGACCATGAACAAGTTCTTTCGATCAACAATGATGTGGAAAAATTAAAAAATGAGTTGGACCAGCTTTTAGAGGAATGGACTGAATTAGCTGAACTTATGGAATAGCATCCTAGCGGGTGCTATTTTTATGTATAAGTCAATTCGACCAAGGTTGCGAGCGGTTAAACGATGAGTACGATTGTATTAATATCGCTGTGCGTATACAAGTAACCCACAAAGTTATCAACACAATCAACATATATATAGTCGCTATCAGTCTGCTTTTCCACATTATTCACAACCACCAGCGGAATTATCCACAGACCTGATCTATTTAAAGCAAGTTAAGGGAATTTTAAGTCTTACGTATCATTTATCCACATTTTTGTCCACAGGCATAGTAGAGAGAATGAAGGTGGAAATCTCCCCAATAGTTGTCAATTTGTTCCCATGATGAAGAATTTTTCGCGATAAAAAATAGACTGAACACAAAAAGGCTTCAGTCGATCCTATTCGTTGATTTGTCTCTTGAACTACCGCCCTCTAATAAAATAGTGGCGGTACGCTAAAATAACGGATCCAATAAAAAGTAGCGGAATAAGAATAAACATCATTAAAAAATGATTAAATCGAGCACTATCTAGCGGCTCTTGTAAATTATTTAAAGTAGTGAGGCACGGAACAAATAGAAACAAAATCATTACGCAAATGGCCAGACATAGCTTTGTTTTATGATGAGGATATAGTTTAGAAACAATCAGTATGGCTAATAACATGATAATCAATATAATCCCGACAAATAATAGCGCATTTGCTGATAAGCCACCATTTACTAAAAATACAGTGCCCAATAAAATGCAGGCTGTAACAATCAACATTAAAATGTTTAAAACGTTTTTCATGACTTTCCCTCCTAGAATGGAATAATCTTAAAAGACAACGCAACTTCTACACTATAAAAACCTGGGAGTCACTCCACATAGTCTAAATCATTATGAAATGCCTCTATTTGGGGTAAGTGAAACTTTACCATTTTATAATTATTGATTTCAATAAAATTCGCAATATTCAACGTTGACTTTGTTCCCAAAATCGTATGAAATATACTTGTTGCATGCCAATTAATTATATGGCTATTTATTTCTTTATATGCCGATCATCATTGCTTTTTATTGGCTTTTGCAATTCAAATATCAAAACGCTCTCATATATATCTACAAACACCGAGCAATATAAACAATCCTTTGAATGATCGATTGAATTTCCTCATTGTTTTTGATTACAAAAAGATAATCTGCTTCTCCCTCGATTGGGTCTGCCACATCTTCTTTTAGAGAATCAGCTTGCTGACGAATCAGAACTTCTTCAAAATTAGCAGCAACCCTCAATATATTCGTACTACGTTGACTTTGTCCCACTCGAGCTTGCAGCACTTGATCAGGAATGTCAAAATGGACGAGAATACGGATAAATTCACCTTTCGGAAACACTTCTTCTAATAAATAGAATCGCCCTTTTTTCCCTCGATTAGAATTACTAATAATGAAGTGTAAATCAGTGTGCTCTTTGGCATAAGCGACAATTTGCCTTGTAAGAGCATATTTCAGTTTATTTGGACCTTGCTTTGGCAGTAGTTTTTTATAATAGTCATGTATAAATTCGGCTTGATTATCCTGATCCATAACAAAAGAGTTATCTAACTTATTTTCTAGAGCCCTAGCAAATGTTGTTTTTCCACTATGCGTTTTACCAACCGTTATAATGGCTAATCTCTTCATCATTTTCAACTCCATTCTAAAATCTATAGGGTTATGTTATTCTACTAGTCTTAATAGAGTAGAAGGATAATTTCCTATTATCAGAAAATAACAGCTATGTTTTTACTTCCTTATTTTCACAAATTGAAGAATTAATAAGTTTATCCAAGTTATGACCGGAATGGCCAATATCAAAATGTAGTATCCAGAATGGCCCAATCCAAAGACCCTTGCTTCATCATCGCCCCTATAGAAAATCCATGTCGCCACAACTAAAATAATTATGTTTAAACCAAAAGCCGATAGCCCACTTAATAATTTATTATTTTTTCTTTTTAATACTAGAATAGATCCAATGGTGGAAACCAATAAGGAAAACGAAATGATCATGTAATTCAACTCTACACCTTCCGACCCTTGTGACATCCCTTCTTTAGTTTAACATTTACACTGCATAAATAGCTTTCCTTTTTCTAAATAAAAATAGGAATACAAATGCAAGATGATTTGTATCCCCTAGATGAAGCATTATTTAACATTTTACAAACTTTTTCTCTCAAAAATTCTCAATATCCAATCCTGGATAAGCGTTCATATCCATTTTCCCGCGCTTTCCTTGTTCAAATAATACGAAACCGGCGGCTGCAATCATCGCAGCATTGTCTGTGCAGAGGTTTAACGGAGGAATAATCAGTTCGATTTCCGCTAGTGTCTGAAAAGCCTCCTGCAATGCCGTTCGCAAGCCTTGGTTGGCCGCGACTCCACCCGCTAACAACACTTGTTGAACATCATATTCCTTTGCGGCACGTAAAGTCTTCTCCGTCAGAACTTCTACTACACTTGCTTGGAAACTAGCTGCTAGATCTTCACTGGCAATGACATCACCACGCTGTTCCGCATTATGCAGCGTATTAATGACAGCCGATTTTAAACCACTAAAACTAAAATCATATGATCCTTCCTCAAGCCATGCCCTTGGCAGATCAATAACAGGATTCCCCTGCTGAGCCAGACGATCAATATGTGGACCACCGGGATAAGGAAGTTTTAATGTTCTAGCTACCTTATCATAAGCCTCGCCTGCCGCATCATCTAATGTCTCACCGATTACCTTAAAGGCACCGTGTTTCTCCATATAGACCAATTCAGTATGTCCGCCAGATACAACCAAAGCAATTAATGGGAACTTTAATTCCGCGATTAAGCGATTAGCGTAAATATGACCGGCAATATGGTGGACAGGAATGAGCGGAATATGATTTGCAAAAGCTAAGGCTTTCGCCGCATTCACTCCAACAAGCAAAGCTCCCACTAACCCAGGACCTTCTGTCACCGCAATTCCATCAATATCCGCTAACGTCACCTTCGCTTCCCTTAAAGCTTCCTCTATTACAATCGTGATTTGCTCAACATGATGTCTGGAAGCAAGTTCTGGTACAACACCGCCAAAACGTTTATGACTTTCAATTTGCGAGGCCACGACATTGGATAGAATTTCTTTTCCATTTTTTATAACAGCTGCAGCTGTTTCATCACAGCTTGTTTCAATCCCTAAAATTAACAACTCTTTATCCATTTTATAAATTCACCCACATCACTAATGCGTCTTCTTGATTATCTGTATAATATCTTTTGCGAATTCCGCCTTCTTGAAAACCCAACTTTTTATAAAGTGATTTTGCTGGTAGATTGCTTACCCTCACTTCAAGCGTCATTGTTTTTGCTCCAGCTTCCTTAGCCGTTGCCATCATTTTTTCTAATAAGGTTTGCCCTAACTTTCTCCCTCTATATTCTGGAAGTAAAGCAATATTGGTAATATGGGCTTCGTCTATGACAATCCAAACACCACAATACCCTGCAACCTTTCCTTGATATTCTAATAAAAGATAAAGGGCAAAACGATTGGTTAGGATATCTTGATAAAAAGCTTCTGCCGGCCAGGGCACAGTAAAGGCACGATTCTCAATCTCTACAATTTGTTCCACATCAGCTTCTGTTGCTATGCGATATGTGATTGCCTCGCGATCTTGACAAGATTCCATTAGTTCCTACGCTCCTGTTTTTCTAACCATTTGGCCTCCGCTTCCACAAGTCGTGCATAATTAGGAGTAAAAGAATGAAGAGGCACTTCCTCCGAAGTTAAGCCAAGTCTCCCCAATTCCCCTGGACGAGGATTTTGTTCAGTCATTCCTGCAAAATATGCCTGATCATGCAAAATAGTTGTGAGAAGCTCTCGATGAATAGAAATATCATTACCAATAAATAAAATCGGCTTTTTCATTGTTTGCAGTTGTTCAGCCCATTCTTTCGCCAATATATTACGATCATCCAAAACAGTCAATAATTTTCCGTTCTGATATTCATATAATCCGGTATAAATCAAACCACGTCTCGCATCAAACAGGGGACAGATATAACCATCAAAATAATGAGCAGATGCTGCAAGAGTCGCTAGGCTAGAAACACCAACTAAAGGAATTTGCAAAGCCCAAGCTAATGTTTTCGCTACCGTGACTCCAATTCGTACTCCAGTATAAGAGCCCGGCCCCTGGGCCACGACAATTTTATCTAAATCGTTCGCTTCAGTTTCACAATCGCTCAATAGCTTTTCAATCGCTGGCATTACTCGCACACTGTGATTTTTCTTCATGTTGGTGATATATTCACCAACAACCTCATCTTCATTTAACAAGGCAATTCCTAAAACTTCATTTGATGTATCAATGGCTAAAATTCTCATTCCGTAACTCCTCACATAATGCTTCATACCTTTTTCCATTCGGTTGAAAGACAATCCTTCTTTCCGTCTGACCCTCATGATATAAATATACCGTAAGATTTTCTGTTGGCAACTGTTCCTTTATTAAATGGGCCCATTCTACAACAGAAACACCTTGATTGTAAAAGTATTCCTCTAATCCTAAATCTTCAAGTGAATCTTCCACTCGATATACATCCATATGATATAAAGGGACTCTCCCTTGATATTCTTTTATAATGGTAAATGTCGGACTGTTCACGGTTCGTTGGATATCCAACCCACTAGCCAACCCTTTTGTGAAAGCCGTTTTTCCTGCCCCGAGATCCCCTTCAAGTAATATGACATCGTTGGGGCCAAGGCGCTCTCCTAACCTTTTCGCTATTAAATAAGTATCTTCTGGTCGATTGGATCTTATTTCAAAATTGGCCATTCGTCATTCCCCTTTTAAATCATTCATTACAAGTTTACCCGAAAAAAAAAGAATGAGCAAAAAAGCTTTCTCATTCTCTAATAATCCTAATGATTAATTTTCAGTTTTCAATAAATCCAGAAAAGATGCCCTATTTAAATTCCGTTTTTTATACAACAAAAAAACGAACATATTTGTTCGCTTGCAATAGTGGCGGTCCGGACGGGACTCGAACCCGCGACCTCCTGCGTGACAGGCAGGCATTCTAACCAACTGAACTACCGGACCTAACATTCATTATGTATAAAATGATTGCGGGGGCAGGATTTGAACCTGCGACCTTCGGGTTATGAGCCCGACGAGCTACCAGACTGCTCCACCCCGCGACGATAAAAAATAAAAGCTACAATATTTAAGATTCTACATCATTATCAACAGTAAAACAAACTTCAAACATAAAATACAATACTTTATATGAAAGCACGATCTTGGACCGTGCTTTCCAAGTGCCTGGCAACGTCCTACTCTCACAAGGGGAAGCCCCTTATTACCATCGGCGCTGAAGAGCTTAACTACCGTGTTCGGGATGGGAACGGGTGTGACCTCTTCGCTATTGCCACCAGACTATAAGCTTACACAGAATGTGTAAGGATTGTAGAGAGTTTATTCTCTCAAAACCAGATAAAGAAGAAGACAAACTCAAGAAGCGTCAATCTTTTGAAATCTAGCTCCAGCGCCTATCGACTAGCAAACATCTACGCTTCTTCCTACGATAAGTCAACATCGGCTCATTCTTCGCCGTGTTTCCTTTATCTCGTCAGAA
>NZ_VTQV01000120.1 GCF_008764245.1 Bacillus subtilis
AAGTTTCGAAGCACAATGAAAAAAATTAACTTTTATGTGTCCTAAATATTGACGTAGATCCAAGGTGGATTTTAATTTAATCACTGGTTGGGCATCAATTATTTCCTTACTTCTTGGAGTATTCTCTATATGCTTTAGTACATTTTCACTAAAGAAAGTAAATAGACTCACAAATAAGAGTACAGATACTAATCGTAATAAGATGAAAGTCGACGGAATTGGTAATACAACAGTTGGTCGTGATTACAATGATAAATAAAAATAAGATGGATATTGATGGAATTGGTAACACAACAGCGGGACGTGACTACAATGATTATAGAACATTTATTAATGTAGATACAAGTCCTATAAGATTTTTTGATGAAGAAATCAAAGAAGTAATAAAAGAGTTTGCTAAAGTTGCATGTAGAGAAATAGGTAGAAATTACAATTTTAAAAGAATAGCAGCAGAACAAAAAAACGAATTGAATGGACTTACTAAAGAATATTTCGAGGACACGATTTTAGAAAATAGTATATGTTACTTTCAGCAAATAGATGATTTTTTAAAATCGCCAATTAATGCAGACTATTTGAGTATGTATGAAAATACAATAGACGATTTAAATCAAAAAATCACTATATTCAGGAAGAAATACGATGAATTTGAGTTGGTTTTTAATGATTTATATGATCATATATTTAATAATAACATATCTGAATTAAAAGCCGATCGGAGATTAATTTGGGTTATGCTACATTATATGTATTGGAAATGCGATATTGGTAAAGGAGGGGAAATTGGTAATGTTATTAACACATAAGTATATGGATCTTGAAAAAAGCGTGCTAAAAATGAGCAGTGAAATAATAAAGGAATTTTCAAATAAAGAGTCAGTAGAATTTGAGTATTTATATAAGAGTATGGAACGAGAGTTTGATGTAGATGTAAATGAACTATTTATCCCCTCGTTGATATTGCTTCATGCATTAGGGAAATTAGACTACAGAATGAGTGAAGATTTGCTGGAGTGGATTCAATGAAAATTAATCAAATTTATTCTGATAATAATAAATTTAAATCAATAAAATTTAATAAACACTTAAATGTGATTTTAGGCATAACAAAAGATAAATCTAAAAAAGATTCGGACACACATAACTTAGGTAAGTCTACATTAATTTCTGTTATTGATTTTATGTTGCTAAAGGAATTAAGGAATAATGATCTTTTTAAAAAGAATTATAGTCTCCTTAAAGATTTTACTTTTTTTATAGAATTAAAGAAAGATAGTAATAGTTACGTTACAGTAAAGCGAGGTGTTAAAAATAATACTAAAATTTCACTGAAATTCCATGAGGAACCGTTTCAAGATTATAAAAATGAGATGATGTGGGATTATATTGATCTGCCTTTAACATCGAAAGATAGAAAGAAAAACCCGAAATTTATTTTAAATGACTTCTTTTCTTTTTTCAATTATGAAGAATATAATTATCGTAAATATTTGGGCTATTTTTTAAGAACGCAATATGATTATGATAAAGTTTTTAAACTTAGTAAATTTCAAGGAAAAATGATTGGATCTACGTCAATATTTAGGACACATAAAAGTTAATTTTTTTCATTGTGCTTCGAAAC
>NZ_VTQV01000121.1 GCF_008764245.1 Bacillus subtilis
TCCGACTAAATTTTAGTCGGAAACACTTGACAAATTTATTTTTTGTTTATGCAACACTAATGAGACACAATCCAAATAGGCATCATTTTTTGATGCCTATTTCTATTCATCATCTAATTTTATTGTAAACTATTTTCTTTTTATTTCTGGGCCTTTTCTTCTTCAATCCGAACTAATTCCTCTTCATATTTTTCTCTCATAAGGGTATTTAAATCCATCTGTTCATCATCAATATATTCGAATAAGGCATCATAAACCTTGTCATCATTTTGATATTCAGATTTTTCCTCAAGTGGTTCTGCTACTGGAAGGGAGAAAAGTGCTTCCATATTCCGGTCCTCCCAAAGATCTGGATTTAATTCTAAAGCTTTTTCTACCGCTGAACCATCATCATAAAGATGGACGTACGGTAAGGAGAGGGGGCCGCCTATAAAGGTGTTATTCATTAGCTGCTCATCTGAATACCAAAAGTCAAAAACCTTCATAACTTCTTCCTTATGCTCACTAGTAGAGCTAATCCCCATTGCCCAGCCGCCAGCAGGAACACCATTTTCTGGTTCTGGATAGGTTGCAATATCCCAGTTGACATTTGCCTCCTCACCTGGATGCATGAACCAATGAGGGGCCATCGCTAATTTTCCTTGTGCAAATAATTCCGGCCATCCACTTTCTTCCCAATGCTCAGGAATAAACGGGTTTCCTGGTATGGAGTAAGCTTCCTTATACAATTCAAAGTAATTTCTAACCGTTTCATTATTTGGCCATAACGGTTCATCCGTTTTTGGATCAACTAGATTCCCTGCTGTCCAAGAAATAGGAGCCCCGGATTTTGGCATATATAATCCTTGGTATTCTATTCCATTTCGTTCACCGGTTACATCTTTTGCTAAGTCGACAACTTCCTCCCAAGTCATTCCATCTTTAGGATACTCAACACCAAATTGGTCAAAAATATCTTTATTATACATGAGCGCAAAACGGTCAGTACTCATAGGTAGCACCCACAATTCATCCCCAGAAAGCTCTTTCCATTCGGCTAAATGATTAGGGTTAAACCGAGAAATATCAAAACCTGATTGTTCGATTAAATCTCTCATATCATAAGTCATTTCAAGTTCACTGGCATGTTCCAACCAACCTTGATCCCAAAACCACAAAATATCTGGTGCCTTTTTCCCAGCAATCAATTCTTGTAAATCCCCTTCAACATGTTCAAAAGTAATATGAGGAAATTTTTCTTCTGCTGGTTTGATAAATGCGTTATTAAAATTCTCTTCATCAGCAAAATGCACTTTTAATGTGATTGGCTCTGGTTCACTATTATCGGCTGAATTAGTCTTTGTTTTAGATGTGCATCCGGCAAAAATGATTACACTACAAACCATGATCATAAAAAAGATTGATGTGCGTTGCTTCATGTAGAATGAACCTCCCTTTTAAATCTTCTACAATTCTAGAAATCTTTTCCTCTGTTTCTCGAATATAGGTGTTTACATCAAGATCCGATTTCACGAGATCAACAAAGATTTCATCACGTGAAATTTCACCTTCAAATTGGTAGTGTCAAAAATTCTATGAAAACAAAAGCCTAAAAGTAGCTCTAAGGTCTAAATGTG
>NZ_VTQV01000122.1 GCF_008764245.1 Bacillus subtilis
CATTAGTGTTGCATAAAAATAATTCCATATTGTCAAACTGTAAAAAATAATTAATAACCTATTTTACGGAATATTCTGAATAACACCAATCTACATTTTAAAAAAAAGACAATGGGGATAGAAAGGTAGCTCTTATCCACATTTTCTGACTATTCTAAAATGTTCGTTAAATAAAAATTGGATCGTAGGTTAATTCGTTCAGATGTTCGATCTCGCCCCTTTCGTATTGATTGGCAATCAATTGGAACTCTTCTTCCCAGTTATAGGATTTTCTCCCTTTCGACCTTCGGGTCGGCTTTCTGAAAAGACAGCGTAGAAACTCATCTAACGGTTTAAAAAGAAGGTTATGGAGCGTTCGACTTACTTCCAATAACGAAGCTTCATGATTGAATTTCAACTGTAATAAAACTTGTAAACAATAAGTAATTAATGCGATCCAAATTTGTGTAAATACGGCGTTTTTACTTTTTCCATAGAATGTTTTTAACTTAAGATGTTGTTTCATCCATTTGAAAAATGTCTCTATCTTCCAGCGATAGCGGTATAAATCTCCGATTTCTTTGGCAGACATGTCAAAACAATTTGTGATGAGAATGACTACATTTTCTTCACTATCTTTTGTTTTAATTAGACGTAAAGAATGGGTCATTTTTGTTCCGTTTTGTCTATTTCCCAAGTACACTTCTTGGTCTAGAAAAATGTTGTTCTCTACGTCTGGTACTTGTTCAGAAAGAACTTCAATTTCAGCATTCTTCTTTATTCTTGTAATGAATGGAACGTCTGCCAGACAAAGTCGATCAAATTGTTTGTAGTCGTTATATCCACGGTCAAACAAATGAATAGCATGTGAATCTATATCAATCAACTGATCCATTTGTGTTCGGTCTGCATGTTTCGCAGGCAGGAGTACAGCTTTTTCTGGAATCGTGCACTCTTTCGTGACAACCACTTTTAGATGTATTCGCACACCCGCTTTTGTTTTTCGAAAGGTAGCCCAAGGGTATTGGCTTAGACTCATGGAAATAGTCGAGGAATCAATGACTAACAACTTTCCAACATCGCGTATCATTGCCTTATTTTTCATCCGTGCTTGCACTTCTAGTACAAGATAATGAAACAGTTTTTCAAATAGTTCTGGCGAAAGAGCGCTTTGTTTGCGTGAAAGTTGCGAAGCACTGATGGATTCAATGTTCATAAATGTTTGGATTTCTTTTGTATCTTTCATTTGTTTGGATAAAGCGCGCAAGCTTTCCGATTCATTCAACTGAGCAATTATAAATAGTTGAAGAAAATGGTAAGCAGTAAACTTTTTGATATAGTGATCAAGGTTTGAAACATTGATTATCTTAAGAAATTTTTCTTCACTTAGTACATTTAACAGTTCATTTATTGTGGAATGTGTAGTATAATTGTCCATGGTTTCTCCTTATAATTTGGATTTGGACAGAACTACCTATCCCTATTATAAGGGGTTTTTTTATGGATTTACACCATTTATTTCCAATATTTGGAATAAAAAAATCATCTTTTCCGACTAAATTTTAGTCGGAAACACTTGACAAATTTATTTTTTGTTTATGCAACACTAATG
>NZ_VTQV01000123.1 GCF_008764245.1 Bacillus subtilis
TAGAAAGGAGGTGATCCAGCCGCACCTTCCGATACGGCTACCTTGTTACGACTTCACCCCAATCATCTGTCCCACCTTCGGCGGCTGGCTCCAAAAGGTTACCTCACCGACTTCGGGTGTTACAAACTCTCGTGGTGTGACGGGCGGTGTGTACAAGGCCCGGGAACGTATTCACCGCGGCATGCTGATCCGCGATTACTAGCGATTCCGGCTTCATGTAGGCGAGTTGCAGCCTACAATCCGAACTGAGAATGGTTTTAAGGGATTGGCTAAACCTCGCGGTCTTGCAGCCCTCTGTACCATCCATTGTAGCACGTGTGTAGCCCAGGTCATAAGGGGCATGATGATTTGACGTCATCCCCACCTTCCTCCGGTTTGTCACCGGCAGTCAAATTAGAGTGCCCAACTGAATGCTGGCAACTAATTTCAAGGGTTGCGCTCGTTGCGGGACTTAACCCAACATCTCACGACACGAGCTGACGACAACCATGCACCACCTGTCACTTTGTCCCCCGAAGGGGAAGGCCCTATCTCTAGGGTTGTCAAAGGATGTCAAGACCTGGTAAGGTTCTTCGCGTTGCTTCGAATTAAACCACATGCTCCACCGCTTGTGCGGGCCCCCGTCAATTCCTTTGAGTTTCAGCCTTGCGGCCGTACTCCCCAGGCGGAGTGCTTAATGCGTTTGCTGCAGCACTAAAGGGCGGAAACCCTCTAACACTTAGCACTCATCGTTTACGGCGTGGACTACCAGGGTATCTAATCCTGTTCGCTCCCCACGCTTTCGCGCCTCAGCGTCAGTTACAGACCAAAGAGCCGCCTTCGCCACTGGTGTTCCTCCACATCTCTACGCATTTCACCGCTACACGTGGAATTCCGCTCTTCTCTTCTGCACTCAAGTTCTCCAGTTTCCAATGACCGCTCACGGTTGAGCCGCAAGATTTCACATCAGACTTAAAGAACCGCCTGCGCGCGCTTTACGCCCAATAATTCCGGACAACGCTTGCCACCTACGTATTACCGCGGCTGCTGGCACGTAGTTAGCCGTGGCTTTCTGGTCAGGTACCGTCAAGGTACCGGCAGTGACTCCGGTACTTGTTCTTCCCTGATAACAGAGTTTTACGATCCGAAGACCTTCTTCACTCACGCGGCGTTGCTCCGTCAGACTTTCGTCCATTGCGGAAGATTCCCTACTGCTGCCTCCCGTAGGAGTCTGGGCCGTGTCTCAGTCCCAGTGTGGCCGATCACCCTCTCAGGTCGGCTACGCATCGTGGTCTTGGTGAGCCGTTACCTCACCAACTAACTAATGCGCCGCGGGCCCATCTGTAAGTGACAGCAAAGCCGTCTTTCAACCTTTCTTCATGCGAAGAAAGAAATTATCCGGTATTAGCTCCGGTTTCCCGAAGTTATCCCAGACTTACAGGTAGGTTGCCCACGTGTTACTCACCCGTCCGCCGCTAATCTTCCGGGAGCAAGCTCCCTTTAGATTCGCTCGACTTGCATGTATTAGGCACGCCGCCAGCGTTCGTCCTGAGCCAGGATCAAACTCTCATATAA
>NZ_VTQV01000124.1 GCF_008764245.1 Bacillus subtilis
TGCTAGTCGCTGGGCGCTGGAGCCAGACGTCAATACCCACTATTAGAACTTATCCACAAGCTAGGATTTTATAGTTTCCTGGCTTAACGGTAAAAAAATCAGCGGGTGTGTAATCCCACTGATTTTTAAGACATTTAGAAGCTAATTTGTAAAAATGACATTTCGATTCTTCCCTGCCTGTTCGTTCCTTTACTCCTTACCTGCCTTTTTGCCAAAAGTCAATAGAATATTCATTTTTAGCAAATTAGCTGAAAATAAAGTGTGTTTGGATGTACAAAATCGCGGGGGATTTGCCAATACGTAGATCCAAAGTGGGTTGGATCTACAAAATCGCAAAGGGCCTGTCAAAACGTAGATCCAAAGTGTAGTTGGATCTACGAAATCGCAAAGGGCCTGTCAAAACGTAGATCCAAAGTGTAGTTGGATCTACAAAATCGCGAAGGACATGCTAAAACGTAGATCCAAAGCGGGGGTGGATCTACAAAATCGCGAAGGACATGCTAAAACGTAGATCCAAAACGGGGTTGGATCTACGAAATCACGGGGGATCCACCAAAACGTAGATCCAAAGTGTAGTTGGATCTACAAAATCGCGGGGGATCTGCCAAAATGTAGATCCAAAATGGGGGTGGATCTACAAAATCGCGAAGGGCCTGCTAAAACGTAGAGCCAAAGCGGGGTTGAATCTACAAAATCGCGAAGGGCCTGCTAAAACGTAGATCCAAAGCGGGGTTGGATCTACGAAATCACGGGGGATCCACCAAAACGTAGATCCAAAGTGGGGGTGGGTGTACGAAAACGCGGGGGATCCTCCAAAACGTAGAGACAAAGGGTATTTGGATCTACGTAACCGCGAATGTGCTTAATCATTTTACGAACTTCCATCATCATTCATTCTTTCATCATACGAAGCATTTGCTTAGGCAAATCTTGTACAGATTGAATGACCGCTTCCAGTTTTGCTTCAATCCGGTAGAGTAAATAAAAGGTTACAAGTGCCGGAAATCCGATTTCACTGATAAACGGTAGGAACTGTTCCACTATGATCACCTCCTTTCAATCACAAAAACATAAGAATGTAATAAAATAAAGACGAACGACAGCTAAAACCCTTGATCAACATTTCCTTCAAACTTAACGAACTTTCCACTCCTCTTTGGTTCGTGCAGGAAGAAAGGATAAGGCCCATCCCATACGCTGGGATGAGCCACATTTTAGTCAATATCAATTGTTGTGATGGTTTTGTCGACAATCCGCGCCGACTTGGCCTCTTTCAAAGGATTGCCTTCTGTATCAAGGAAAACATCGGCTTGCAGAATCGCGTCCATCGCCGTTTTGACTTGTTCCGAATCGATTGGATCAATCGGTTCATCGACCGCAATACGCACATTCTTCCCTTCTTCTGATAAAAAGTTTAATTCTAACACTTTCATCTGCTCACCTCCCTTCTGTCAAACGTATTGTCAAAACTTATATAGTAAAAAGTTAATAACACCTTGATTTGTAAGGCTTAAAATA
>NZ_VTQV01000125.1 GCF_008764245.1 Bacillus subtilis
ATTTGGGAAGTTCGTCGTCCTGCCAAGGCTTTGAATTGGATAATAATAGTCCTTGTTTTGCCTATCATTGGTTTCTGTCTATATCTTAGCACATCAAATCCCAAGATTATTCATCGGAAAAGATTGACCTTTGCTCATAATGAGTCTGATAAATTACCAAGTACATATAGTGATTCAGCATCGATAATCGCCGAAGCTTTACGGCATTTCACTGTGCATGGGCTTCGAGTCGGCAAAGTCCAAGTACTAAACAATGGAGTAGCAAAATATGAACAACTCATCGAATCCCTACAAAAAGCCCAAAAAACCATTGATCTCGAATATTACATCTATCGGAATGACCAAATAGGTAATCGCATCACAGAACTGCTGATCGACAAGGCAGTAGACGGAGTGCGGGTTCGTTTTATTAGAGATGGTTGGGGGAGTAAAAAATTTCCGCGTCAAAAAATCCTTCAGATGGTGGAAGCAGGGATAGAATGCCGGACAATATTTCCTTTACGCTTTCCCTGGATTTTATCCAATTGGAATTATCGGGATCACTGTAAGATTGTCACGGTCGACGGAAAGAAAGCTTTTACTGGTGGCATGAACGTAGGATATGAATATACAGGATTGAAGCCTGACGTTGGCTTCTGGAGGGATACACATTTGCAAATCATAGGAGAAGCATCAGTTGATTTGCAGACTATCTTTGAAGTTCATTGGAATATCGCTGTGCCGGAACGGATAAAATCGAAAACAAAAACTGAGATAACGAATATCAATCAAACCGGCAGTTTAGATCTTTCCAGATGGTCAGCCGAATTAGGATCAGAGCTGAGCACCTTAGATGATAAAGAAATGGACAAACCCGAAAAGACAGAAACATTGCAAAAAGCGTATATCCATACGTTGGAAGGAAACCCTAGAATTCCTACCCCAGTCATTCGGCAAGCTTACTTTATATGTATAATACAGGCGACCAAGACTATTGATACAACACCCTATTTTGTACCAGAAACAGATATTATCATGGCATTAAAAACAGCTGTGGCTCGTGGTGTGCGCGTAAGATTGCTGGTTCCTCGCCACATTGACCAAAAAATTGTGGGCTATGCAAGCCGTACTTATTACGGGGAAATTATAGAAGCTGCGGTCCAAATCTACCAGTATGACAAAGGAATGTTACATGCGAAGGTGATGATCATAGATGAGGAGATTGCAGAAGTAGGCGCAGCAAACTATGATATGAGAAGTTTTCACCTGAATTATGAGGTGTGTCAAGTTTTGTACAGTGCTGATGTGGCGAGGGAACTCAAAGAACAGTTCGAGAGGGATCTTACTGATTCTGTACCATTAAGAATTGAAGACTTGTTGCAACGATTCCTGACCGAGCGCATTGTTGAACAAGGTGCTCGTCTGCTTTCTCCATTATTATAAGTTGATGT
>NZ_VTQV01000126.1 GCF_008764245.1 Bacillus subtilis
ATGGCGAGGGAAATAAAGTACCGAAGTTCCTGATTCCACACTGCCAAGAAAAGCCTCTAGCGAGGCGGGAGGTGCCCGTACCGCAAACCGACACAGGTAGGCGAGGAGAGAATCCTAAGGTGATCGAGAGAACTCTCGTTAAGGAACTCGGCAAAATGACCCCGTAACTTCGGGAGAAGGGGTGCTCTTATGGGTGAAAGCCCAAGAGAGCCGCAGTGAATAGGCCCAGGCGACTGTTTAGCAAAAACACAGGTCTCTGCAAAGCCGCAAGGCGAAGTATAGGGGCTGACGCCTGCCCGGTGCTGGAAGGTTAAGAGGAGCGCTTAAGGCTTTGCCTGAAGGTGCGAATTGAAGCCCCAGTAAACGGCGGCCGTAACTATAACGGTCCTAAGGTAGCGAAATTCCTTGTCGGGTAAGTTCCGACCCGCACGAAAGGCGCAACGATCTGGGCACTGTCTCAACGAGAGACTCGGTGAAATTATAGTACCTGTGAAGATGCAGGTTACCCGCGACAGGACGGAAAGACCCCGTGGAGCTTTACTGCAGCCTGATATTGAATGTCGGTGCAGCTTGTACAGGATAGGTAGGAGCCGTAGAAACAGGAGCGCCAGCTTCTGTGGAGGCATCGGTGGGATACTACCCTTGCTGTACTGACCTTCTAACCCACGCCCGTAATCCGGGTGGGAGACAGTGTCTGGCAGGCAGTTTGACTGGGGCGGTCGCCTCCTAAAAAGTAACGGAGGCGCCCAAAGGTTCCCTCAGAATGGTTGGAAATCATTCGCAGAGTGTAAAGGCACAAGGGAGCTTGACTGCGAGACCTACAAGTCGAGCAGGGACGAAAGTCGGGCTTAGTGATCCGGTGGTTCCGCATGGAAGGGCCATCGCTCAACGGATAAAAGCTACCCCGGGGATAACAGGCTTATCTCCCCCAAGAGTTCACATCGACGGGGAGGTTTGGCACCTCGATGTCGGCTCATCGCATCCTGGGGCTGTAGTCGGTCCCAAGGGTTGGGCTGTTCGCCCATTAAAGCGGTACGCGAGCTGGGTTCAGAACGTCGTGAGACAGTTCGGTCCCTATCCGTCGCGGGCGCAGGAAATTTGAGAGGAGCTGTCCTTAGTACGAGAGGACCGGGATGGACGCACCGCTGGTGTACCAGTTGTCTCGCCAGAGGCATAGCTGGGTAGCTATGTGCGGAAGGGATAAGTGCTGAAAGCATCTAAGCATGAAGCCCCCCTCAAGATGAGATTTCCCTAGGCGCAAGCCTTAAGACCCCTGAAAGATGATCAGGTTGATAGGTCCGAGGTAGAAGTGTGGTGACACATGTAGCTGACGGATACTAATCGGTCAAGGACTTAATC
>NZ_VTQV01000127.1 GCF_008764245.1 Bacillus subtilis
CTTCCTTGCATATACTGCTATGGGCTTCATGAAAGGAGTGTGTTGAAAATGAGTGAAAAATGGAAACTTAGTGATCCGTATGTTTATCAAGCTTTAATGGGACTTCACAATCAATCCCTTGCTGTTCAAACGACCCACGGCTCTGTACGAGGTGTATTACGAGAGGTCATGCCTGATCATATCGTCATCATGATGGGCGGGACACCATTCTATGTACGTACAGCACAAATAATTTGGTTTCATCCGACGATGTGAGAATAAGCCAAGCTCCATCCAACATATGATGAAAATGATTATTGTTTACGGATGGAGGTGTAAAGCTTATGATGAAACGCGTGAATAAAATTGCCATTGAGTTACCATATCCAGAACATGGCGATATGAATGCTGCTGCAGCTGTACAAGAATTAATGGGTGGAAAATTCGGTGAGATGTCCACCTTAAACAATTACATGTTTCAATCCTTTAATTTCCGCGGTAAAAAAAAGCTAAAGCCCTTTTATGATTTAATTGCAAGTATTACAGCGGAGGAATTTGGCCATGTTGAATTAGTAGCGAATGCAATTAATCTGCTCTCGATTGGCAATACCATTCCTGGCAATCCTGATACCGCCCCACTGCAAAATGGAAAGGATGCCCGTTATTCTACACATTTTACAACCACTGCTCAAACAGCTTTTCCAGGTGACGGGATGGGAAGACCGTGGAATGGGTCGTATGTAAATAACAGTGGAACGCTCGTTGAAGATCTACTCGCCAATTATTTATTGGAAATCGGTGCTAGAAACCACAAAATGCGTGTGTATGAAATGACGACCCATCCGACTGCCTTAGAGATGACCGGATACTTGCTTGTCAGAGGTGGGACTCATATTATTGCCTATGCAAAAGCACTAGAAGTAGCTACAGGTGTGGATGTGGGTAAAATGCTTCCAGTTCCAAGTTTGGATAATAATAAGTTTGATTATGCCAAAAAGTTTATGGATCAAGGATTGTACAATGTGTTGTATACATGGGGAGAAGCGGATTATCGTGATATCAACCAAATTTGGAAAGGTGCAAACCCAGAAACAGGTGAAAGGCTGCATGTAATTGACGGAATGCCTGAAGGTGCGCCTGTACCCGATTTTCCAGAACTTCCAGAGCAATTCGCTCCAGGGATTGATTTGGATGATTACTATCGTATTTTAAAACGTTTAAAAAGCAATATGTAAACTTTAATAAAGAGCCACTGTAATTAATCATAATTACAATGGCTTGTTTTTCTTTCTGCCTTAAATAAAGGTAAGTTAATCAAG
>NZ_VTQV01000128.1 GCF_008764245.1 Bacillus subtilis
GGTTGGCAAGTGGTTTACAAAAAGGGCTGCCGTTTCATACATTTTACACTTGCCAAATACATTCACAGCCCTTACATCCGTAATTTCATCCTTAGTAATCATCTTTTCTTTAGCCTGGTTAGCGATAGATTGATCGAATGGCTTGCTTGTATGTACTTGTGAAATACTCAAATCTTTATTGTTATAACCCATTTGATTCTGGTTTTCGTTACATCCTGAACCTATTCCGATGATGATTAGTAATAAAAGCAAAATTTTTAATTTAGTTATGTTACCTTTCATGAAATCACCTCATATTTTATCCATTCAAAATCACACAAAAGGTTGATCAATATCGACCCAACCTTTTGTGTCGCATTAAGATTATTGTTTGTATTGAGGTTCTTCTTGTTCAATTTGTTGAACGCGTGGTGCAATGCTGTCTACTACAGATTGAGTTTGTTTAGCCGCATCTTGATAGAGTTGCTTCGCTTGTTCATTATCTGTACTAAGAGCAAATGTTTCAAAGCTAGCTTGAGCGCTTTTTAATCCGGCTAAAGCTGTTTTAACGTCACTGATGACTGTCATGAATAACGCCTCCTATATTTTATTTTGACCTTTATTATATTGCTGTATAAAAAGATTTTTATTCATTGAATTTTATCAGACTTTAAATATTTAAAAATTTAGATATGTATTTTTCCACTGCTTTTGGAAAAGATACACATGTAAGAAAAAGCGATGAGAGGAGGATAGTGAAAATGGACAATTAAGTTATTAATAAACGGATTAAAATACAGAAAATTTATTCGTAGTTACTAGGTGTCTTGGAAATTGTTACATTGCATTTTATCCGAATAAAGGGGAATTCCTTTTCAAACACAGTGAAGGACTTGTCAATGGAGTATTTTACAATTTGTTTGTCTCATTAATATTTTTTCAATAAACAAGAAAATGGTGAAAAAAAGCGAGGTATACATTAGTAATGTACAAGGACTATACTGAAAATATTTTAGGAACAAAACCACGAGCTAGACATAAGAAAATAATTGAAAATTATTTAGATCAAAGTTTTACCAATCCTATCATACATAAGGAAATTCATGGTGATAAAGTCTATGTCCCCTTAGATTTAAACAGGGTCTGGAATAGAATAAATTAGTATTTAGTTTAGCCACAAATACTATCTAAAGGTGGGGGGTCTTTAAAATTAGTCTAAAATACCTGCATATTTTTGACCGCTGTGTGGCAATCTACCAAAGTGATTACAACATTGT
>NZ_VTQV01000129.1 GCF_008764245.1 Bacillus subtilis
TGCGAAACCTCCGCGTGGATGTGAAGTGTTGGGGGAGATAAGGGTGTTATCGCGGGGGTAGGTTTTATGGGTTGAGGGATGGGGGTTGGATGGGGAAGGAGGGGATGAGTAAGGGCGAGTTTGGTGGGTGGTGGAGTTGTAGGTGTGGGAGTGAAGGTGGGTTGTGGGTTTAGAGTGTGGGAATGATTTGGAAGGATTGTGAGGGAAGGTTTGGGGGGGTGGGTTAGTTTTTAGGAGGGGAGGGGGGGAGTGAAAGTGGGTGCGAGAGAGTGTGTGGGAGGGGGATTAGGGGGGTGGGTTAGAAGGTGAGTAGAGCAAGGGTAGTATGCGAGGGATGGCTGCACAGAAGGTGGGGGTGGTGTTTGTAGGGGTGGTAGGTATGGTGTAGAAGGTGGAGGGAGATTGAATATGAGGGTGGAGTAAAGGTCGAGGGGGTGTTTGGGTGGTGTGGGGGGTAAGGTGGATGTTGAGAGGTAGTATAATTTGAGGGAGTGTGTGGTTGAGAGAGTGGGGAGATGGTTGGGGGTTTGGTGGGGGTGGGAAGTTAGGGGAGAAGGAATTTGGGTAGGTTAGGAGGGTTATAGTTAGGGGGGGGGTTTAGTGGGGGTTGAATTGGCACGTTGAGGGAAAGGGTTAAGGGGTGGTGTTAAGGTTGGAGGAGGGGGGAGGGGTGAGGGGGTATAGTTGGGGTTGGGGGTTTGGAGAGAGGTGTGTTTTTGGTAAAGAGTGGGGTGGGGGTATTGAGTGGGGGTGTGTTGGGGTTTGAGGGATAAGAGGAGGGGTTGTGGGGAAGTTAGGGGGTGATTTTGGGGAGTTGGTTAAGGAGAGTTGTGTGGATGAGGTTAGGATTGTGTGGTGGGGTAGGTGTGTGGGTTTGGGGTAGGGGGAGGTGGGGGGTGGGTAGAGGGTTTTGTTGGGAGTGTGGAATGAGGAAGTTGGGTAGTTTATTTGGGTGGGGATTAGGGGTGGGGTTTAAAGAGAAGGATTTGGGTGGTGTTGAGGGTAAGGGGTTGGAGAGAGGATTGGAGGGGTGTGGTTAGGGTATGGTGGTGGGTGGGGGGATTAGTGAAAGGGGGGGGAGGTGGTAGAGGAATATGGAGGTGTTATGGATGGGGTAGGGTTTTGAGGGTGGGGTTAGGTGGGGAGTAACCGTGAGGGGAGGAGGGTTGGTGAGGAAAGGTTAGGGATTGGGTGGAAGGGATTGTCACCCT
>NZ_VTQV01000012.1 GCF_008764245.1 Bacillus subtilis
GATTTGCATACTTACTAACTGTACGTGGGTCAACTTCCATTCTCCTTGCCACATCGGCATAGGTTTCCCCTTTTTGATTTACCTCATGTCTGATATAATCAATTTGTGCCACTGCTAACATCTCCTAATATCCTCCTGTCGAACGTTGTTGGTCCAACGAGGAGTTTAAAGTTATTTGGGGGAGTTGGCAAGTGGCTCATTTAATTTATGTATGGCCCTACGGGCCATACATAAATTAAATGCCAAAACCTACATTATTAGTTTGCCATAAACAATTTTGGTCGAACTGTATTGATAATCGATCATTATAAGGTTTTTTAGAGAAAAGTATTAATATGTTATTTTTGCAGTGTCCCTTTTTAAAAATATAGATGCCTCATATCATTTTCCATATTTTGTTCAAAAGGAAACCCCACTGATGAACGTTTTACTTTGTGTCTTCCCAAGCTTCAAATGAAAATGGAATATGAAGCATCTTAGCCGTTAACTCGTCGTAAGATACTAAATCTTTTTTTGAGAGCTCTTTTAAAGAGCGTTTCCCCATCGCTCTTAATGCCATTTTCATTTCTTCAATACTGGCTGTTAAGAATTTTTCTGCTGATTGCGTGCCTTCGTCGATCTTAAATTGATTCTTGAATTTCCCTTCATTCCAAACAACTTGTGTAGGCGGTTCAAAAGGTAAGGCCTTCAGAGATTGAGAATGTGCAACTGTAAATAAAATGGTTGAACCTATATAGACAGCATCCGCACCTAGTGCAAGTATTTTTAGAAAATGCCCTGGTACAAATAATCCTCCTGATACAATTAAACTAATTTGTTCCTTTCTTTTTCTTTTCTTCAGATGATTGGCTGCCCGGAACACCGCATGTAATGTCGGAATTCCAAAATCATCAGATAAAATTGGCGGGGCACCATGGGTTGCTGCTTGTCCCCCGTCAATTGCAATATAATCAACCCCAATGTAAATTAAATGATCAATATCTTCTTCAATTTTTCCACCTGCACCAATTTTTGCTCCAATTGGAACGCCCCCTGTTAAGTTTCGAAGCTCATCAACAAGTTCTTTCAAATCATCTAGTGTTTGATCTTCATAAAAATTATCATAAATGACAGCATCCTCATCTTCCTTTAATCCCATTATATTACGGGCACGACCTGTTAAATTTTCAGGTGAAATTTTTCCTCCCGTTCCCAATAAGGCACCCTGTCCTAATTTAACCTCAACCATATCAGCTCGTTTAATAAGATCCTCTTCCTTTGACCATTCTGTTTTAGAAAACTGTAAAATATACTTTCCAGCAGTATCTAATTCCTCCGGCAAGACTCCGCCTTCACCAGAGTTAATGGCCGTTCCTACATTTTTAGCGGCCCCTGCCAAAGAAAGTCTCACTTCCTCACTTAGTGCGACACCATAGGCCATGCCACTAATAATAAGCGGAATTTTTATTTTCATCGGCTTTTTTGCTTTTGGCCCAATGGTAACGGCAACATCTACTTCTTCCTCCCCATCTATGGGAAATGGAGACGTTTGAGCAGGGATAAATGTAATCGGATCTAAATTCGGCCACTTTTTTGAAGAACCAAGCGGACGATGGAGAACATCGCCTGTTTCTGCACGTAGACTATTTTCCAATATATTTTGAATCCCCATATGTCGTAGTCCCGGTAGTAACTCTATTATATTTTCTTGATAACTGTCGGTTAGAATGATTTTTCCCATTTGTTTAACCACTCGTTTCATGATCCAACGCCAGCCAATAAGTATGAATAAAATAAGGACAAATAATATGGATAACAGCACAAAAGACACATAATATAAAAAGTTCGGCATAATCACTTCTCCCATATGGTATAAATTAAGCGGTCATTTTCCCATTATTGCCCAAAGAGGAGAAATAGTTATCATTTAAATAGCCTACATTGTGGAAAAAGAGAAGGTATTAAACTGTTCTTTACGGAAAGACTACAAAAGATCTTTAAATTTTAGTTGATCACTTTTACTCTAAACTTAAAATTTCTCTAACTTTTGGAGTCATTTTCTTGTAAGAAGGAGGTCATTTAATGGACTTATTAATTGATAGCAATCATCGGCCTTTTCCATTACCTTCAAAAAAGTGGATTATGCGACAATCATGGAGAAATCTATTGTTTTTGCATTGGCCTGTTCCACTGGAAAAACTACGTCCACATATTCCTTCTTCATTACAAATTGACACCTTTCATGGATCCGCATGGTTAGGCCTCATTTTATTCGTGATAGAGGGAATTTATCCACTTGGAATATCAAAATTTTCCCTTACCCCTAAATTTCCAGAAATTAATGTAAGGACATATGTCAAATACAACGAAAAACCCGGTATCTATTTTATGTCTATTGATGTTGAGAACTGGGCGTCCTTAAAGATAGCTAAGAACTGGTATCATTTACCCTATCATTCGGCGAAAATTTCTTTTGGGAAGCAAGGTCAAACCTTTTATTGCCATAGCATTCGTAAAGAAAATGGTAATACTCCTGTATCATTTAAAGGCCAATATGGTCCTATATCAGAAGTTTATTATCCAAAGGAAGGGACGCTAGATCACTGGTTCACTGAGCGCTATTGTTTATATAGTTCGAATAACGGAGTCAACATTTATTGCGGTGAAATACACCACCGACCTTGGCCATTACAAAAAGCAGAGATAGAAGTAGATAAGAATACCCTTTTTACATCTTATCAATTTGATCTTTCTGAAATAAAACCACTCGCTCATTTCTCAACAGGAGTGGATTCGCTAATGTGGAATATAAAAAGAATACGGATTTAACGAGTTTCGTTTAAAGAAATTCATTTTTAGGAGGAGCCTGAGTTTAATGGTTAAGTTTAATAAGAAAATTGCATTTTCGCTCGCCACATTAATTTTGCCTTGGCTAACTGTTCCTTTTATGGGGAAAAGAAATTTTTTAAGGTTTTTGCCTGTTGCAAGTTTTATCAATTTATTTTTAAGCGTATTTAGCCTCATCTGTAACAAGAAGAAATGGTGGAAAACGAATAATCCTATATCTCCAGGGCCAATCGATTTTACATATATTTTAGGTCCTTATTTTGTCGCAACACTATGGATATTTAAATTAACATATGGGAATTTCCGCAAGTACTTAATCACAAATATGGTATTGGATTTAATTAACGCCTATCCTATGCCTTATATTGGAAACAAGTTTGGCATTGTCAAATTTAAAAAGATGACACATACTGGTTGGTATATTATTAATGTATCCTTAGCCATTATAATCTATGGCTTTCAGGCACTTGTAGAAAAAGCGATTAGAAAAAGCAATTGATTTTAACAAATACTAAGTTTAAATCAAGTAAGAAGCAAAACGTCATTGCTTTTACTTAATAAAAGTGAATAGTTTTAAGATGTCTGTTTTCATTTATATTCGTAAATACTTGGTTCTAAAATCATAGATTTCGCCTACCCCAATAAGCTTAAACCCCAAAATCCTCAACCTTGAACAAAGTTGAGGATTTTTCTCATTACTTATTTTTGCTTATTTCTTCGTATTTCCTTATTGACATTGCGAAGGGCTTTTTTTGAGCCTCGTTCAATATCATGATTTCGTTTTCGGGTTTTATAATCAATAAATAAAGTGTCTACATCATAACCTTCTGGATATAACTCAGCAGCTTTTAAGTCTAAAACCAATCGCTTTTCATTGACTTCAATAAATTGATTTCGATAAAACACAGTAACGTTATGATATTCGTCTTTTTCCTTGTATACAATCCCGATGTCGTCGTGGTCTAGCAGTTTTACACGATCTCCTTTTTGATAATCGATATGAGTTTCTACTTTTTCAACAACTGGTTTTGGCTTTCGAACTTTACTTTCATTTATTCGTTCTAAGCGATATTCTTTATTTTTCATATAGTCTTCTGCTCTTCTTAGAACATTTTCTGGTACATTCATCTTTCTCGAAATCCATAAGGCATTACTATCTCCAGATTGGCCGATGAGCAGTTTATATAAGGGTTCAAGTGTTTCATGGTCAAATTGCATAGCAGCGTTCATAAAGTCATTATGCAATTCGGAAAAGCGTTTAATTTCTCCATAATGCGTCGTCGCAACGGTTATACATCCTTTAAGATAAAATTCTTCCAATAGAGAAATGGCTAACGCGGCCCCTTCATTAGGTTCTGTTCCGCTGCCAATCTCATCAAATAGTAGCAGTGTATTATTGTTTACAGATTGCAGGATTTCCGATAAGTTCTTCATGTGAGAAGAGAACGTACTAAGGGCATTTTCTAGACTCTGATTATCGCCAATATCCACAAAAATACGGTCAAATACTGCAATTTGAGTTTCTTTCGAAGCTGAAATATGAAACCCGGACATTGCTGCCAAAGTGACAAGCCCAATTGTTTTCAGTACTATTGTTTTTCCGCCAGCATTAGGACCAGTTATTATCAAACTGCGGTAACTACTTCCAATTTGAAATTGAAGCGGAACAATATGACCTGATAATAACGGATGCTTGCAATCAACTAATTTAATATCCCCGTGTTCATTAATATTTGGCTCAATCCCATTCATAGATTTGCTATATTTCGCTTTAGCAAAAATCATATCGTATTGGGATATAAGCTCAATATTGATTTTAATCGGTTGAAGATTTTCCGCCACTAGCCCTGTTAAAGTAGCGAGTATTTGATATTCCAACATGTCCTCTTCGGACTTTAATGTCGCTAATTCCACACTTAACTTTCCTACCACATTAGGTTCCATAAAGACTGTTGAACCTTTAGAAGATATTTC
Source organism: Bacillus subtilis (assembly GCF_008764245.1). GTDB lineage: Bacteria > Bacillota > Bacilli > Bacillales > Bacillaceae_C > Lederbergia > Lederbergia ruris. The sequence goes on from NZ_VTQV01000012.1 coordinate 4,801, forward strand.
AATAACGCTACCATGTACGTGGTTTTTGTATGAAGCTTTTATCGGTATTGTATAGCGATCATCTTTAACGCTAATAACGAATTCCTGAATATATTTTTTATTAACACTGCTGTTTAGGAACTTATTCAATCGGTCTTTAATTTTTTGTTCAGTGGATTCGATCTGGAAACGAACACGTTTGAGTTCTTTACTGGCAGCCGAATCAACCTGATTATTTTTAATAGAAAAATTAATTTCCTCTTCTATCCCCACGAACTCTGTCATGGAATTAGCATACATCGCTAATGTCGGTGCCAACATTTCTTTGTTACACATGAAAGTTTTAATCCTCCGGCAGCTCCTTAAAAAGTCGGAAAAACGGAAAAGCTCCTCTGGATCTAAAATGATGCCCTTATCTAATTTGTCGATGGTATGTTCAATGTTGGAAATCCCGATAAATGGTACGTTTCCTCCTGCATCCAAAATGGTACGCGCTTCGGTGGTTTCAGTTAATCGATGTTTTACTACCTTTAGATTAGAACTTGGAGTTAATGTATCCATTAATTGTTGTCCAAGTCCGCTCACACAATACGATTTTACAATTTCTTTTAGCTCGTTGTATTGTAATTTTTCAAAAGTATTTTCATTCATATTTTCATTCTCCTCAATGTGATGATTTAATCAGCAATGAAGATACCTAACAGGATTCCAATGAGTTTTAACAAAAATAAAAAAAGCTGCGGCAGACACCACAGCTTACATTACAAAACAAAAAAATACATCAAAAAACGTTAATAACAAACGTTTTAATTATGAAATGATGCGTTTGATTGTAAAGTATGGTAGGTATCTTCATAGGTGGAAATAAGCCCATAACAAACTAAGGGTTGCGAAAAGCACTAAAATCCCCTGCTGTTAATACTTACTTATTTCCTTATAATACATTTTCCTATTCAGAAACTACCGCACTCACAAAATGCACCCCTTATTATTTATATGCTCATTGAAATTGGCTTTACTGTTTTATTATACTTTGTGAGACGGAAAAAGTAAAGAATAATCAAATATTTTAGTTCTTAGAACCCGTTTGTTTAAGAAGAATCTTGTGTATAAACACGCCTTATTTCATATGAATGTCTGTTCCATACCTTATCAAATGTAGTTTTCTTGCTACAGATTGGGATGCAAAATTGTCCCATGAAGTACTATATAATGCAATCCGTCCCTGTTTTTGTATCTCAGCTGCCCAAGCATTTGAAACATCTACAGCATACCCTTTGCCACGATAAGATTTAGTAGTATGCAGACTAGCTTCGGCGCAAATAGATGTTTGTCGAGCACTACAACACAAGGAAACAGCAGATCCATTTCGAACAACTGCAAAACAAGGCTGTGTAAATTCCAGGTCATCTAGGAAATCGGGAAAATGGGAACGGAGCAGTTCCTTGTTTGACTCGGTTATTTGTATCGTCTGTGTTGACTTACCTCTCAAATCGGGGAATAAAAAAGCAGGTCCTACCCAAAAGTTATTGATTTGTTGTTCCACACTCAAAACTCCGATTATTTTTCCTAATTGGATGCCAGAGTCTTTACTAGTCAATCGTTCTAACCTCTCTAAAAGACTCTTACTCAGGATGCTTGAATACCTTATTAAATTCCCCTGTTGGGTACCACCAATAAAAATACGCGGTGCATCATCGTATGGTGGCTCATTTACGACTGTCATACGATTTTTATCATCGTGTTTAAATAACACGTTTACATGATAATCCATCAATTCTAAATCAGATAACAATAAAACACCCCCATAGAATTCTTTTCTTGTTAAACAAAATGGACCGAATACGGCACAGTTTGTTCCAGAATTGCGCTCGATTGCTTAACTTTTGTATCACATCATATCGTGAGTAAAGAAGATTTCTTTTCAATTATAGCTTTTATTGCTGAAACACTTTCTTCGGTAGATTGATTTGTTGTCTCGATAATATTGGATTCATAGGTACCCAAATCGTTAAATTGCTCCCACATTTTTTCTACCAATTCAATGTTGTCATTTTCGTCTAATTTAGTGCGATTGATTGCTCGTTTCATTGTTTCTTCTTTTGTCGCTCTTAAGACAATGTAATGTACTTCGAAATTATCTTGTACAACATTTAACCACGGATTTAAAAACCAAGGACCAACAATTCCATCAATAATCACATCGTAACCACCCCGTGCAAAGCGTTTTGCAGCTTCTAAAAAAGCTTCAATAACAATTAGGTTTTGTTCTTGTGATTCCGGTAAAAATGGAGGTATCGCCCCCTTTTGAATATAGTGATAAAAATCATCCGTGTGCATATGTACAGCTTTTGGTAAGCTAGATTCTTTAGCAACAATGGACGCCGTCGTACTTTTACCTGTTCCTGGTGGACCAGTAATTATAATAATTCTGCCTTGTTTCAAAAGTATCCCCCCCTGTTTAACCAAATCGCCCGATTGCGGAATAGAGTGAATGAAGCTTTTGCTAATTTTTTATAAAGTAGTATTTGTTATGTAGGAACATCTTTCTCCTAGCGGCACATAGCAAAGAACGTTGCAAAGCAACGTCTTTATGCCGAAAATACCCATTTAATTAGCATTGGGGTAATCATTCTGTTTATCCAATTAAATTCACTCTACATTTTCCACAAAACGCTGTATTCGTTTCGATGCTTCCTCCAATTGGGTCATTGAGGTTGCGTATGAGCAACGAATATACCCTTCGCCGCTTTCGCCGAATACACTTCCAGGAACGACGGCGACCTTTTCTGATACGAGCAATCTTTCTGCAAATTCCTCTGAAGATAGGCCAGTTTTCTTAATCGATGGAAACAGATAAAATGCGCCACCTGGTGATTCACAGTCAAGCCCCATACTGTTCAACTGATGCACTAAATAATTTCTTCTTTGACGATAACTGCGGACCATCCGTTTCACATTATCACTGTTGCCGGTCAATGCCTCCAGCCCAGCGTACTGTGCCATGGTTGATGCACACATCATGGAGGATTGATGGATTTTTAGCATTGCCTGAATAATCTCCTTGGGTCCCACCGCATAACCGAGACGCCAGCCGGTCATCGCAAATGCTTTTGAAAACCCAGAAATGATGATAGTCCGTTCTTTCATCCCTTCCAACGCCCCTGTGCTGACATGATCATCTTCATAAATTAATTCCGCGTAGATTTCATCGGAGTAAACGAGCAAGTCATGATCTTTTACAATTTGGGCAATGGGTTCCAAATCGTTTCTGCTTAAGACCGTGCCAGTCGGATTATTAGGATTACATAAAAAAACCGCCTTTGTTTTCGCAGTGATCAGCGGTTCGAGCTGTTCTGGCATTGGTTTAAATTGATTTTCCGCCTTTGTCTCGAGAGGAACGGCTTTTCCCCCTGCCATTTGAATGAGCGGGATATACGAAACAAATCCTGGATTGACGATGATCACTTCGTCTCCCCTATCGATCGTCGCACGAAGAACCAAATCAATTGCCTGGCTTGCTCCGACGGTCACCAATATTTCATCTTCCGGGTTATAATCCAAATCATATTTTGTTAAATAACGACAGATTTCCCGTCGCAAACTGAAAAGACCTGCATTTGAAGTGTAGGCGGTGTAACCCTGCTCAAGTGAATGATAACTGGCTTCAATAATATTCCATGGTGTTGTAAAATCAGGTTCACCGACACCAAGAGAAACTACATCTTCCATCTGGGAAGCGAGATCAAAAAAACGCCTGATCCCGGAAGGCTGAATCGAATTGGCAAGCTCTGAAACGAAATGGCTGCTTTTGGTTACCATCATGGTGACACCACCATTCTCTTATCCTTTGACTTTTCATCAAAAATAACGCCATCGTGTTTATATTTTTTTAGGATAAAATGTGTCGTTGTCGAAATGACCGAATCGAGTGTCGAAAGCTTTTCAGCGACAAAATTGCTAATGTCCGACATTGATTTGCCCTCGACCGTAACCGATAAATCATAAGTACCGGACATGAGATAAACCGACTTAACCTCGCTGTGGCGATAAATTCGTTCAGCAGTTTGATCGAACCCTACGCCTCTTTTCGGGGCAACCTTCACATCGATCATTGCCGTGATATCTCCGTTGCCCAGTACTTTTGACCAGTCAATCACAGCAGAATAGCCCTGAATCACTTGTGATTGCTCAAGGTTTTTTATCATTTCGGCTACTTCATTTACATCCATATTCAGCATCTTTGCCAGAGAATCAATTTCAATCCGTCCTTGGGTTTCCAATATTTCCAGTAATTCTAGTTGTTTTTCTTTCATAAGTAGGCTACTCTCCTCTTCTGTACTTTAATATCCATGAAAATACTCTAAAATGAACTTATGTAAATCATTATACATTTTTTATAAAAGATTTGATTATTTTCTATTTAAATTATTCTATAAAAGTACTCGTATAAAGAAGGGTGCACACTATCTCAGTTCATTTTGCCAGTAATGAATATTTGAACTGGCCCCTCCCAGTCAACTTTTTGCACTTCTTGATAATTATCGTTCGTATACTCCGAGATGATTTTTCTCCAAAATTTTTGTGCTGGAACGTTCTCCTTCATCTCTGCAACCTCCCATGTTCCGGAAAAGGTATCAAATAGATAAAAAGCCGTTTGCTTCCCTACACCAGATTTTCGGTATTTCTTCATAACAAAAAACTCAGCCATTGAAAAATAGGATGCAGGATTTTCACCCTCTTGAGTTATTTCACGAACCAGCGCAAATCCAGCATAACTTCCATTAACCTTGATCAAGAAAGGAAAACGACTTGGCTCTGTCCAGTACTGTTCAAAATACTTGTAACCGTATAATCCCTGATCATTTACATCTTCAGGATCAAACTCACTAAAATCATATTTGTATAACTCGAGTAAGTGCCTTAATACGACTTTTTGTTCTAGAGATGCTTTTTCAATCTGTACATCCACTCATCCTACCTCCATAACTAAATAAATTGGATGGTCCTTTTGACTACAATCCAGCTACTTATACAATTGTATCAAACTATTTTATGAATAATCGAACTTTATTTAATGTCAAAAGATAAATTTCAAAACCACAAAAGGAGGGATGATAAAATCCCCTTTCAAACTAGTTCACACTTCGGATTAATGGTTTTATCCAAGTTCTACGCTGTTTTGACAACTGTTAAAATGAATCCTCTCATACTTAGATGCAGAAACTTCTATTCTCTCTTATGAATGGGATTTTAATCTTGAACTTTCACAAAAATACTACCCGAAATGATAGTATAATTATCGATAGGTTCACCTTTCTCAAGCATTCTAGTATAATAGCAAAATCATGGAGGTTATAAAATGCAACAGCGATATTCATTTATTTATGAGCGCTTATATCAATATTACGGCCCGCAAAATTGGTGGCCAGCTGAAACCCCTTTTGAGATGCTGATTGGTGCGATTCTTGTGCAAAATACCAGTTGGCGTAATGTTGAAAAAGCACTTGTACAATTAGGAGAATTTTTAGATCCTAAAACGATTGAGCATTTACCTGAAGATGAACTTGCTCAACTGATCAAATCTAGTGGTTTTTTCAACATAAAGGCTAAACGAATCAAAGCGTTTATTCAGTGGTTTAATAAGTATGAATATGATATCGAAAAAATCAAACAAATAGATAAACAGACATTACGTACTGAATTATTAAGCATCTATGGCATTGGCCGGGAAACAGCAGATGCCATGCTCCTATATGCATTTCATAAACCAGTATTTGTCGTTGATGCTTACGCAAGAAGAATTTTTACACGGATTGGAAAAGATGTACCAGCATCCTATGATCTTTTCAGAAAACAGGTTGAGAGTGAATTACCAGCTGACCTCATCTTACTGCAAGAATACCATGCCCTTCTTGTTGAACACGGAAAAGTACATTGCAAAACGAAACCACTATGTCTTGGATGTCCATTGAATGATGTTTGTGATTATTATTTAACATCGTTTGCATGAAAATTTTACTTGCGACACCATGATGTTTGCTCTTTTGCCATAGGAAGTGTCAATTCCAGTCTTCAATCTCTTTCACAAGTATTTTTAAGGCGGAACTTTTTTGCGTTGATTTCATATTCTTTTCGAATTTTTCCTTGTTCTTATAAATTGAGTCTAGATGTTCCATCAATGTCTCACGATCTAGTTTTTCTTCCTCTAACATAAGGCAATAGCCTTTTTCTTGGAAGGCCTTTGCATTGAGGATTTGGTCTCCCCTGCTTTGATCTAATCCTAAAGGGATGATGAGCATCGGGATGTTCAAAGCCAAAAATTCAAATATCGCATTTGATCCGCCTCTCGTAATGACGATATCAGAAGCAGCTAAAATATCTGAAAGTTCATCATGTACATACTCATATTGGCGATATCCTGAGACATTTGAGTATTGGTCATCTTTATTTCCTTTTCCACACAGATGAACAATTTGGTATTTCGATGTCAGCTCAGGTAAAGACGTTCTGATAACTTCATTGATTTTTTTAGCCCCCAAGCTACCACCCATTATCGTCAAAACAGGAAGATTAGAATGGAATCCAAGAAAAGCCCTCCCACGAGCAGCCGAACCGCTCAGGATTTCCTTTCTAATAGGTGAACCAATAACGGTCGTTTTATGTTCGGGGAAAAACTTCTTTGCTTCCTCAAAAGAGGTAAAGATTTTCGTAGCAAATCTTTGCGAAATTTTATTGGCCAGTCCAGGTGTGATATCACTTTCATGGATAAACACGGGGATTCTAAGGGTTTTAGCGGCTAAAATCACTGGTACGGAAACAAATCCGCCTTTCGAAAAAACAAGATTAGGTTTTAATTTTTTAAGAATTATTTTTGCTTCAAAATATCCTTTTATAACGTTAAAAGCATCCTTAACATTTTGAAAATCAAAATACCGCCTTAATTTGCCGCTATTAATGCCGTAATAAGGAATATTTATTTTTTGAATGAGTTCTTTTTCAATTCCTTTTCTTGATCCAATATAAAATATATCCCACCCCTTATCGAGTTCCTTAATGATCGCCATGTTGGGTGTCACATGTCCTGCCGATCCTCCACCGGTAAAAACGATGGACTTATTTCCCATATTACAAGCCCCCTATTTACAATAGATATGCTACAGAGTTAAATCTGCAGCATATCTGATTATAATTTCACTTTATTCAAATCATCTAAAAGTTGATGCAATTCCCCTAGATTTTGAATTTCATAAGTTGGGATCACTTCTGTTCGTTCTTTTTCTTCACGATTAACCCATACGGATTTCATCCCCACTCGGTTGGCCCCAAGTATATCAGTCATTAAATTATCCCCAACCATTATGGCTTCTTCCTTATTTAATGACATTAACGACAATGCATGTTCAAAAATAGCTGGATCTGGTTTCCCATTCCCAAAGTCACCAGAAATAACGATCTGTTCAAAATAAGGTGTAAGCTCTGGGGTGATCGTAAGCTTCGTTTGCTGCAAATCAGGAGAGCCATTTGTTAGAAGTAAAAGTCGATACTCTTCTCTTAAACGGTCTAATACAGCAAAAGTATCCTCATATACAAAAGGCAGTTTCTTTCGCTCTTCTGGAAACCGCTCAGCTAATTCATAGCCAAAATCTGTATCATCAATCCCTAAAGATTTTAATCCTAATGTCCAAGTATCTTTTCGATAGGTAGGAACGATATCCTTCATCTTTCTGAATTCATCATGATCATCCAGAAAGGTTCCCCAAAGTCCTTCAAATGGATTGATGCCAATCATTTGTGTAAAAGGATATGTTTCGTACGAGGCATAAAGCTCCCTAGCTTGCTCACGAACCGCTTCCTCAAGTTTTTCTGCTTTCACCCCATAACGTTCTTCTGCTATTTTACAAGTAGACAGAAAAGCTTCTTTAATGCTTTTTTTATCCCATAGTAAGGTGTCATCCAAATCAAAAAAAACAGCTTTAATCATGTTGAACCTCTCTCCATTTATATATAATATATACTATAAGTTTACCATAATATTAATATAAGAAGTGTTTGATAAATGAAAAACTTGCATATTGGTGAATAAAAGACCTTACCACGAAAAGTAAGGTCTTTCTTTCACAAGCAAAGCTTTATCACACACTTCCATTCATTTTTTATGAAACTTGTCTTTTATCCTCTATTACTTCTGATTTGTTCTTGAGGTAAAAAATAACGCCCATTAAACTGACCAAAATAAAGGCAAAGCCAACCATAGTCCATAAAGTAACAGAAATTGCAAAACGATCGATTAATTCACCAACAATCTTTGGTAAAATCGCGCCACCTAAACCACCTAGGGCGACTAACAAACTTGTTGTTCTTTCTTCATGTCCCTGCGATGTATCATTAATGATCAGCAAACCAATCGAGAAAATCCCTCCCATTAATAATCCGGTAAAAAAGATCGCACCATAACTAATCCAAATGGATGGAGATAATGCAAAGACAAACAATCCTAAAAATTGTCCAATACAGCTAACCACGAAGAGTTTTGTGTAACCAATTCTGTCGACAATAAATGTCATCAACATCCGTCCAATTGTCATCGCTAACCAAAAAACGGTAATACTTAAAGCCAGAGAAGAAGCCTCTAATTGCGTTGTTTTATGGAGGATGGTCGGTAAATAGTTAGGTAGAACCATTTCAGCACCCACATACATAAAGAAAAAAACAGCCCCAACCGTTATAATTGGAATTTGTTTCCGGGTATACCGAAGTTTTTCCGGTTTCTTTCCATTTTCATCTCGCTTCTTAGCCTGCTTTTTTAGAACGGAATCCATTTCTCCAAAGGAGGAGAAAAACCAAATCAGCAATGTAATGGTCGTCACACACGCTACAAAGGAAAATGAAACATTCCAGATATTCCTAGAAATGAGAAAGGCAGAAATAACCGGAATCAATAAAGCTCCAACACCAAAGAATACCTCAACAAGTATCAGCGTGGATGCCTTTTTCTCTTTGAGATGAGCAACAATTAATGCCGCGACAACGGTTTCGCCGATTCCAATTCCTGCTCCAGCAAATGGGGCCACAAATAATAATAAATTCCAATTTGGCAGTGAACCAAAAATAAATTGGGAAACAGCAAATGATAGTAAGGCAATCGATAATGTCATTCTTCTGCCTAATCCATTTACTAGAAAAGGTGCCACTAACACCCCAACCAAAAATCCTAAAAATTGATTCATAATCAATTGTCCGCCATCACCATATTGGATTCCATATGATGCGACCATTGGTTCGAGGATCGTCCCAATAATAATATGGCCGAAACCATTTAAGCAATAAATAAGGCAGGCAATCCAAATAAACTTTTTCATTCTATGATTCTCCTATGTATACCAAATTCTTATGGTGTAATATGCATCCACCCTATATTATCAGGAATCTATCATAAGGTCTAATCGTTTTCATAAAAACATAATTTTTACCAAACAATCATTATGATTAATGATTGGCAAATTCTTGCATACAGATAATGAAAAGAGAAAAAAGAGGAATTGTAATGAATGAGATCATAAAGGTATTTTTAATTACGTTCGTAAGTGATTTGGACAACTTATTAATTTTAGGAGCGATCATTCGAAAGCATCCTCAGGTAAACATTGTCTTTCCTGCGGCTGTGGTGCTTACCTGCACGCGAGCGCTTTATATTATTGTCATGGATACCCTGCTCACCATTCCAGTCATACATTTAATCATGGGTGTGATTTTGCTATTTATTGCTTTTGGATTAGTCACAAAGTCATTTACTGATCAAACCGACATTTCCCTACTAAATCGCTCTTTTTCCATAAGGGTAAAGGTATTATCATTACTAGCTGCTACAGATTTTTTAATCTGTTTGGATAGTGTGATCGTTATTTCCGAAATCTCACAAAACATATCAATGGCTCTGATTGGAGTTTTTTTAAGTTTAATTGTTTCCCTCTTCTTTTTACCATTGATTATAAAAGTCGCGGCAAAATTTATGTGGATCAATATTATAGCAGGTGCCTTTATTGCACAAACAGCGGTCGTTGGAATAATTGGAGATCCATGGCTAAAAGGGTGGATATTGGCTATCAATGCCTATTTTCCAAAAGTGAACCTGATTCATATTTCTGCTAATATCGTAATCGTTCTAGTGATCCTGATTGGCTGTTATTCCTATATAAAAAGCAATCGTCATAATTTTTCGAAATAAAGTTAGTTATGGTCCATTGCCTTTCCTGCTAATACTTGATTTCCTTATCACAAAATTACTTAGATACCTTATATCAATCTATATATACTTGTCGAAGTGTACTAATTGTATTAACAGAGCAGGATAATGAAAATGATTAAAGAATTAACATAAAGTAGAACTTATTAATCACCTGATATTTCCTTGCATGAAAAGTCAGGCGACTTAATTTACCGCATGATATGCTGCTTTTGAGAGGAGGGTTCGCAGTGGACTGGCTTCAACGTATGAATCGTGCCATTGACTATATTGAAGACAACTTAGAAAATAAGATTGAATATGAACAGATTGCTAGAATTGCCTTATGTTCTGTGTATCAATTTCAACGCATGTTTTCATTTGTACTTGGAATACCTTTATCAGAGTATATCAGACGTAGAAGGCTTACGCTTGCCGCTTTTGATTTGAAAAACAGAGATAATAAAGTAATTGATATCGCTTTGAAATATGGATATGAAACACCGGAGTCATTTTCGCGGGCATTTCAAAATCTACACGGATTGACGCCGACATCAGCGCGTAATGTCGGGAGTCAGTTAAAAGCCTATCCACGCATCTCCTTTCAAATTATCTTAAAAGGGGTTGTCGAGATGGATTATCGAATTGAGAAACGGGACGCTTTTCAGGTTTTCGGGCTAGAGGATATATACAATTACGAGAATATTGCGAACCAACAGGGAGTATCTATCCCGGAGTTTTGGCAAAACATAGGCAAAAATGGTGAGTTTAACAAATTAGAACAGTCAGTAATTGGGGATTGGCGGCGCGAAGGAGAGTTCAGCAACGAACTCGGAGCAGTATTTGCATACGATTCCTACAAATTCACTAGCAATACTACTTTCCCATATCTTATCGGGTGTTATCGATCAAAGGATAGTAAGATCAATGGCTATAGAGTTGTAGATGTTCCTGCTTCTACTTGGGCAATATTTTCTACATAAGGTGACGGAAATGGTAGCGGCAACTATGATTTGAGCTCATTAAAAAATAGGATATTTTCTGAGTGGTTACCAACATCAAAGTTCAATATTATAGATGGCGGCAATTTCGAAATGTATTGTACAAACAATGACGGTTACGAGTATTGTGAATTATGGTATCGAATTGAAGAAAAGTAATAAGATAATGAATGGAAGCGCAAAAATCAATTGATTAGTCCCCCCACTCTCCTACTAAAGAAAATCATTAGTAGGAGAGTTTTTCTTTTACCTTTCCTTTCTCAAAAATAATCGAGTAACGATCACAAAAGCTAGGATGAGATAGACCATTCCCCATAAACTTAATAAAAGGAGTTCATTATTTAATACAATTTCATCTCCTTTTTGAAAATACGTTGTTAGTTTTCCAATTGGAGGAAATAGATAAAGCGGCCATTTCAAAATCGTGAGCCTTTCTATCATTCCTTCTGACTTCTGAAACAACTGCGATGATATTGACAAGCATGCCCGCTAACCAGGAATACTTTTTTTGTGCGAATGCAGTTGCACTAAAAAGGCTACCAACAATAATACCAGATAGGGCCGAGTAAAAATGTCCATACAAAGTGAAGGCAAAATGGATGGGCTTAACTGGAAGTTTAAAAGCCTGGATAAGAATAGGATAAAAAATCGCAAATATAAGAAGGAGTGTAATCACGAGAACACAAATACACCATTTTCCGTAAAGATAGCGGAGTTTACTAGACAGTTGAACAAATAAAAGCTGTTTTTCACTTTCGTTTTCTAACGAGAAGATCCCCATTGTAACCCAGGTTGAAATAAATACTAACGCTACACTTGTAACGGCGTAACTACTCAATATCGGAACCCCTCGATAGGTATAAAAAACGAACACCCATATGAAATACACGACCACAGGTGGGATCCATTTTAAAGAGCGAAAATAGCTTAACAATTGGTAAATAAAAAATCCTTTCATCTTTCCCCCTCTTCCCACACTTCTAAAATAGAACATTGGTTGTTTAATAGATGAAGTAATAATGGATCACTTTGGTCCGAATTAGCGGAAAGAACAGCCGTTTTTTCGTTACGATTATGTGTGACCAACTGGAGATTCTGTAAAATGTCTACTCTCGTATATTTAAATTTTATTTGTTTCTTCCTACTCTTCATATTGGATTTAGCGAGTCCGCCCGCTTCGAGAAGAAATTGTTCATCAGCAACCTTTTCGATTAACGGATTTTCATGGGCTGTAAATATTATCATGCTATTCCTTTTCTGCTTGTCCAACAGCTGTATAAAAACCTGCTGTGATTCCTGATCTAACCCAGTAAGTGGTTCGTCTAAAAGTAATATATCTGGTTTGCTAATGAGTGCTTGAATAATCCCGACCTTTTGCTTGGTCCCTTTTGAACATTGTTTAAGTGATGTATTCAGAAAAGCATCTATAGAAAATAATTGGATATATTCCTTTAGCTCCTTCTTTGAATAACCATGAAAGTTTGCAATCATGGAAAGATATTCTTTGACTCGGAAAGGCAGTCCTTCTGGAAAATGTTCAGGCATATATCCAATTCTATTCGTACCTCGATTTAAAGCTCCATGCGTTGGTTGATAGATTCCCGCTATCAATTTTAGTAAAGTGCTTTTTCCCGATCCATTGCGCCCACGGATGAAAAACGCCTTATTTCCTTGCAAACAGAAGGAAATTCGTTTTAAAATGGTTTGCCCGTCTATTATTTTACTTATATTCTTTGCTTCGATCATAGGCCCTTCCATTGTCTAACCTCCGTTCAATGTTACTTGCCTTTACTTCGTTTTATTTATCAGTTTGATATATTGTGAATCTCCGTAGCCGATTGTTGGAAAAAGCTCAAATAACCTATTCACTAATGCTGATGTTGGTAAATCTTTATGTTGGGAGATATACTTTACGACTGCATTATTTTCTTTGAGCATTTCTAAATAAATGTCTACTGCCTGGTACATGACTGAAAGTAGTTGAGTTGATGGTTTTTTATGATTTACTAATACCTCTTTGTATACAGAGGCATAGTTGCCTAATTGAAGTTCCGTTTGGCTTACTTTAAATTCATCCTCTCTGAAGCTATTTAAGAACACTTTTCCTGCATATCCAGACTGCTCAAGATAGGAAAGAATTGTCATTACATTCATTTGACAAAACATATCTTCGCCAAACCATAAAACGATATATGTATATGATTTATTAAAAAGGTTGTCTAATGGATCTATAACCTTTTTAATATAATTCTCAACGGACTCGCAATGTCCCGCGGCTCGCGTTTTTATAAAATCTTCAGCAAAAACTTGTTCAGTCGTCGCATTTACACACATCGCTTCATTAAAAGGAGCATAATCAGAATCTCCCATTAGTTTATGATCTTTAAATTCTTCATACATACATTGACCATTCAATATGTGAAGTACATAATTATCAAACAATTCAGCCTTTTCGTTTTGCAGCCGTTCAATTTCTTTTTTTCTGGAAATATTCATTTTACACCAATCCTTTTCTTAATAGATAGTAAGTTTAGCATAAGCTGTATATGTTTTATCATATTAAAGCTGAAAAAGGCCCGGATTTTCCCGAGCCATCTGTTGTTAACCTAAATATGTTTAAAGAATAATCGAATGACATCTGCCCCACCAACAAAGGTTCCAATGGAACTGCCAAGATTTGCTAATATGACGACTAATAGAACCCGGGTGACTTTATTATGCCAAAATCCTTTTACATGAAAGACATCTTCTGCAAGTGTTTCAAAATCCCTTACATTAGGACGACGAAAATAAGCTTGGACGATTCCGGCAAACCAGCCCGCCGCTAGGAGCGGAGTTAATGAGGTGATCGGTGCTGCAATAAAAGCTGTGATGATTGCGAGCGGATGACCAAAAGCAATGGCTGTTCCAATCGCCGACAATGTTCCATTCCATAAAAACCAACTAATGGTTTGCTGTAAACCAGCTGATGGATTGGCGATAAAGGTATAGAGAATAACCGCTAAGATCAAGACTGGAATCGACCAGCCAATCATCTTAGGAGCTTTTGATTTGGGAGGCAGTTTCGTTAACTCCTGCAAATCATGCTCTTTTTCAATTTCTTTTGTAATCCCAGGGACATGAGCCGCACCGAGTACAGCTACTATTTTATCTCCCGGTGCATCTTTGATTTTCTGAGCCAAATACTGATCCCGCTCATCGATCAATGGTGTTTTTAATTTCGGAAAGGCTTCTGTAAACTCTTGCAGCATGGAATCAATCATATCTTGCGACTTCATTTTTTCTAATTCTTCTTCTGTGATTGTCTCGCGACTAAAAATACTGGCGACCACTTGTGTGAGGAGCATTGCTTTCCCTTTGAAGCCGACATTTCCCCAGATCCGAGAAAACGTAATTTGGATATTTCGATCCGCTAATACAAGCCTGGCTCCGGTGTCTTTTGCTGATTCGATTCCTTGGATCATTTCTTGACCAGGATGGATATCAAATTGCTTGGCCATCCTTCTTTGAAAGGAAGAAATCGCTAAGTTCATTAAAAGCAAAGATGCCTTTTTATCTTTAATGACTTGGAAAATATCCATATCCTTCCATTTGTTACCATCTGTAATCGATTTGTATCGTCCTTCATCTAGTTCAATACAAACAGCATCTGGCTTTTCACTCTCAATCACTTCTTTTACAAGCTCAGCACTACTTTTGGAAACATGAGCCGTTCCGATCAATATGTATTCTTTATCATTTAAATGTATTCTTGTAATATTTTCCTCCGTCATTCTCATACCCCTTTAGACTAGGACTAGGTCACTTATTCATAATACTATAATAAACCACTGAAGGACAGGATGAAAGTTAAGCGTTCACTAAAAATACGAATCGGTTCTGGAAGCCTCTCCTTTTTTGATAAAATCTCATCTTTGACAGTTAAAACCACAAGAATGCTTTTACAGCAAGGCATTCCTGTGGTTTTTTAATGATCAAAAGTGAGTACTATTTATTTTTTGTATGGAACTATTTCGGTATCCGTTCTGCATTTCCTTGTGGTTCAGGACACTATAAGCATTTTATTCAAAATCTTTGCTTAAAATGTCAATGCGTTCTTCAAAAGATACTTCACGGTGAATTTCATGTAACATCCATACATATCCATTACTATCAGAAAACATGGCATTTGATATGCCCATTTCCTCCATCCTTGTGACAGGTTGAATTTCCGTTGCATTAGCGGACATAGCTTTTTCATAGGTTTCTTGTATGTTTGGAATTACTATATTAAACCAAAATGATTGCGTATCCCCTTCTTTCGGTGCAAATAATTGATATTCAGGATTTTCATCAAGCATATGAAAACGCGTGCCGTAGATATTGAATACAACTTCGTTATTCCCTACCTTAAAATTTGTCTCCTCCACTACTTCTACATCAAAAATAGATTTGTACTGCTCCAGTGCAGCTTTACTATCTTTTACAACAAAATCAAATTCCACTCCATTAACCATTTGACACCACTCCTATTTACAGATTTTTAATCATTTAAACGAATTAAGCTCTCTCTATGACTTTAGGGGCATTAAAGTAATCTTATTTAGTATTGACACATTTATTGGCTTTGATTTATTTTTTGATACATGACTTAATATAATATTTTTCTCAGCATTCCCCTTCACTTTCCTAATTTTTGACCACAGTTGGAACAAAAATTGCCACCGTTCGTTTTTGTCCCACAATTCGGACAGAAATTAGGAATTGTTCCATCTTTGGCATCAGAGTTTGTCGGGGTTGGGTTTGACGGTTCTTCCTTTTGTTCCATATTTTTCATCATTTCTTTTGCCATTCCCATACCCATCATCATGCCAGCCATGTCAGAGGCCGTGCCTCCTCCCTTTACTTTTCCGGAAGAAATTCCGTCTGTCATGGAAACCTGTTGATAACGACTTATATCGCCAATCATTCCGTGAGAGGCATTTTTGGTAATCATATCTTGAATTTCCTTCGGATAATTGAAGCTCATAATATTAAAACCTGTGATTGTCATTCCACTATCCAAAATCTGCATATCTAGGTCTTCTTGAATCCCCTTGGCAATCTCGAAAGCATTGGCTTGCAGATTAAACATATCCTTTCCCTCACGCGTAATCCACTTCATCAAAAGCTGGTCAAGGATGGCAGTAATCCGGATTTTCACATCTTCTACTAAATAGCGATCTTTCACTCCAGCAATCTTATCCATAAGCGCAATATAATCATTCACTTTGAATTGAAAGGTTCCATTTGCTCGAACGGGTAAGCCACCTGGTAATTGCGGAGTAGGAATATTAATCGCATTCTTCGTTCCCCATCTAACCGTAAATTCCTTCGTATTGACAAATAAGACCTCTACTCGCAGCCCACTATTGAAGCCAAATTTAAAGCCTTTTAACGTTGAGAGAAAGGGAATAATTTGTGACTCAATATTATAGTCGCCTTCTTCTTCAAAAATTCCTTCCAATCTTCCATTATTAAAAAAGACGGCATCCTGCCCAGGACGAATAATCAGTCGACTGCCTTTTTTAATTTCACGATTATTCCATTTCCAAAAGATCATATCATCTCGGAATTCTTCCCATTCGATTACATTGGCAAATTGATTTTTAAAAAAACTCATTATGCATCCTCCCTTGTATCATTCAATGGCCTTTGCTAAACTCTAAAAACTGCCTCTACTCCCACTATGTGAGTGGCCGCCACTGGTTCTTCCACCGCCACCACCAGAAGAGCCGCCGCCACTATTACTTTGAGGCTTTCTTCGCTTTGTTGTGGTCGTTCTAATATATTGATCTCTTCTGTTTACTACGCGTGAGGTACTAGAATCCTCGTACGTTTTATTATTAATAGTGACTCTTCCGCCGGAATTATAAGCCATTCCCCCGACAATGAGTACCCCTAATCCAATCGAGACAGCTGCCTGAAACCATAATTGGAACAGGAGATTATCTGGGCTCAGACCAAAGCGGATCCCCATATATTCATCAGCGGTTAAAATGAATGTTTGAAAAGCTGTAAAATAGTCTTTATTCTTCATAGCCGGAGTAATTTTATCGCGAATTAAATCAAGTCGATCATCATTTAATAATTTCTCTGCTTTATAAAATCCAGCTAAATAAATTTCTCTATGTTGCATATCAACTGTTAAAATAGCGGTGTTTCCATGTTTTTTATCATAGCCAGGACCCTTTTCATCATAGAAATCCTGCATATATTTTACAACATCTTTTCCTTCTGTATCATTGGTCGTTAAAATAATAAAATCTGTTTCTCTTTTGACACTATATTCTTCCGCAAGGACTTCTAACTGTTCGGTTTCTTGCTCGGTCAACAACTCTGCATCATCATAGATTCTTTGTTTCGTTGGAGAAGCCGCCATAACGGGACTAGTAAAAAGGAGAATAGATAAAGAAAACAGCGTAAAAAGTGTGATTAAAATACCTGTTCTTTTCACCAAAGGCCGCCCCCTAACAGCAAGGAAATCAGTTTCAAGGTGATAAAGCTTCCTCCAGCAATTCCACTAAACCAACCTGCTATCTTGCCATAACTAAGCGGCGGTTTCCCAACAATCTTTCCTGTTTGCCCATTCATCGCAAAGGTATGCTCCGATTTGTCATAATCATAATAAACCATCCAAATAGGAAAAAGTACGTAGGCACTTTGTTGCTTTTTAGTGTGGACATCTTTTGTTCGGTAACTTACAGAAGAGTATCCTCCCATTGTCGAGGAAATATAGGAATCGATAAATCCTTTTAGTCTATCTTTTACTCGTGGGAGCAACTCATCATCATTATAATTATATTTTTCTGCAATATAACCTGCTAGATATGGAGTCTTAAAATCTTTTAAATCTTCATAATGAAACGGCTCCAATTTATCCATGATTTGATCTGGCATTTTTTCAGAAGCATCTGCAGGAACCTTTATATAATCTAAATTAATCCTGCGCATCACATCATAATATTTTGTCTCTGTATAAATATAATTGCCACGCGTATATTCCCTTACTCTTGTACACGTTGCTTCTACATGAACCTTACTGTTTAAATCATATAACCAGAACGGGACGTACATCCCTGTGATGGCCTTAATACGGTCTGCTGTCATGAACCCCTTTGGTGTTAAGCGTCCGTTTTTACACCAAGTCCGAAATGCCTTCATCGCTTCTTCTTTACTAATTTTGAAAGGAATGACCATCTTTGGAGCCAATACACCTGATAATCGATCTGCCAATACAACCCCGGCTCCACAGAAACTACAGGTTGTCGCAGTGGTGTCTGCATCAGTGAGAATGACGGCACCACAGTTTTTACAATGGTATTCTTTCGCCTCATCTTCTGAAAAAGTTGTTAAAATATGTTCATCCGAAAAATCTTCTATATTATCTTTTCTGCCACAGCTGGGACAAGAAAGGGTTCCAGAATCACTGTCGAAAACCATATCATCGCCACAATTGGGGCATTTATATTGAATGACCATTCATGTTCACCTCGCTGTTCCCTCTTCATTAGGAAAGCTGTAGCTTAAGCTACAGCTTTCGGAGTTTAGTCTTCCTTGTTTTTCATTTTTGCTTTCAAGGCAGCTAGCTCATCGTCTACCCCAGTATCTGTATCATATTTTGTCATTAAATCATCAATATTATCTTTTGGGTTGGCATTTAGTTCAGCCATGGCATTCGCTTCATCTAAGGCTTTGTTTACCTTTTCTTCCATTCTACCAAAAGCGGAAACAGAGTCATTCGCCCCTGTGATCGATGAACCGATTTTGTTTAATCTTTCTTGAGTTTTAGCAACAGCCATTTTCCCTTTAATCATCGTACGGCGCGCTTCTAATTCTCCAATATCAGAGACAAGTTTATCATGCATTTCTCTCATCCGAAGCGCATTGGAAGAAGCCAAGCTATAAGCTGATTGTAACTCTGCTTGCTGTGATGTTAGAGTTGCCTTTTTTTCTAAAAATTTTCTTGCGTCTGCTTCATTATCAGCCTCTAGCGCTTTTACAGCATAGGTTTGCATTTTTTCAATTTCTTTTACGCATTCATCTAATGCGCGTTTAGATCTTTGTTCTTCTGCCATGACAGATGCTGTTTCAGCCTTTACCTTCCCTAAATCACTCTGTAAATTTCTCATGTATTGATCAATCATTTTTTCAGGGTTTTCTGCCTTGTCTAAAAGGGCGTTAATATTACTTGCCATAATGTCTTTGAATCTAGATAAAATACTCATAAAAGGGTCCTCCTATTTTTTTAGTGTAGTATATATACTGTTTTGTCCTTCAAAAAGATTCATTTTTTTAAAAAAATCGAGATAAAATAATTGTAACATTTCCCTGTTAGCTACGTCCAATGATGGTAAAGGGGGTTTTATCTTATGAAAAAATTGCTTTTTGTCTCCTTCCTTCTCATCCCATTATTGTTAGCCGCTTGTAGTACAAATCAGTCAAAAGAAAGCAGTGATACCGCCGGCTTTTCAAAAAATGATGTTTCAATAGCCAAGACAGAAAGTTCAAGTGATGCTTCGATTGGTGCAACGGAAAATTCAAGTAAAGATCAGTCAGTAGAAAACGACTCTGAAGAAGCAGAAAGAAAAGCTACAACAGAGCGAATGGTGATTCATCAAGTTCAGTTACAGGTTCTTGTACAAGATCTTGATCAAGCTCAAGCTTCGATTGAAAAGAAAGTGGCGCAATATGCAGGCTATATTGTTGAGTCGAATATGTACAGAGAAAGCGAGACAGAAAAAGCGGGTCAGCTTGTGATTCGCATTCCTAATAAGGATTTTCAAACATTTCTTCGTGAAACGGAAGAGGAAGTGATCGAAGTTCTTGAAAGAACCATTTCCGGTGAGGATGTTACAGAACAATATGTTGATTTAGAAGCTAGATTACAATCAAAACGAGTGGTTGAGAAAAGATTATTAAGTTTTTTAGAGGATGCTAAAAAAACTGAGGATCTATTACAAATATCGAATGATCTAGCCAATATCCAAGAAGAAATTGAAACGATTACAGGTAAGATGAAATTTTTGAAAAATCAAACGGATTATTCAACGATTACCATTTATATGCAAGAAGATTCGATCCAAAAAATTGCCGAAAAACCTTTAAACACATGGGGAAAAACAAAAAAACAACTGGCAGCGAGCACCAATTTTTTGCTTTCCGCAGGTTCCGGATTAGCCGTCTTCTTGATTGGAAATCTTCCCATTTTCATTATTGTATTAATGATGGGCCTAGTCCTGTTATATTTCATTAGAAGGCGAAAAAAGAAAGAATAAAAGAGCTTCACCTGAATGGAATCCTATTATTCAGGTGAAGCTTTTATATTTAATGGACCATTTTCTTCGTTCTGATTAAAAGATAAATATATAAAAAGATGGATAACATAACTGAGCCAGCAGAAGTGATGTAGATGACGTTATAACCATAGAGAAAAGCTAATTGACCAAATGTCATGGCCCCTAATCCGACACCTAGATCAAAGAAGGAAAAGAAAGTGGCATTAGCCATTCCCTTACGATTATCGGGAGATGCATCGACGGCCCATGCCTGTAAGGCTGGTTGAACACTACCAAAGCCAAGTCCATATAGCCCTGCTGCAATTAGCATAACTGTAATGTTCGGAAGCCAAGACAAGAGAATCATAGCAATAAAAACTAAAATAGTTCCAGGTAGAAAAACATAGAGATGCCCTTTTTTGTCATAAATTTTTCCGGCAAATGTTCGAGATAACATTAGGAATAATGCGTAAACTAGAAAATACATTTCAATACCTGCAATATTTTTCTCGGCCGCATATAATGGTAGAAATGAAGCAATCCCGCCAAATGTGACAGTGATAAAAAATAATAATAGAGACGGTTTAATCGCCGACTTTTCAAATATGTCAAACTTAGGGACTGCTGCCTTATTTGGTGATTCTTCTACCTTCTTATAGTGAATTTGTGAAGAAAGCAATAGTGCTGCTAATCCTAAGCTACCACAGATTAAGAATAGTGAAGAAAAAGAGATTTTCCCGACAAGAGTTAGACCAAGAGAAGGACCGAAAGCGAGTGCCAGATTACCTGACAAGCCAAAATACCCCATTCCCTCTCCCCTGCGCGTTGGGGGGATTAAATCTGTCGCAATCGTTCCACTTGCTGTAGTAGAGAAACCCCACCCTACTCCTTGAACAATCCGCATGATGAGCAATAATGCGATACTAGCAATGAAAGCATAGGATCCAACAGATAGAACAAATACACATAATCCAAGCATGTAAACGAAACGCCGACCTTTAGATTCCAAAGCATGACCAGCATATGGTCGGAATAAAAGTGCAGAAAAAGTAAAGATCCCGACAATGATCCCAATCATTTGATCACTGCCCCCTAATTCTTTAACAAAGATTGGCAGAGTAGGCAATGTCATCTGAAACCCAAGAAAAACGAAAAAATTGGCGATGCAAATTAAAACAAAATCTCTCGTCCAAATTTTTTCTCTAGTATTAGCCCCTTGAATTTTCCCTTGTGAATCCATTTCAATTTCTCTCCTAACTCAAACAAAAATGTATTTTAAGAATAGCCCACATTCTAATGTAGCAAAGTAATGACTTTAAAAGAAAACTACAAAATGCATCAAATAGACACTTTCAAGTAAATATTTAGTTTCACGAAACAACTTATACAATGTAGCATAATCTACTGCTGCATGTCTAGACATACAGCGCCTGAGTTTATAAAAGAAAAGAATGTCTTCTAATCTCAGACATCCTTTCCGCTCAGAAAAACTATATTTCATATTCCCATTCGTCTTTTAAATGCAGGTAAACGATTAGGAGCATATTTTCCAATTCTTGACTATCTTTATGTTCCCATTCTAATCCTAATTTAGGAAAGATGATTTGTGCTACTTGATCTGTCAATTCTATACGATCCTTTACATCTAATTGTTTAAAGCGATTCGCATACGTTCGGATTAAATTCCAATCCTGCATGTCAATGGATTTTAAATTCCAAGTATCTAAGGACAGACTTTCTTTTGTTAGACCTCTATCATGAATTTCTCTTTCAATGCTCGATTGCTTCTTTTTAGATGGAGCATTTTCATCATAAACCACAATCGTTCCCGCTAACAAATCCCCTAATCGTTTCTTTTTCGGATGGAAGAAAATCATTAACAGCCCAACTAAATAATAAGGTAACGAATCAATGATTAACAATAGATTACGAATGAAACTCGCTAGAAAGGTAATGCTTTGGCCATTTTCTTGAATGACTCTAATTCCCATGATCTTCTTTCCGATTGTTTTACCACCCCAAAAGAATTCAAGGATCACAAAATAACCGTAGTTGAGGAGAAACAATCCAATTATCATGAAGACAAATAGATAAGATATCGCGTCTTCCATAAATGGAATTTCTGAAACGGCAAATACTAAAAGAAAGCTCACGAGTAAAATGATCACCATAGCAATCGATAAAATCACGTTATCAATAATGAAAGCAACCGTTCTAGAACCTAATCCTGCTAGCTGAAATTGCAGGGAAATATATTCGGGAGTCTTCACTCCTACTTTTTCTTTATCCAATGGTATCCCCCCAAAGACTTATTTTTGTTAAAGTGTTTCTATTTATCTAAAACATTATTATAATTATAAGCATTGATTCGATTTACTAAGGAATTGGCAGGTGAAAAAATAATGAATATCAAACAGTTTACTCAGCAACATCGTGAAGACTGGAAACAACTTGAGGATTTATCCAGAATGATTGGCAAAAGAAAAAGAAATGTGACAGCAAAATCAATGAAGCAATTTTACCGATTATATCAAAAAGCTTCACAGAATCTCTCCTATAGTCAAACAAATTTTCCTAATGAAAAGTTAACAGGCTATCTGAATGAGTTAGTCTCTAGAGCCCATAATGTATTATATAAAGATCAAACGACAAGTATGGGGCAGTTTCGCCACTTTTTCACAACTACTTTTATAGGCCTATTATTAGAACAATGGAAAGCGATACTCGTAGCCATGGGTTTATTCGTATTAGGGATGCTAGGAAGCTTTTTCACCGTTATATCTGATCCGCTTCATCTTTATACAATTCTGCCTAATGATATCGCACAATCGGTTGACCCTACCCAATTAGGGAGCAATGACGGAATGGTTGATTCACCGACCATGTCAGCTGCCATTATGACAAATAATATTCAAGTGGCTTTTCTCGCTTTTGCAGGTGGGATTACTTTAGGTATATTAACAGTCTATGTAATGGTCTATAACGGTATTATTGTTGGCGCACTTGCGGGTCTTTTTTGGGCACATGGAAAGTCCTACGATTTCTGGGCCTATATTGTTCCCCATGGCATGATCGAATTAACCGCCATTTTCATTGCTGGAGGAGCCGGTTTATTAATGGGCTATAAGCTTTTTGTACCAGGCCAATTTTCTAGAGGCTTTCAATTAAAAAAGCAAGCAATTCGCTCTATACAATTAATCATTGGGACGATTCCTTTATTTATTATCGCCGGAGTGATAGAGGGATTTATCACCCCAGCTGCGATTTCTTTGGAAGCCAAGTATTTTGTCGCTTTCCTCACGATCATTGGCTTAATTCTATATGTTGTGATCGGCAAACAATTATTAAATCGCCGCCATGCTATAAAAGGTGTCGATTCATAATATCGATATAGTGGGAAACGGCCGCTGTTGCTAGGTATTCCCCTTGGGCCTCCATCATTTGGAGGCCTTGACTTTCCCATTTGTTTTTTTCCCTTTGAATAAAAAGAATTTCCTGTTGCGCAATACTTTTTTCCATTGCCAAATCGGCGTAAGTTGGCTGCATTCTCGCCTTTTCTACTAATTGTTGATCTTCTATTCCGATCATAAAAAATAAATGGCGTCTGCGGAGTCGCTTTAGATACATTAAAGCTGATTCTTCATGTAAAAACGTGCGAATATCGCTAAATAATAGAATGAGACTACGTTTTTTCTGCATCGTATCTAAGAAAGAGAACACGGTTCCGTAGTTCGATTCAAAAGCATCGACATGCAGATCGTAAATGGCATGAAGGATTGTTTGGAGATGGTCCATTCCTTTTGCTGGTGGGATGTATTTTTTTACACTCTTTGAAAACGCAAGGACAGAAACATAATCGCCCTTTTTTAAAGCGGCCGCTGCTACAGTTAAAGATGCTTCCAGTGTTTTTTCCAGCTTATTCCCCGTTTCCAACTCAGCTCCCATAATCCTGCCACAATCAAGCAAAATCGTAATATATTTCCCATGTTCTGGCTCATATTCATTTGTCATCAACTCATTAAGTTTAGCTGTTTGTCGCCAATTGATTTTCCGTGGATCATCGCCTACAACGTAATTTCGGATCTGTGCAAAATCCCCCATCCCACTTTGGTACTTTCTAATTTTTTCGCCATCGTATAATAAAAACTTTTGTGCATCTTCTAAAAAAGCTCTTGTCTCGGTTAAATCAGGTATCACTTTTATATTCTTTTCTAAATCGACGAGCATTTGCTTTTCCCATAACCCCCAGGTACTCCGATAGCGGAAATATAAATGTTTCAGCTCATATTTTCCTCTCACACTTGCTTTCGTTTCGTATGCAACCTGGCTAACACTTCCCCTTTCAACCTTTCCTCGTACAGGGAAAGGACGTTGAAAGGATAAGGGTAAGCCGTCAACAAAGGAGTATGTAAAAGCATAATTCGAGCTGTTCTTTATTTCAATCATCATCTCGTATGGTAATCCTCGCTCTAATTCTTCTTGGATGATACGCTGAAATTGAATTTGCTTCCGTTTAGGTGTAAAAAAGAGATCGATAAAACTAAATAAAAGGATAAGTGTATTGATCCCAAAGACAAATGTCCAAGAAATCCCCCAAAAACTAAATAATAATAACACAACACTTAATATTCCATAGACAAAAAGTAATCGTTTCGATGGTAAAATCCCTTTATCTTGGAACAGGAACCGACCCCACCAGCTCTTGGATGACTTGATCAATGGACGCTCCCTCCAATTCTATCTGTGGAGATAACTGTACTCGATGCCGTAAAGATGGCTTTGCTACCATTTTTACATCATCGGGAGTAACATAATCCCTACCCTCCAAATAAGCCCATGCCTTGCTTGCTTTTCCTATGGAAATAGCCGCTCTCGTACTTGCTCCAAAACGAATGGATTCAACCTCTCTTGTTTTGCGGACGATTTTCATAATATAATCAAGCACACCGTCTCCCAATGTAACCTGTTCAATTTCTTTTCTAATCTCCAAAAAGGAATCTAGTTGCATGACGGCGTCCACTGCTGTTTTTAATGGTGTAGGTTCAATCATTTGTTGAAGGACAGCTTTTTCTTCCTCAAAGGAAGGGAACTCAATATAAAGCTTAAATAAGAAACGATCTTGTTGGGCTTCAGGTAAAGGATAGGTTCCTTCAAATTCAATTGGATTCTGTGTCGCCACCACGAAAAACACCTCTGGCAATGAATACGTTTCTCCTTGAATGGTTACTTGCTTTTCCTCCATCGCTTCTAATAAAGCGGCTTGTGTTTTCGCCGGTGTTCGATTGATCTCATCTGCAAGGAGAATATTGGTAAAAATGGGACCACGGATTGTCTCAAATTGCCCTTCTTGCATATTGTAAATACTGCTTCCTGTTATATCACTTGGCAATAAGTCTGGTGTAAATTGAATTCGATTAAAACGACCATTTAGCAGTTCCGCTAATGTTCGAACTGTTTTCGTTTTTCCTGTTCCTGGAACACCTTCCAAAAGTACGTGGCCATCTGTAAGTATGGCAGATAGTAATAGTCGTAAATTGGTTGTTTGCCCTAATATTTTTTCTTCGTATTTTTCTAGTAAGGATGCTAATTCTGGTTTCATCCTTTCTCCACCTCTTTCCTTAAGCGATCAATATTCTTTGACCAATATACATATTCTTGCTTACTCATATCCTTTTTTGTTAATGCGTTTGTTAATTTTTTTATAAACGTTGCGAGATCTGTATCAGGTATGTTTATATCCCTACGTAACAGGTCATCTAAAATATCTGGCCAATCTTTTGTAGAAGAAATTCCCCAACGTTCTTTCATTAATGTTCTGACATACTCCGCCTGTGTGTGCAAACTGTCGTGGTATAATTTCCCTTTTAAATACCAAGATGAAAGTGCTTTGAGTCTTTCATCACTAAAACGAACAGATTCTTCTCTCGGAATGAAGATAGGGCCAAATCTTTTACCTGTATTCCATAACCATAATAAAGTAAGGAATGCAGCTTGAATCATGAACAAAATAAACCATTTAGGATAGGTATTTACAGTTGTGAGTGGAGATTGGCTTCCATGTAAATACTCATCAAATAATATTTCGCTCGGCGCAATATCATTTAACAATGAAGTGATGATCGGAACATGGTCAGCAGTCAGTATTTCTTTGTTAGCCAGCCATTTCGGTGAATTCACGACATACAGTTGTCCATTGCCATAGGAGCGCTTTAGGCCTAATGGTCCTTCTTCATCGTGAAGGAGAATTTGATCACCCTCTTTGGTTATTAGTCGCAAAGGGCTAGTAAGGAGTGCCTGAAGCTCCCGACCGTTTTGATCCACAACGGTTTCGACCTCATCTAATTTGTTCACACTTGTTGGCTCAGTCGTAAGTCCAAAAAAATCATCAGGAGTCTCCGAGATTAATAGAATTGTATTCCCTGCTTCCATATAGGCTTGATATTCTTGCATCTCCTTACTATCCGGCATAATAAATGGTTCAATGATGATGAGTAATTGATTGTGATCTGTCATTGGTAGTTGTTCTGAAGAATAATGAAATCTTTTGACCGAATCAAACTCTTGATCTAAATATGTATAAAATGCCTTCACTCCAGTTGGAGAAGGTGACTGGGAAACGAAGTTAGGATATTCTTTTTGATTAGGTGTATAAAAGAGGTAGCTTAGGATGATAAAAATAATGAGCAAAACAGTCATCCATATCCATATTCGTTTATGACTGGATTGTGGCTGCAATTCGTATTTTCCCCCTTTCTCTTATCCTTCTGAAGCGTGATGTTTTTCTTCTAATCCTGCTATGATGTCTTTCTTATAATTTTCGTATTCTGCTGCTTCGATTTGCTGTTCACCATACGTCACTTTATCGAAGAAACGAGCTAAAGTGTAAAACTTTTGCGCCCATGCTGGATGAGTCCTTTTTAATTCTGCATAATATTCCCAATTGGTTTTCCACACTTTTGCTTCAAGCCAACCACATTGATTAAAATATAGGAGTAGAGCCAGGAATAGATGGCGTGTAGCCTTCGTATATTCCTTCATTTCTTCTAGTCTTTTTACTTCAGCTATGTGACTTTGATAAGACCATTCCATTTCAGACAATTTCTGTAATGGTGGTTGATTTCTAAACTTTGTTTTTCTTACACCATAACGGATGATCAATATTACAGCTAATGCTAGTAGTAGAATGACGATCACAATAAGAACTATAAGCAATATGCTCGCTGATGTGTCCACCATTTTCATAGAAGGGAACAGCTTTTCAAGCTGTTCCATCAACCAGTGTTTTGCCTTAGACCACCAAATTTGCAATGTATTTTGCGTTTCTTTGTTGTACACTTGATATTCTTTGGTATTCAATATTTTTTCTAGATCTTGTCTCGCTTTATCTGGATCCAACATATTTCCATCACCTAACCTATTCAGGTCCGTTATGGACGAACATTATATTCACTAATTAAATCTTTTAAATCTTCTGCTTCAAATCGCAATTTTAAATCATAATACATAACAGAATATCCAACAGCAAAAATCATACTTGTAAATAAAGTGACAACCCCGGAAACTAAAGTAACAAACACACTATTCCCAAGTAATATCATTAATGAAAATTCAACTGAATAAATAATACTGGAAATAATAAGGAAAAAAACTAGATACAATCCCAATAGTACCCATGCGCGACTTTTTGTCATTTTCCAAGATTTGGAGAAACCTAGAGGTTCTTCCCCAAGAATGACGGGACCAAAATAAAAACTCCATCTTGTCAAGAAATAGCCTACCCCAATCATCGTTCCCAGCACCATTAGAATGGCAAGAATTACACCTATGACAGGATGAATGAGTCCACCAATTACTCCGACGATGCCAATGAAAAACATCGGAACAAAGAAAGATCCAAAAGAAATCAACCCAAACAAGAAACTGCTTGCTAGTAAATAGCCGTAGCGTGGGAAAACCTCCTTCATCACTTGCCCCAATGTGAATGTTTCGTTTTTGCGGATATGATTGATCATCAACATAATCGATCCTAATGCAAGTGGGTATAAAAATATACCTAGGAAACTGACAAGACTAATACCAAGATCAGCTATGACATTAGCAGGAGTATCCTCAAAACTCATAATGGTTTGTTCGAACCAAAACTCCCCTTCTCCACTCCCTTTAAAAAAGGCAGCACCAGACAACAATTTAATAAAGGCTTGCACTAAAAAAATAGGTCCCATAAAGATTAAGAAAACGGTGAAAAATGGTGCAAAGTTATTTTTTCCTAAACTAAATGAATGATCTAAAATCCTTCCAAATCCCTTTGGGCTGTTAAATTTTGTATCCAATGAATATCCTCCCCGTTACACGAAATGAAATAATCATAAGGCCTATTTTATCATTAATCGCAGATAAGAAGGGAATCGTTTCTCATTTTAGGATAAAATTCCTGTTTAGGCATTTTTAGTTCCATATATTTGCAGTTATCTAGGACTAACCTCATTTGAATGATTTATTATATGACGTATGCTTAGTAAATATGGTGATAAAAAAAGATGTTGCTGGTGTAATAACCAACAACAGTCTTCAGTTGGCCTGCAGGACGCAGGTGATAAAGGCGTGGCGATTGTTACCGCGAATTTAGCCTTATAGAGGATGTTCAAAAAGTCCGGTAAAAATGACACTGCGAATTTCTTCGTTGGCTTGCTTCTCCGCTGCTCATGTATCTAAATGCATACATTCCGCTGCTCGAAGGCTTCGCCGCCTCGAACTTCTTGGTCCTTTTTATCCTCCTTTTTGAACACGCACTTATATAATAAATTCTTCGTAATCCTTCTCAATGCTGGGTTATGTTCTACTTAAAAATAATTACTCATCACCGATAATTTTAACTTCCGTTTCTAGATCTACTCCAAATTTATCTTTCACTGTTTTTTGTACATGCCGAATAAGCTGAATATAATCGGATGACGTTGCATGATCAACATTGACAATAAAGCCTGCATGTTTCGTAGACACTTCGGCTCCACCAATTCTAGTTCCTTGTAAGCCGCTGTCTTGAATTAATTTTCCTGCATAATGATTAGGTGGACGTTTAAATACACTTCCACATGAAGGATATTCTAATGGTTGTTTAGATTCACGTAAAAATGTATTTTCATCCATTTTTGCTTTAATGGCTGTTGGATTTCCTTTTACTAATTTGAATTTCGCGTCAACGATAATATATTTTTTCTTGGCGAACACACTGTTTCTATAGGCAAAATCAAATTGATCTCGTCCTAGTGTTAAGATTTCACCTGAAGGAGTAATTACGGTGGAATGGGTTAGTACTTCTGAAATTTCTCCGCCATAGGCACCAGCATTCATAATCAAAGCTCCCCCAACTGTTCCTGGAATCCCACACGCAAACTCAAGACCAGATAATTGAGAATCGAGAGCTGCTCTTGATACATCAATAATGCTTGCGCCACTACCGCAATAAATCTCTTCGTCCTTGACGCTAATTTTGTTAAACTTCTCTAGACTTATGACAATGCCACGAATTCCCGAATCTCTTATAATCACATTTGTCCCTTTTCCCAGAATCGTCAAAGGGATTTCATGTTGAGCCGCATATTGGACAATCACTTGTAATTCTTCAATTTCACTAGGTATCGCAAAAATATCACTATTACCGCCCGTTTTAATAAAGGTATGTCTTGATAATGGTTCCGATTGTAAAAACTCGACATGTGGTAATTTTTTTTGTAAATCTTTCATTATGTTCACAATTTCCATCATATTATTCTGCCTCTTATAAATTATTTGCGAAAATCTAAACTCCGCTCGCAACGGTTCAAAAAACATTATACTAAAAAAAGCGAGATGAATGCAGTATAAAAATAATGGGCTAACCATAATTAATATATTCATTCATCTCCATTCCGTTCAAAATCTGCGTTTTATCTAGGCATTACATTTGTTTAGGTGCCTGTATTCCTAATAATCTAAGTCCTTCTTCTAGCACGATCGTCGTGGCCTTGACAAGGGCCAATCGGGTTGTTAGACAATGATCGTTATGCAAGATTTTAATATGGGCATAATATTTATTAAAATCTTGGGAGAGTTGGATTAGATATTTTGAAATTTCGGATGGTTCATGTTGCTGAAAACTCTTTTCGATGACTGAAGGAAATAGCATAAGTTGTTTGACAATCATCCAGCTTTCTTCTTCTATTTTTCCCGTTAAATCCTTTGCGAGTTCCAATTGACCAGCTTTTCTCAAGATTGAACAGGCTCTTGCATGTGTATATTGCACATAAGGGCCTGTATTCCCTTCGAACTTTAACATATCCCCAAGAGAAAACTCAATATTATTTTGTTTTTCGTGTTTTAAATCATGAAAAATAATCGCCCCAACGCCTACCATTTTAGCTACTTCTTCTTTCATCGTTAAATTCGGGTTTTTTTCTTCAATATTCTTTTGGGCGAGTTGAATCGCTTCTTCAATCACTTTTTCCAATAATACAACTTTGCCTTTTCTCGTGGACATTTTTTTCCCATCCTTTAAAATAAACCCAAATGGGATATGAGAGATATTTTTTGCCCAAGGGTAATTCATTTTTTCTAAGACATGGATTACTTGTTGAAAATGCAGACTTTGTTCTTGACCCACTATATAAAAAGCCTTGTCGAAATGGTAATGATGATAACGATAAATCGCAGCCGTTAAATCCCTTGTTGCATATAAAGTGGCACCATCTGATTTCTGGATTAAGCAAGGTGGTAGATTGAATTCTTTTAGATTGACAATTTGGGCACCATCTGACTGTTCAAGTAACTTAAGGTCGATCAGCTTTTTTACCGTTTCGTTCATTTTATCATTGTAGAAGGCTTCCCCATGGTAAGAATCAAAACGGACACTTAATAAATCATAAATTTTAGTAAATTCCTGAAGGGATTCTTCACGAAACCATAACCACAGTTGATATGCTTCCTCATCCCCATCCTCTAATTTCTTAAACCACATTCTTGCCTCCTCTTCCAACCGTGCATCCTTCTCAGCCTCTGCATGAAATCTGACGTATAATGCTAATAATTCCTTGATCGGATTCTGTTTCACCTGCTGCTCATTTCCCCATAACTTATAAGCTACCATTAATTTTCCGAACTGCGTCCCCCAATCACCGAGATGGTTAATACGGATCGTTTTATAGCCACACTTTTCGGCAATATGAGCTAACGAATTTCCTATTACGGTTGATCTTAAGTGCCCCATCGAAAATGGCTTAGCAATATTAGGAGAGGAAAAATCAACCACCACATTTTTGCTATTCCCGAAGCTCCATGAGCCATAATTTTTTCCATTTTGAATAATTTGTTCTAAAACATACTTCACAACCGTTTCCTTATGGAGGAAAGCATTCACATAAGGACCTACAGCTACAATTTTACTAAACAAGGAATCCGTTAATTTCTCAGATAATCCTTTTGCTATTTCTTGTGGAGGTTTCCGCCATTTTTTGGCGAGTACAAAACACGGAAAAGCCAAATCACCTTGTTTTTCATGCTTGGGAATTTCTATTAGTTTTTCTATATCTTCATACGATAAAGCATCATCAACTTCCCCTGTAATTCTTTTCGCATACTGTTTAATAACATGTAGCATCACCACTTCACCCTTCCATTTTTAAAATAAAAAAATCTCGCCTCTAAAATGAGAGACGAGATGAATCGCGGTACCACTCTTATTGTTCATATTGAACCTGCTTTTATGCTTTAACGGAAATTCTCCGGCTAAACCCTACTGTACTTTCAGGCTGCTCCTCAGAAGTGCGTTTCGTGAACAAACAGACTGCTAGGCTCACACCAACCCTAACTCGCTTAAGTCGTGTTGATCATTACTCTCTTCGTCAAAGGATTTCTCGATTGATTTTCGTCATTATAATCGATTGCTTACGAAAAAGCAACCTCTTTTTAGAATGCTTATCAAACAATCAGATCCCGTAATTGACTATAAATTTCCGTCATTTCTTCAAGGCTCATTCGCACAAGACCACTCGTTGATGGAGCCACAAAATCAATGACTCCGTGAATGGTTTGATCAGGTTGGCGCCCCCATTCTGCTTTTCTTTTACCGGAAAATTGTAGATAAACCCCTTTGCCTACGAAGCAAACTATTTTCGGTTGATAAAAACGGATTTTTTCTTCTAATACTTCTTTACCTTGCCGATATTCTTCCTTTGTAATTTCAGCCGCATTTCTCGTTGGCCTAGGAACTATATTCGTAAAGCCATATCCTTGTTCAAAAAGGGCGTCCCCTTCATTTGGAAAATATCTCCGCTCCGTAAGTCCTGCTTCAAATAAAACCTTCCAAAATTTATTCGTTGGATTCGCATAATGATGACCGGTTTCACTCGAACGAATACTCGGGTTAAAACCAACAAACAGCAGTTTTAACCCTTTTTTCAGATGATCTGGAACGGGTTTTAGTGACATTATGTTTCTTTACCTCCTTAAAATCGGTAAGGTGCAGCACCGAAAAGATCCTCCTGATTTAATAATCTCAGATAAATCAATTTCCATAACGGTATACCCTTTATTTCTTAATTGTTGATTGACTTTTTGATTAACAGGTAAACTAAAAAGTCTTTTGTTTCCGATCGATAGTACATTTGTTCCGAGTGTGAATTGTTCATCTTCCGTGACCTCAATAAGGTTAAATTTTCCCTTTAATATTGCAAGCGTATCTTCATCAAATGCCCGAGGAAAAACCAAGGCTTCCTCCGCAGATAAAATATTAAAGACACAATCAAGATGTAAATACTTATCTTGAAACGGAATGGGAACGATGTGATATTCAGGAAGAGCTTTTTCTAAATAGTGAATTGCTCGTATGTTTGTACGGCTGCTGACACCTATATAAACAGTTGTACCGTCGACCATGACATCGCCGCCTTCAATCACCCCTTCTTGGATGTCCAAATAAGGCAGTTGGTGGAGAGATAACCTATCCTTTAATTCTATTTCTTCGCCTTGGCGTACACCTTTCGCCATTTGCGACACACAAACTTGGTGGCCAATGGTAAAACCAATATCCCTTGTAAAAACTTGTTCGGGATATTCTTTTTTAGGTGGTATGGTTAAAACCTCTACTCCACATTCACGTAATGATTTTATAAATTGATGATGTTGCTTTACAGCAAGATGATGATCGATTTGCTGGTCATCATAATGCTTTTG
Source organism: Bacillus subtilis (assembly GCF_008764245.1). Classification (GTDB taxonomy): domain Bacteria; phylum Bacillota; class Bacilli; order Bacillales; family Bacillaceae_C; genus Lederbergia; species Lederbergia ruris. The sequence continues at coordinate 38,508 of NZ_VTQV01000012.1, forward strand.
GGTTTCGTTAATAATTTCGCGGATCGCCATATATTTCGGTTCGCATAAAATCACCTTTGCTAAAAGCCCATATTCATTGTTGCAAAATACATTCTCTCGTTTATCTTTAAATATCATCGTTTATCTCCTTGTTGTTCTAATAATTTGATTTAAACAAAGATTAGAGGTGGTTGGCAACTAAAATGACAATGATGAGTAATATTGCAACACCTTGCTACAATGCAAAAAAGTAACTAATCAGCCTTTTGACCAGTTACTTTTTTAAAATTATTCTTCTACTTTCATCACCCAGTTTAATGGATCTGCTACTTTTCCAGTTTGGATGCCTGTTAAAGTATCATAAAGCTTTTTTGATAGTTCTCCGGTTTTTCCATTATGAATGGTGAGTTTAAGATCATTCCAGAAAAGCTCTCCAATAGGTGAAATGACTGCTGCTGTACCAGTACCAAAGGCTTCTTCTAGTTTACCTTCTTTATAGGCTTGATAAACTTCCTCCATAGAAATTTTTCTTTCTACTACCGGCATTTCCCAGTACTTTAGTAATTCTATGACAGATTTTCTCGTAATCCCTTGCAAAATGCTCCCATTTACTGCTGGCGTGATAATTTCTCCGTCGATTTTAAAGAACACATTCATACTGCCTACTTCCTCAATATATTTGTGTTCTTTCCCATCTAACCATAGGACTTGTGAATAGCCTTCTTTTTCAGCCACCTCTTGCGCTTTCAAAGCACTTGCATAGTTACCCGCTGTTTTGGCATCTCCCGTTCCGCCCTTCACTGCACGCACATATTCGCTTTCCACCGCAATTTTAACGGGATTCATTCCCTCTTTGTAATAAGCACCGACTGGAGATAAAATAATCACAAATTGGTAGGTTGTCGATGGTGCGACACCTAAATACGGCTCAGTTGCAAAAACAAATGGACGAATATAAAGGGAAGTCCCTTCCTTCGTAGGGATCCAATCACGGTCAATGGAAATTAACTTTTTTAATGCCTCTAAAGCTAAATCTTCATCAATTTCCGGTATACATAGCCGCTGATTGGATCGATTCATGCGTTTCATATTTTCATCCGGCCTAAACAGTAATACATCCTGATCTTTCGTGACATATGCTTTCAGGCCTTCGAAAACGGTTTGACCATAATGGAAAATAATGGCAGCAGGATCTAATACAATCGGTTGATAGGGGATAATTCTAGGGTCAAACCAGCCTTTTTCTTCCGAATAGTCCATTACAAACATATGATCAGTAAAATAACGACCGAAAGGCAGTTGTTCATCAATTGGTTTTTCTTTTTTATTTTTGCTTAATTGTACTTTAATTTCTTGCATATGGCGTTCTCCTTCTCGATTAATTTCGTATTTGTCCACTCCCATAAATGAAGAACTTACTTGAAGTAAGGGCTTCTAATCCCATGGGACCTCGTGCATGCAATTTTTGCGTGCTAATTCCTATTTCCGCCCCGTACCCAAACTCGAATCCATCCGTAAATCGTGTAGAAGCATTATGATAGACAGCCGCGGCATCGACACTATTTAAAAATTGGGCAGCATGTTGATCATTTCTTGTTATAATGGACTCTGAATGTTGGGTTCCGTAATGATTGATATGCTGAATCGCTTCTTGAACAGTGGAGACGATTTTCATACTAATGGTTAAACCTAAATATTCTGTTGCCCAATCCTCTTCTGTTGCCACAAGAATATTATGACACTTCTTTCTAATCATTTCATCTCCGTAAATTTCCACATTCTTATCTTGAAATTCTTGAACAAGTTCTTTTCCGTATTTTTCAAACCATTTTTCATGAATTAGTAAAGTTTCGATTGTATTACATACAGAAGGCCGTTGGATTTTCGCATTTAAAGCAACATCCTTTGCCATTTCCCATTCGGCCGACTCGTCAATAAAAACATGACAGTTCCCTGCACCTGTCTCAATCACCGGAACGGTTGATTCTCGCATGACGGTTTCAATTAATTGTTTTCCACCCCTTGGTATAAGGACATCTAAATATTCATTTAAGCGAAATAATTCTTTCGCTGTTTCGCGGCTTGTATCTTCCAATAATTGGACCGACTCATGAGGTAATCGACTTTTTTTCAATGCGGTATGAATGACTTTTACAATCGCTGTGTTTGAATGTTTTGCAGAGGAACTCCCTCTTAGAACAACTGCATTCCCTGTTTTTAAAGCCAAGGTCGCCGCGTCAATCGTGACGTTTGGTCTCGCTTCATAGATCATGCCGATCACCCCGACTGGTACACGTTTCTTATATATATGCAATCCATTCTCTTTCTCTATTTCTTCTATTGTCTCTCCAATTGGATCCTTAAGATTGATTAAGAGTTCAATCGCCTGCGCCATTGCTTGGATACGATCTTCATTTAGCATGATTCGATCCAATATGGCAGGAGAGATTCCATTTTCCTTTCCAAACTGCAAATCTTTTTCATTAGCAGAAAGTATTTCTTGTTGTGATGCTTTTAACTCATCGGCAATCAGCTTTAAAGCTTGATTTTTTTCCGCTGTTGTCACATTGACTAAAGCATAGCTTGCTTGCTTTGCTGCTAAACCTTTCGCTCTTACTTCACTCATACATCTATACCCCTTCCCATTTAAATTTGTACCCAGCGATCGCGATGGATCACTTCCATGGTTGGTTTTATTTCCTTCTCAACTTGCCGCTTTTCAATCGTTCTTTTTAAATCATCTGATGAGTAACTTACTTCTCCTTTTCCTAATAAACCATGATTTCCGAAAACTTCCACTACATCTCCCTTTTGGAATGTACCTTGCACTTTAAACACCCCTGCAGGTAAAAGGCTTTTTCCATTATGAAGGATCGCATCTTCTGCGCCTTGATCCACATAAATTCGGCCTGATAATGCCGAATGGAGGGCAATCCATTGACGATTGGTATTAATGGAGGGAATGGATGGATTAGAAATATAGGTTCCATCTCCCTCACCTTGTAAAATCGTCATCAATTTATTAGCTCCTTTTCCTTGTCCGATAAAAACAGGGACACCTAAAGAATGCGCTGTTTTTGCTGCTAGAAGCTTAGAATGCATACCTCCAGTTCCAACCTTTGATCCAATTTCATCTGCAGATGCTATTAGCTCATCAGGAATTTGCTCTAGGTAATCTAATCTTTTGGCATCTGGGTGTATGCGAGGATTGGCTGTATAGATTCCATTAATATCTGTTAGGATCATTAGTTGATCGACGTGGAGAAAACCACTGACAAGGGCAGATAACATATCGTTATCTCCAAAGGTCAATTCCTCAACTGAAACTGTGTCGTTTTCATTAATGATGGGTAAAATGCCTCTTTCGAGTAGTTCAGTCAGCGTCGCAAAGGCATTTCGATACCTCTCTCTATCCGTAAAATCTGATCTCGTTAATAAGATTTGCGCTGGAATAATATCAAATTCTTTAAACTTCTCAATATATAATTGGATTAAGCGACTTTGTCCAACAGCCGCCGCCGCTTGCTTACCTTTCAAAGTAACAGGGCGACTCGGATAGCCCAAACAAGCAAACCCAGCAGCGACAGCCCCAGAAGACACAAGGATTACTTCATGCTTTGCATCTCGCAATGTAGCAATGGCATGAATATGGTCGGAAAATTTTTCCAGATCGATTTCTCCCTTGTCATTTGTTAGGGAACTACTCCCAATTTTCACTACAATACGTTGCTTTTTCATTTTAATCACCTGGTGTATGAAATAATATAAAAAAAGCTCACTCATCCTTAAAAATTAAGGACGAAAGAGCTTTATCTTCCGCGGTACCACCATAATTGGATGTCTTCATTGCATCCCACTTTTCCTATAACGCAAGGTTTGCGCTCATGTTTTGCATGAGACTCTAAAGGCAGGTTCAGCGGGTCGGTTGTGATGAAATTTTCCAGCATATCAATTTCACTCTCTTGCACTCCAAACACCGCGTACTAATCCTTTTTCTTCGTTCGTCAATTTTCTAATATTATGACGAATTTATCCTAAAAAGTCAAGGGGAAAGAGACTTAAAAACAAGACCTCTTTCCCTTTTCTGCTTTTTATTGCTGATAGTGTTTCCGACAAAATTCAAAGACCAGTTTCTCTTCATCCTCTTCAAGAGCAAAGTCTAAAATTGCATTTGAATTTTTTTCCATAAATTCATAGTGTAGAATGCTTTGCGTCTGATTCACATCGGCAAAAATCACCCTAAGTACTAAGCCATTTTCAGTAAATAATTCATCATCTTCCGGTACTTCAATTTGAAGAAAGAATTCATAGCGAATTCCATCAAGGATCCCGGTTGGATCATGTAATTCCTCGACTGTATATCCGGTTATATTCATCGTTTATTCCTTCTCTCATGTCTGTCTCTTCTTAAAAAATAGGCCTATCCCAATTATTAATAATATAGCTAATCCAATATATACGAAATTTGAGTATACGTCCATTATTTCCACAATTTTTGTCCAAGATTCCCCGACTGCTGCTCCAATACTAACTAAAAGTATATTCCACATAAATGTTCCTAAAAGTGATAACAGAAAAAATGGCAGAAAATGCATGCGGGCCATCCCGGCGGGAATCGAAATTAAACTACGGATTAAAGGAATAAAGCGGCAGAAAAAAACGGTCCACGCTCCATGTGTCTGAAACCATTTCTCTGCCCTTTGGATATCTTCGCTCTTTAAACGGAGAAGATGCCCCCAGCGTCCAACAATTTTTTCGATCTGATCAGCATTCACTAAATAACCGATCCCGTACAATATGACAGCTCCAAGCACAGACCCTAATGTAGCAAACCAGACGACACCTATGATTGTTAACTCGGAATTGGTCGTCATAAATCCCCCGAAAGTGAGAATGACCTCAGAGGGAATTGGTGGGAAAATATTTTCAATCATAATTAAAAAGAGAATCCCGATATAACCGTAATTTTCCATAATATCGATAATCCAAGTATCCATTCAAACACTCCTATACTTTGAAAAAACTTGTCTATTTTATTTTACAGCAATCTGAATCATTTTATCACTGGGAATTTATATGTATAAATACGTAAAGTTACCCTATTCATAGGCCGTTGGTACAGCGAAAGATCATAGGGTTGTATTTTCAATAAAATAAAAGCTTAGCGATAACAGAAAGTTTGCTTTGACATAATAAGCAAGGGCATTCACCCCAATTTATTAGCCAGCCTCATATCATATTTCATTACAGCATCGACCAGAATCTTTTCGACAAAATTCGAGGTGTGCTGGAGGTTGATTTACACCTGGTACTAAGAGCGAGAATGAGTTTTAGTACCTGGTACTAGGGATTGTTCGTTTTAAAGCACGTTATCAGATCTAACTTCGGGAAGGTTTTTTAAAAATATTATTTCGGTATAGTTTATAAATGCAAAAAAACAAGCATCTTATTAGATGCTTGATCAGGATTCAAAATGTTTTATACACGTTTTCACATTCTTCTCCAGTCGGTTCATAAAAACAATGCAATTTATAACGACCGACTATTGGTTGATCGTACCAAGTTGCTGGACAATTGCCTTCTGGTCTAAAATACCACAAACTAAATTTTGCCGGCCAAAGTCTTTCCCCATTGATCGATCGTCTTGCTAGTCTGCGTTCACTTTCTCTTGCCCGCTGATAAAAATAACCATGTGTGACGGCTTCGAAGGCATGGGGTTGATATACCATATCAGGGATTGTACGTAAGCCAGTAAAATCGGAGCAATTGGCTCGAATGCGATTGATTCCCACATTGCCAATCATCAACATTCCCTGTACTCCTTCTCCTTCACCTTCCGCTCTCAATAATCTTGCCAATAGATCAATATCTGCCGCACGCGCTTTTACAACGGCCATTCCGACACCTCCAAAAAGTTCTATATCCATATCATATTGGATGTGATCGCAATTGTTGCTTTTGCCTAAAGAGAATGTTCAAAAAGTCCGGTAAAAATGACACTGCGAATTTCTTCGTTGGCTTGTTTCTTCACTGCTCATGTATCAGGGGAATGATCTTCTACTAAAACCGCCCACGTCCTGTGGGCAACGTAGAAGTCAGTACATCCTGTACAAGTCCGCTCCTTGGAAAAGAAAACCACTTTTCCGCGTGCGATGCGGATTCAGGGAAGCTTTCCTTGTGCTCGAAACTGCGCCGCCTCGAACTTTCGCCGCACAGGATGTGCTAGTGTCGGCGTAGCTGACAGGACGTCAGCGCCTTTAGCCGACAGGTCCTTTTTATCCTCCTTTTTGAACACGTACCTAGAGAATTTTTTCCTGGTTAAAATAGCTGCGTGCTTTGTTTGCGATATCTTCAGGGGAATGATAACTTAATGGTTCTTGATGTAGAGCTTGAAAGTAATTGATATCGCTTGTATCTAGTCCACCAATTGTAAAGCGAGGAATGATTCGGGCGTGTGGAGATTGCTTCCTTTTTGGATCGAGCGATAACTCGAAGAGGAGATTGAAGCTCGAAAATCCTTGCTCCTCTAAAACTTTAAAAATTACTTGCAATCCTCGTGCAAAATAACCCCAATCCTTCTCTGTAATATCCCAAAGCGATTTTCTGTTACGGAAGACAGTTAAAAAATCGTTATGTCCTTTTGGAGCATAGGAATGCATCCAAGCAATCTCTCCTGTTTCTCCTATCCATCTTTCGCCTGCCTTCTTCTCTACTTCACAAAGCACTTCCCAATAGTCCCGATCATTTTCCTGTTCAAATAAATGGGTAGCATCTTCAAGCTGACGTTGATAGTTCGTTGCTGATTCCGAGCCAATTACATGTAAATGGGGATGAAGAATACTGCCACCTGAGTGGGGTAAATAATTCCAATTTATGGAGGCATACTTCATCCGAGTATCTGTTTCAACAACCTTTTGAATATAGAGTTGAGCAGCCATAAAAGCATTTTTGATCATCCCAGCGGAAAATTCTGCTAACTTGACATAGTGTTGACTAGAGAACACGACAACTCCATTGTGCTTGCTATAAGGAAACAAGTTCGGAAACAGAATAGCCTCCCCTTGAACAATCCGTCCCCCCTTCGCAATGTTTTTTGGAAAGACGGGTGTCATCGTTAAGATGTTTTCAGGACAAAAGGGACAATTTTGCCCACCTGTCATTTTGGCGGCTTCCTCGTAATCAGGTGGTGTTAATGTTAGCCCTGGATTAAAGATAATTCGTGATGTTTCTCCAGTTAATGGATCAAAGCGAACCTCTGTTTTTCGCTCAATTTGATCTCCTTTTCCATCGTAAAAAGAAAACCATTCTTCTCTTTTGGTAAATTTTATTTCCACAACAATCTTCCCCCTTCACTCAATCAATTAAACAGGCTATAGAAACCCTAAGACATAGAAGCGAGAAAAACCCATATAAAAGTTTCGCTATGTATTAATATAGCAATTATTTTCAGTATTTTCCAACACCCCCCCTATGGGCGAACATCCAGTTTGTTCGCGACGATTTTTTCCCATAATTTCCAAGGTATGATTTGTTTAAGAAGGATGAGCATCTTCACACCTTTGCCAATGGGATAACGGAGCTTGTTTAAATTTCTTTTAGAACAAAGATCTGCAATCAGTAGTGCGACGGACCTTGGATTACCGTAGTTTTCCCTGCCTTTTTCCATTTCACGTTCAATGGCAGTCATCATCATCGCATAAGGGGAATCAGAGAGCATCGATTTCCGGGCGATTTTTTTCCCTTTTGTCCAGATATTTGTTTGGAAAGACCCGGGCTCAATAAGGGCAACATCAATGCCGAATGGCCTTACTTCTAATCTCAAACTCTCTGTCCATCCTTCCAAAGCATGTTTGGAAGCAACATAAGGAGATAATCCCGGAAATGCGATTTTTCCTGAAATGCTACTCAAATTAATAATTTTACCTCCTCCCTGATGTCGCATAAAAGGGAGAATAGCTTGTGTAACGGCAATGGTACCAAAAAAATTTGTTTCAAATTGTTCTCTGTATTCATGTAAACAGATTTCCTCAGCAAATCCTCCCAAAGCAAATCCCGCATTATTAATGAGAATGTCGATGGAAGGTAAATGAGAAAGCTGGGATGTAAGTCCCTGAATAGAAGTAGAATCTGTTACATCTAATGAAAAATATTCAATCGATCCATTTACACCTTCTTGTTTACATAATTTTATTATGGTATCTTTTTTCTCGAGATTTCTCATTGTCGCAATGACATGAAAATTTCTTCTAGCTAGCTCGAGTGTTGTGAATAATCCAAAACCACTTGATGCCCCTGTAATCAGCACAGTTTTCTTATCCATTATTCCATCTCCAATATAATAGGACAATGATCACTGCCTAAAATATGACTATGAATATACGAATCTATGAGTCTTTCCTTCCATCTCTCAGATGTAAGAAAATAATCTATTCTCCAGCCAATATTTCTTTCTCGCACTTTGTTCATATAAGACCACCAGGTAAAAGCCCCTTCTCGGTCCGGATAAAAATAGCGGTACGTATCAATAAAGCCGTGATCAAGCAAATGAGTCATTTTCGCCCGCTCTTCTACAGTCACGCCAGAATTCCCTTGATTGGATTTTGCATTTTTTAAATCAATATCGCGATGGGCGACGTTCAAATCGCCACAATAGATAACAGGTTTGATCGCATCGAGATTTTGGAGATGGGCAAATAATTCATCTTCCCAGTCGAGACGCAAACTTAATCTTGCCAAATCTCTTTGCGCATTTGGTGTATATACGTTAACTAAATAAAATTCATCAAATTCTAATGTAATAACTCTACCTTCTGGCTCCTCATTGGCTTCGCCTAAGCCATATTGAACAGAGAGCGGTTTTTTCTTCGTGAACACAGCCGTTCCGGAATACCCTTTTCTCTTGGCATCATTCCAATACTGCTCATATCCGTCTAACTTTAATTCAATTTGCTCTTTATGACATTTCGTTTCTTGCAGGCAAAAAATATCGGCATCTACTTCATAAAAATAATCTAAAAATCCTTTGCGGACACAAGCTCTAATTCCGTTCACATTCCATGAAACAAGTTTTAACATCTATTTAACTCCTTTATACTTGAGGTAACTAGGGAGGAATATATACATTATTATAGCGGAGTTCCAGTAGAGAATCATTCTAATCATCATCGAAAAATTTATCTGGCTTCTGTCACGGAGTAATCAATCATATCCTTCTCTTTTATCTCTTGACTCAATTGCAGATGGTGGATGGTCATTTCTGGGCGGCTACCTACACGAATGTTGACACCCGTTTGACCAAGCCCTTCACTTATATAAAACGGTCGACCGTTGTACTCATGTAATCCTTTTACCATATTCATGCGAACTAATTCCCCCATCTTTCGCAAATGGTACGGCTTGGGCCAATGTATTTGCCCACCATGAAAATGCCCAGCTAACAGATAATCAAATGGATAGTCTTGCATCGTTAAAACGATGTTCGGATCGTGTGTAAGAACAATATTATATCCTCTTTCCAATCCATCATAAGATTTAGCTAAATCGCTGTGATTCGTGCCAAAATCATCAATACCAATAATATTAAATGGCCTACCGTTTATTTCAATTGTATCATATTCATTTTGGAGTGTTTTAAAACCGTATTCATTCAACAAGTCTTTTAATTGGTTGAAAAATGGTTGGCGCAATACATAATCATGATTACCAAAAACAGCATATGCACCGTAACGGGGCTGTAATTTATTTAATTCATTCAAATACGGAATGAGCTTAGAGATGGTTCGTTTTCGATCTAGGAAATCACCAGTCAATGCAATAAGATCGATTGGTTGCATTTTTAGGTGCTTGTACAAATGCTCCGGTGATATAGAAATTTTTTCAAGATGCATATCAGAAATATGCAAGATTCGTAGAGGAGTTGCTTTCGTCCCATTAAGATTTTTATCGATTTCTATATGATTAATGACAACAGACTGTGTATTTTTATAGCCTCTATATACAAAATAACTTAATAGCATAACAGTAATGGCAATAATGATTAACATGATTTATTACCCCTTTCCTTCACTAATTATACAGCGACGAAAGGGGTATTTTTACCTGTAATTTATGGAAGTCTCCGGATTAATCGTGTCCGTACTTATTTTTTAATATCTCTTTCGACATGAATAAATACATGGGAGTTGGAATTTCTTTTTTATTGAGTTTTTTGAGGACAGAAAATAAATAGGAAAAAGAGCTAGTCGTTTGAAACATTTATAAAATGGATTCTTAATGGAATGTGCTTCAAATCCTAGCTTTTTACACCCTTTATAAAGTGTGGTAATGCCAATTAACCCTTTAATATTTTCATTCTGATGATGCTTAAGAATATAGTGAGTAATAAATGGCAATGATTCCTCTACGCTTTTATAAATCATGAACGCTTTTTTCACCTCACTATCATATCTTTGGATTTGCTTCAGCAATTGAACATTGTGCAAATGAATTTTTACAAGTACATCATTTTTATGGATGGCTGTTCCGTCCGATAATACAATATGTCTCCCTTTATACTTAGTTAACCTTATACGCATTATCGTTTGATTGCCACATGCTTTTTTAATATGCTGCAAACGTGAAAAGTGATAATATATCGGATCAAGGATGGTCCATACTGAAAGGCAATACTGTCTAATATTTAAGCTCATTCTTATGCCCCTTGCAAAAGTGATAATATTGAAAAGCTGATTATATTTTGGATTACATCATGTTTAATTATGAATGGAAATTTTAGGACTTGGAATGAAATAAATTTATTTTGACAAACTATGGCTTGAAGGAGTTGATTTGTTCATGGCTCGTATTTTATTTTTGCCTTTTTTGCAAATACCTTCAGGCCATCATCATGTCGCAGACAGTATTAAGGTTCAATTGGAGCAAGACCCCGGAATTTTTCATTGTGATAAGGTGGATATTTTATCCTATAGCTACGGGAAGATTGAACAACTAATTTCAGCTTTTTATATACAATGGATTCATACATTTCCTTCCATATATAGCCAAATTTATCGGCATGTGGCAGTGAGAGGAAGAACCATTCATAAGCATTATTATACGTATGAATGGCTTTTTATGAAAAAGCTGGAGGAATTAATAGAAGAAACAAGACCGGATTTAGTTATTTGTACTCACGCCCTTCCCTCCTACTTACTTGCACGTTTGAAAGAAAGAAATATTTGGTCAGGTAAAGTGATGAATGTTTACACTGATTATTTTGTGAATGATCTATGGGGGATTAAACAAATTGATTTTCATTTCGTACCAAGTATGCAAATCAAAAAAGAGCTATTACAAAGGGGAGTAAAGTCAGAGCAAATCTTTGTTACGGGAATCCCAATCCATCCTTTATTCCAAGCGGAAAGTATGAAAAAAAGGAGTAAAATAAGGCAAACTCTTTTATTAAGCGGAGGAAATATGGGGGCTGGCTCCCTGCATCAGCTGCTGGATCGCTTGCAACCTAATGGTTCCATTCTTTATAAAGTTTTATGTGGCAAAAACGAAAAGCTTTTTCAATCCATTGAACGATTAGCACATCCACTGATCCAACCCTTGCCCTTTATTTCTACAAAAGCAGAAATGAATCGATTGTATGATGAGGCAGATGGGATTATCACAAAACCAGGTGGTGTAACAATTAGTGAGAGTTTAAATAAAAATCTACCTATTTTCGTTTATGATGCATTGCCTGGACAAGAAGAGATGAACTTACAATTTTTGAAGACGGAAGGATTAATTTTCCATTTGGAGAATTGGCATACTTTGGATGTGGAGGCACAAATCGTAAACATTTTACAAAACGAAGTTGCTAAAAACCAAAAGCATATTAAAGCATATCTTGAACAAATTGAAAAAGTGGACTCCTCTAGATTAATTCAGCAACTTCTCACCCCTTAAGAAATTTTGCGAAAAAGGAACTCATTATAGAGGCCGCCAGACGCAGGTCACAAAGGCGTTGCGCCAGGACGGCGCGTATTTAGCCTTTGATCCAAAGCTTAACCGTTTATCCTTTGTTCATCCATTTGCTCCTACTTTTTGAACATTCTTTCTAACAAACAAGTGATCGTTTTTGCTATAATTAGGAAGACATCAATGGAAAGGATCTAAGAAATGGATGGAAAAACACATTTTATCGCAGGTTGTCTGACCGGTTTTGGGGTTGCTCAATATACAAATGTAGATTGGGTTACAACGGCTTCTTTTACCTTATTGGGAGGCTTTGTCGGACTAGTGCCTGATTTAGATGTAAAAGGCGTTTTAGCTAAAAAAATTTCCCTTAATAAAAAATGGGTCATCACTGTTCTAAGTATAATAGGTTTATATTTTATTTTGTCCAGTTCCATTGGTCCACAAACATATTGGTCTAAATGGCAAGGGATATTATTGGGGAGTGCCCTGCTTATCCTTCCCTCTCAAATAATTAAACAAAAAAGGATGTTAATCATAACAGGTGCACTTGTTGGAGTTCTGAGCCTTTATCATGAAAGTATATGGATGATGATGTTGGGGATCTACATAGGGGTTGCCTCATTTTTATCCCATCGTTCCCTGACCCATTCGCTTTTAGGTCTTTGCTATTTTTCAATTCTTGGCTATTATATGGAAAAGGAAATCTTGGTGGATGGATTGATGTTTGTTTGTGCAGGAGCTTATGCCAGTCATCTTCTTTTAGATATGAAGTGGCTTCCGAAAAATCGACGAGGTGTGAAACTGCTTTTGCCTTTTTCGAAAATAGAGTTATAAGACCTTTAATCTTTGTAAAATCCCGCAAAAATAAAACCCAAGAATGAAATGACATTCTCGGGTTTTAATTTAAGTGAAGTTTTTTTCCAATTTAGTTATTTTTTACTGTTTGAAGCTGTTCCTCTCTTATTTCCTGTGCAACCTCAACCATGACTTTTAGAGCGGCAATCGTTTCTTCTTCTTTTCTTGTTTTTAACCCACAGTCAGGGTTAATCCAAAATTGTTTCACTGGAATAGTGGCGAGTGCTCGATAAATATTTTCTTTTAATTCTTCTTTAGCAGGTACACGTGGACTATGAATATCGTAAACTCCCAAGCCAATTTCCTTATTATACGTATTTTCTTCAAATGTCGAAATCAATTCCCCGTGGCTCCTTGATGTTTCAATCGAAATCACGTCTGCGTCTAAGCGATCGATAGCATCATAGATATCGCCAAAACTAGAGTAGCACATATGGGTATGAATTTGCGTACTGTTCTTCACTGTTGCTGTCGCTAGTTTAAAAGCATGAACAGCGTGGTTTAGGTAAGCTTCCCAATTTATTCTCTTTAATGGGAGTCCCTCACGCAAGGCTGGTTCATCCACCTGAATGATTGTAATATTATTCGCTTCCAGTTCCTCAATTTCCTTACGCAGGGCAATAGCAATCTGATTTAGCACATCAAATTCAGAAATATCATCACGCACAAATGACCAATTCAAAATCGTAACAGGACCTGTTAGCATTCCTTTTACATGCTTATCTGTCAATGATTGTGCATAGACGCTTTCTTTGACAGTCATTGGATGATCGAAGGAAACATCTCCGAAAATTAATGGAGGTTTGACACAACGTGATCCATAGGACTGCACCCAACCATATTTTGTCACTTGAAAACCATTTAACTTTTCGCCAAAATATTCTACCATGTCTGTACGTTCAAATTCCCCATGTACCAAAACATCAAGACCAATCTCTTCTTGAATCTCAATCCATTTTTTTATTTCTTTGTTAATAAATTGCTCGTACTCTTGAGTAGATAAGTCGCCTTTTCTCCAGCGTAATCTTTGTTTCCGAACCTCGGCTGTTTGTGGTAAGCTGCCGATTGTAGTTGTTGGTAATAAAGGAAGTTGTAGTGCTTCCTGTTGTTCCAAAATTCTTTGTGAGAATGGAGATTGCCGTTCCGCTTGAACTTCTTGCAAGTCAACACCATTCTCCGATTTCCGACGATAATTAGACTGATTTAATCCTTGAATTGCTTCTGTACTTTCGTTTACTTCTTTACTGATTTTAGTTTTTCCGAATGTTAATCCGTCTGCCAGTATGGCAATTTCTTTTAATTTTTCATCTGCAAACGACAAACCAGCCTTAATAATAGGATCTAATGTGTGTTCTAGCTCTTTCGTTATAGGAACATGTAGCAACGAGCATGATGGCTGAATTATGATCCGGTCTTGTTCGACAATTTGCTGAATGATTTCTAATATGCCCCATGTTTGTTCTAAATCTTTTCGCCAAACATTCCTTCCATCAATGATACCAGCAAATAACACTTTATCCTGCGGAAAACCAAATTGGCGTATGACTTCCAATGCATCCCCGTGGACAAAATCAAGTCCAAAACCTGCAACAGGGAGATGAATCAACTCTTCATAATGATGGATCGACTCAAAATATGTTTGTAATACAAGCTTTAGGCTTGGCACTGCCTCTGCAATCGTTTGATAGGTTTGTTTGATGATAGGGATCTCTTCACCTGAAAGTTCTGTCACTAAAATCGGTTCATCTATTTGCACCCATTCTACCCCGTCCGATTCTAACTCTTTTAAAATTTGAATATATAGTGGAAGAAACTTTTCTAATAGGGATGTGAATTCAGTTTCTTTATATCCTTTTCCAAGTTTCAAAAAGGAGATTGGTCCTAGTATGACAGGTTTCCCTTCAATCCCTAATTCCTCTTTTGCTTCTCTATAAAAAGTGAGTGGACGATTTTCTACTAATATCGGTTTCGCATGATCAAATTCAGGTACGATATAGTGATAATTCGTATTAAACCATTTTGTCATTTCAGAAGCATATGCTTCCTTTGTTCCTCTAGCAATCGCAAAGTATGTGTCTAATGAAGAGGCGGATAAACCATTATTTTGAAAACGTTCTGGAACAATCCCGAACATAAGCGCTGTATCCAACACATGATCATAAAGGGAAAAATCTCCTACGGGAATTAAATCGATCCCCAATTCCTTCTGTTTTCTCAAACCATTCAAACGGACTTCTTTCGTGGTCGCTAATAATTCTTGTTGAGAAAGACTCCCATTCCAATACTTTTCTAATGCCTTTTTCCATTCACGCTGTTCCCCGATTCTTGGATAACCAATATTAGATGAAATTACTTGTGTCATGTGATATTCCTCCCGTTTTTCATTGTAGTATTTGTTTCTTTTGATTGCTTTTCGTTTTTTCTAGAATATAAGTCGCTAATTCAACCGATAATTCATATTGGATAAAGGGTGTAATTAAGTAGAAACCTTTAAAATAATCAAATGCGACGTCGATTAATTCTTTGGCAATAGCGAGTCCTTCTTGCTTAGCTTGCATAGGATCCCCTTCTGTTTTGGCCATTCTTTCTCTTATATCATCCGGAAGTTTGATGCCTGGGACTTCGTTGTGCAAAAATTCTGCATTTCTTGCTGATACGAGCGGCATAATGCCGACATAAATCGGAGCAGTTATCTGTTTGGTTGCCTCTCCAACTTCCAAGATTTTTTCCTGAGAAAATATCGGTTGGGTTAAAAAATAATCAGCTCCATACTTTACTTTTTTCTCCATGCGCTCAACTGATTTCCCAAGATTACGAACATTCGGATTAAACGCTGCCGCAACATGGAATTGGGTTCTCTGCTTTAAAGACTTCCCAGAAAAGGAAATCCCCTCATTAAATTGTTTGATCAGTTTAATCAATTCAAAAGATGTTGCATCATAGACAGATGTTGCGCCAGGGAAATCTCCAATTTTAGTCGGATCACCTGTGATAGCCAATATATCACGAATTCCAGCCGTATGCAGACCCATAAGATGTGATTGTAATCCGATTAAATTTCGATCCCGACAAGTAATATGAACCAGTGAGCTTAATCCAACCTTCTTTTTAACAAGAGATGCCATTGTCGCATTACATATTCTTGGTGAAGCAAGGGAGTTATCTGCTAAAGTTAATCCATCTACTCCAGCTTCTTTTAAGGCTTGTGCTCCCTTGAAAAAGGGATCTGTATCCAGGTGTTTAGGTGTATCTAATTCTACAATAATAGAGCGATCGACCTGAATTTTCTCGAAAAGAGATGGTTCCTTTTCAAGATGTCGCTCTCTAATAAAAATCGGCTTTTGTTTGATGATCTGCTTCTCTTCAATCGGTACTAAATATTGGCGTCCTTTTACCAATGCTTGGATATGCTCTGGGGTTGTTCCACAACAGCCTCCGATTAAACGCACTCCCTGATCGCGGAAACGTCGAACAAATTCTATGAAGTAATTCGGCTCGGTTTTGTACGTAAATTTACCATCTTCATATTCTGGCAAACTTGCATTTGGATAGGCCGCTAAAAAAGCTGTCTTCGAAAGTGGAACAGACTCTAAGGCTCGCACCATATGATAAGGACCGAGACGGCAATTGATGCCAACGACATCAGCCCCTAAAGTATCGAGCTGTTTTAAAGCTTCTTCAAGTGGTGTACCATTCTGAAGCACGCCAGGTTCATGCATCGTGACATTGGCTATGATCGGTAAATTCGTCTCATCACGAGCCATTTTTAAGACGGTCGTTAATTCTTCTAAATCATAATACGTCTCTAAGATAAGTCCATCTACTCCTTCGAGTAGCAATGCATATAACTGTTCTCGAAAACCGCGTTTTATTTCCTCTGTTACACTAGCGTGAAGACCTGCCCCATGAATGCCGCCAATTGTTCCTAGTACAAAGGCCACTTCCCCTGCTGCCTTTTTCGCAAGACGGACGGCAGCTCTGTTAATTTTGCTCACTTCCTCTTCCAATCCATATCTCGATAGTTTCAAATAATTGGCGCCATATGTATTCGTTTGAATCACATCAGCTCCAGCTTCAACATAGGCATTATGTATCCGCAATACTTCATCAGGATGTGTAAGGTTTAATTGATCAAAACAACGATCAATGCCATACGAATATAAAAGAGTCCCTGCGGCGCCATCCCCAATTAAAATATCCGTTTTGAGACGTTCTAATAATCCCAATAAACGACCCTCCTCAAACTATTATTTAAAATTTTTTGGAGTGAGGCTCTTTTATCGCATAGCCACATCTTCTTGGGCTATTCTCCATACAAAAAGAGCCTACTCCGACAAGAAGAAGGCCCTTTTAATGAAAAGGATTCTTCTTATCTTTCAAGTTGTCTCCAACTTGCTGGATTTAGCACCTTTCCATAAAAATGGTGGTTGCTGAGGCGTCTACGGGCCATTCCCTCGACCTCTCTTGATAAGAATGAAATCATTATTCAATTTTTTGTTTCACAATTCGTTAAGGATTAAAAATTAACTATACTAATATTATAGGCTTAATTAGGTTAAAAAACAAGAGGGAATTTAATTTATTTTTAAAATTTTTATTTAGCTATTTATTAATCATGAAAATCCAAGCCTGAATGAACCTCTTTTACATATCCTGAACGAATGACGAAGTCGCCAAATCGTTCCTGTTCTTTTCGTTCTTTCGCAAAATGATGGATAATCGGCTCTAATTCGCTTAATATTTCTTTCTCTCCAATATTTTCACGATAAAGTTTATTTAAACGATCTCCGGTAAAACCGCCGCCTAAATAAACATTATATTTTCCGGGGGCTTTTCCTACAAAGCCAATTTCCGCTAATGCTGGCCTCGAACAACCGTTAGGGCAGCCGGACATGCGAATGACGATTTCTTCCTCGCGAAGACCTGCCTCATCTAATATCAAATCAATTTTATCAAGTAAGGAAGGTAAATAACGTTCTGATTCGGCCATTGCAAGGCCGCAGGTTGGAAAAGCAACACAAGCCATTGAGTTTCTGCGTAAACCGGTATATTGCTCGCCGTCGGTCAAACCATATTGTTGAATCAATGCTTCTATTTGTGGTTTTAAAGTTTCTGGTATATTTCCAATGATTAAGTTTTGATTAGGAGTCAAACGAAAATCTCCTGGATGAACTTTCGCTATTTCCCTTAAGCCTGTCATTAGTTTATAATGTTCCCAGTCTTTAATTCTTCCATTTTGGATAAAGAAAGTAAAATGCCATTGGTCATTCAGTCCTTTTACCCAGCCATAACGATCCCGGTTATGATCAAACTGAAAGAATCTTGCTGGTTGCAACTCCCAGCCAAGTCGTGAATGCAGCTCCTCTAAAAGCCAAGGGATTCCTCGTTTATCAATTGTGTATTTGAACCGTGCATTTTTCCGAACAGATCGATTCCCGTAATCTCGCTGAATGGTGACAATTTTTTCTGCTACATCAATCACTTGATCTGGCTTACAGAAGCCAATTATTCTCCCTATTTGCGGATAAGTTTCTTTATCCCCGTGGGTGGAGCCCATTCCTCCACCAACACTCACATTAAAACCTTGAAGTTGCTTGTTCTCTACAATAGCAATAAATCCAAGGTCTTGCGAGTAGACGTCAACATCATTAGATGGCGGAACAGCAATGCCAATTTTAAACTTTCGTGGTAAATACGTAGGACCATATATCGGTTCAACTTCATCAGAATCCTTTGAAGTATCGACGACTTTTTCATTATCCAGCCATATTTCATGATAAGCCTTTGTTTGCGGTGAAAGATATTGACTTAATTTTTTTGCCCATTCGTATACTTTCATATGAACTTCTGAGGCATATGGATTTGGACTACACATGACATTTCGATTGACATCTCCACAAGCGGCAAGAGTTTCTAATAACGCTTCATTAATTTCTTTAAAAGCCTTTTTCATATTCCACTTTAAGATCCCATGCATTTGAAAGGATTGTCTTGTCGTTAGTTTCAGACTGCCATTGGCATATTTATTTGCTAATTCATCCATTACAAGCCATTGTTGGGCTGATACGACTCCTCCAGCAGCCCTAACTCGAACCATAAATTGATAAGCTGGCTCTAATTTTTGTTTCTGTCGTTCAATTCGAAGATCTCGGTCATCTTGTAAGTAACTTCCATGAAATTTCATTAAACGATTATCATCATCAGGAATTCCTGCACTCATCTCATCTTTTAGCGTTTCAGCAAGTGATCCTCGTAAATAATTACTTTCGATTTTTATCCGTTCCACATCACTAGGTGGTCCATCTTGTGTAGATGGGAAATGCTTCTTAGTCAAGTGATCCTCTCTCCCTTCAATTTTTTAATATACATCTCGCTGATATCGTTTTTCCCTTAGCAATTGGGTGAGATATTCATTTGCTTCTTCAGAAGTCATCCCACCTTCCTCCTCTAAAATCATCAGAAGTGTCGTATGAACATCGTGAGCCATATGTTTCTCGTCTCCACAAATATATAGATAAGCTCCTTCTCTTAGCCATTTATATAGTTCTTGCTTTTTTTCCAGCATGCGATGCTGCACATAGACTTTTTCTTCCGTATCACGAGAAAAAGCGATATCCATCCTAGTAAGAACCCCCATTTTTAGCCATCTTTGCCAATCGATTTGATAGAGAAAATCTGTCACGTAATGCTGATCTCCAAAGAATAACCAACTTTTTCCTGGAGCTTCAACTGCTTCTCTTTCCTCCAAAAACGATCTAAAGGGGGCGATCCCTGTCCCAGGACCAATCATGATAATCGGAGCACTTGGATCTTCAGGTAAATGGAAATTAGGGTTTTCATGAACATAGACAGGCAAATAATCACCAGGAAGGACACGTTCCGCACACTGGATCGAACAAACTCCATGGCGAGTTCGCTCATGTGCTTCATATCGAACTGCTCCAATCGTAAGATGTACTTCCTCTGGATTGGCTTCGTAACTACTAGCAATGGAGTATAAACGGGCTGGTAATTTTCTTAGAATGGCAATAAATTGGGCAGCTTGTAGATCCCATGGCGCAAAATCGCGAATGACATCAACGAGATCTCGCCCTTCCATATACGTTTGAAGCTTCTGTTTATTTTCCGATTGTAGTAGTTCAGTTAATCTTTCGTTAGGATGAATTTGCGATAATTTCTCAAGTAACGGTTTCGTTAAGACTGTCAATTCATAATGGTGTTTTAATGCTTCATGAAGGGAACATGTCTCTCCTTGTTTGTTGAATGGAACTAGTTCATCCTGGTCCCATCCCATCTCGTTTATAATAAGGTCCACTAGTTCGGGGTTATTTTCTGGGAATATCCCTAAGCTATCTCCCGGTTTAAAAGTAAAACCAGATCCTTCGATCGATAATTCAAGATGCCGTGTTTCTTTATTCGATCCCCGGCCATTTAGGTTGATATTTTCTAATACTTCTGCCTTGAAAGGGTTCCGACGTGAATAGGTTGATCCACTGTTAGGCAAAACGGATATAGAGCTTAGGGACTGGGATGAACCTGATGTCCCCTCTCCTGTTTCATTTAAATATTTTACAACTGTACCTAGCCACTCAGCTGCTGGGTCATCAAAATCTAAATCACAATCGACCCTTGGTGTTACTCTTTTCGCACCTAATTCTTCCAATCGTTGATCGATTTTTTTGCCTGTTTCACAGAAAAACTCGTATGAGCTATCTCCAAGCGAAAGGACTGAAAAGGATAAATCATCTAATTTCGGTGCTCTTCGACTAAATAAATACTCGTAAAAAGAGATGGCATTGTCCGGGGGATCCCCCTCCCCATGGGTACTGACAATAAGAAATAAATAGGAGAGCTTTTTTAACTGGGTTGATTTAAATTCGTTCATGGAAGAAAGGGTGACTTTATATCCTTGGCTGCCCAATGTTTCCGATAGCTCTCCTGCCAATCTTTGACAATTTCCTGTTTGGGAACCATAAAGGACAGTCACTTCTTTGGTGTTAGTTTGATTCTGAGTTGCTGCCCCCGGCTTCATATCTAACGCCGTATTTCCATAATATGCCGTTAAATATCCACTTAACCATAATTGCTGCCCTTCTGTTAAGGTCGGGAGAATTTGATTCAGCACCTCAATTTGCTCTTGACTAAAAGGACTATTGATTGCTTGAAGTTGCAAAAACATCCACCTCACACTTTAAAAATCAAATGTTTAATCAGCCGCCAATTATTTCAAGCGAACTTTTTCATTTTTTTCAATTTGAACCACATGTTGATCTTGTACAACTAATGTTATAGATCCATACTTCATCGTATTGAGATATTCTTTCACAACCTCAATCGCCTTTTCAAAATTTTCCTTTTGTTTACTCATTGGATTCACTCACTTTCTCTAAAAAATCTTTTTTCTTTTCCGCCGAGTTTCGATAATCTTTGTGTGTGATTTCTTTTAATAACTTTTTTCGTTGCTCTATATCTGTTACATGATCTTTTACTGTTTGCCGAGCACGTGACAGGAAATCAAGATATTCTTCCATTGACTGGCCATACATTTTACCGATCTCATTGCGGATCGTTTTAGCAAGATAAGGACTGGTGCCATTTGTCGATACAGTAATCGTCAAATCTCCTCTTGATAATTTTGCCGGCACATGGAAATTCCCCAAGTCTTGTTGATCGACGACATTCAGTAATTGCCCTTCGGACACACACTTGCTGACTCTTTGATTCACTTCCTTTTGATTAGTGGCCGCGATCACGATAAAGGCATTCGCTAAATCTAAGGGCTGAAATTCCCGCTTAATCCAATGGATTTTCCCTACTTGATAATAGGTATAGAGCTTGGGATCAAGAGCAGGGCTGACGACTGTTACTTTAGCATTCGCTTCTAGCAAATGAATCACTTTCCGCAAGGCAACAGTACCACCGCCAATGACAACAGCTTGCTTACCTGACAACTGAAGCATGATCGGATAGGGAGGCATACTAAATCACCCACTGCTTCTCTTTATAGTGAAGCAATTCATCGATACGCTCTGAGAGAATTTTAGGTACAGCTGAATGATGTCCTAATGTTTCACATAGAATGATTTGTTTCGATCCATCGTTTGCTTCTTCGATTTTCCGTTTTATCCCATTCATTAATAATCCACTAAATAATAAATAAGGTAGGATATATATTTGTTTCTTTTCTCCCTTTATTAGATCCCATAGTGCCTCATCAAAAGTCGGACTTGCCCCATAAAGAAAACAAATATGAACTTTAGGTAATGCGTACTTTTTTTCAAATTGACGTGCAATTTCAGTGAGATCGCGTTTGACATCTGGGTCGCTGCTTCCTCTCCCAACCACGAGGATCTTTGCATCTTCAAAATTCTCACTTGCTCGTTCTGTTAATCGATCAAATAGGCAATCTATTAATTTTGGATGAATACCTATGGGAGACCCATAAATGAATTCAATTTGAGGGTATTTACTTTTTGCTTGTTCCAATTCATATGGGATATCCTTTTTTGCATGAACAGCTGTTAAAAGAAGGATAGGAACAACTGCAATACGGGTTGCCCCTTTTTTGACACAGCTTTCAATTCCTTCCGTTATACTAGGTTTTGCAAGTTCTAGGAAACAAAGTTCTTGGATCTTCAAATTTATATTTCTACGGCATTGGTCGATAAACTGGATAGCTTCCTCTACCCCTTCTCTTGAACGACTGCCGTGGCCAATATAGAGGACAGCTTGCATCGACATCCAATCCTCCTCCTTTTCACCCAATGACTGGTAATGGATCATAAGGTTCTAGAGTTTGTTCGAACCATTGAATATTTTCACGTAAACGAACTACTTCGCCGATAATAATCATACTTGGATTCTTCATTTTTTCACTAGCTGCTATATCCTCTATTGTCTCAAGTGTTCCAGTTATTGTTTTTTGTACATTGGTTGTACCCCAATAAATCATCGCTACTGGTGTATGAGGAGAGCGCCCAGCCTTGATTAATTGATTACTAATATTAGGTAATTGGCGAACGCCCATATAAATAACGAGTGTATCTACTCCAAGGGCTAGATTTTTCCATTGTATCGTATCATCATTACCTGGCTTTGTATGACCAGTGATAATGGCAAAACTAGAGCTAAAATCACGATGGGTGACAGGGATTCCTGCATAAGCGGGGGCCGCGATTCCAGAAGTGATTCCTGGAACAATTTCAAATGGGATTCCGTGTTCAGCCAAAGTTTGTGCTTCTTCCGCCCCTCGACCAAAAATAAAAGGATCTCCTCCTTTTAAGCGAGTGACAATTTTCCCTCTTTTTGCATATTCAACAAGTTGTTGATTGATTATTTCTTGTTTATTTTGATGAAATCCGGGAATTTTACCTACAAAAATCAGTTCAGCACCTTTTTTTGCGTGCAGAAGAAGTTCTTTATTGATTAGGCGATCATACAAAATAACATCTGCGCACTTGATACAATTGAGTCCTTTGACGGTGATCAGGTCTAGATCTCCCGGACCTGCTCCGACAATAAAAACCTTCCCCATAATAGACTGAACCTCCTTTTCCCTTTTCAGAAAGACCTTTTGTCAAGCTGAACTATAAGATGGGGATGAAAATACATGCTATCCACCTTCTCTTACATTCACTTGTTTAACCCACTTTTTCTCGGAGACCAGAAATTAAGATATCAACAACTTCCGGACGGCTAAATGTGGGTGGAAGTGATTCTCCATTTCTTAGTTTTTCTCTTACTTTTGTTCCAGAAAGGATTTCATGAAAACTTGCATCATGTGGACATGTTTTGGAAGTTGCCATGCTTCCACATTTATTACAGAAAAAGCTGTGTTCAAAAAATAATAAAGTAATGCCTAATTCCTCTTTTGAAAAACGACTAAATATTTTTTGCGCATCATAAGTACCATAATAATTGCCAACTCCGGCATGATCACGGCCAACAATAAAATGTGTACAGCCAAAATTTTTCCTTACCATCGCATGGAACACAGCTTCCCGAGGTCCTGCATATCTCATGGCTGCAGAAAATACACCCAAAAATACATGATCTTTTGAATAATACTGATCTAGTAATACTTGATAACTTTCCAAACGAACATCTGCTGGGATATCATCCTGTTTCGTTTGCCCAACAAGTGGTTGTAAAAAGAGCCCATCAACAATTTCTAAGGCTGTCTTCTGAATATATTCATGTGCACGATGAACAGGATTTCTTGTTTGAAAACCGACTACGGTGTTCCAACCTAGTTCACGAAATTTCTGACGTGTTTCTGCTGGATCATAAAGATAATCGGAGAATATGCCCTTTTCACTTCGCTTAATAAGCGTGATTTCTCCACCTATATAAATGGCATCTCGTTCAAAAAGTTTCTTTACGCCAGGATGTTCATGATCAACGGTTTGATAGACAAGCTCAGCTTCTTTCTCTTTATCTGGTTGATAGATATCTGCTACTTGAATAACCCCATAAACAATATTGTCTTTCTCAAGCTTTACGAACTGACCGATGTGAATGTCTTGGGCGTTATGTTCTGTTGTTGGTAGTGTAATCGGAATGGACCATGGTTCTCCTGTTAATAACCTCATGTCCGTTAAGACAGAATGATAGTCCTGCTCATTTAGAAAACCACTTAGAGGACTATAGGCTCCCACACCTATTAACTCCAAATCACTTAAAGCTGTATCATCTAATTCAATTGATTGTTCAATGTTAGAAAAATCGTATGATGGCTCCCAACGATCGATCAATTTTCCACCATGTGGTTGACTTAAACTCATTTTGATATCCTCCTGCAACATAGATTTATATGGTCTTATTATTTCCCAGATGTAAACCACACTCCGTTTTCCCTTGATTCGCCCAACGCCCTGATCTTGAACCTGTTTCCATATCCCCTTGTATTGTGCATGGCCAGCAACCAATACTTGGATATCCTTGATCATGAAGTGGATTATACTGTAATTGATGTTCTTTCACATAATTCCAAATATCTTTCCATGACCAATGAATAAGCGGACAAATTTTTATCGATTGGAAAGTTTCATCCTTATTGATAAAATTTGTATTTTTCCTAGTTGGTGATTGTTCCCTCCTTAGTCCAGATAACCAAGCGGTCGATTTTGATAATGTTTTCCTTAGTGGAAGAACTTTTCGCATATAACAACAACGATCAGGTTGTCTTTTCCATAGTTCATCTCCAAATTGTTCTGCCTGCTCTTCTACAGATAGGTCTGGTTTAATCATTTCGATCCGGAGACCAGGATACTTTTGTTTTACCGTTTTAATTAGCTCATACGTTTCTGGAAAATGGAGCTCCGTATCCAAAAATACAATTTTAGCTGTCGGGTTAACCTTTGAAATCAGATCAATTAGAACAATTCCTTCAATTCCGAAACTGCAAGAGTAAATAAGTTGTTCATCATACATCTCATAGGCCCAGTTTAAGACATTGAGTGCTCCTTTATATTGAGCGTCCACAACAAACTCATCTGTTGGCTCTGCCCACGTTTCGTAAGTCAATAATTTTGTCACAATCTCACCTCCATTAAATTTTAAATAGAAAGTGATATTTGAAATCATTGCCTCTATTTTCATAGTCAGCAAGTAGCAACTATATCATTTTTCCTATAGGTTAAGTGTGAATTAATCACAAAGCTTTACCTTTCACTCTCACATCCTATATATCCTTTGTTTTCTAAATATTCCATAATGAGCGTAACTGATTCTGTAATATCTAATTGATTCGTATCGAGAATAATTTCCGGGTTTATTGGTTCTTCATACGGAGCATCTATACCGGTAAAATCTTTAATTTCCCCGTTTCGAGCTTTCTGATATAATCCTTTTGGATCCCTTGCTTCACATGTTTCTAAAGTTGCTTTTACATAGACTTCTATCATTTCATCCGCTTCAACCATTTCCCGAACTTGATCACGATCTGCTCGATAAGGAGAAATAAAAGCCGTTAAAGTGAGCAATCCAGCATCGACTAGTAATTTCGATACTTCACCAATTCTCCTAATATTTTCCTTTCGATCTTCCTGCTTAAATCCTAGATCTTTGTTTAATCCATGCCGAATATTATCGCCATCTAACCGATAAGTGTGGATGCTCTTTTTAAATAATTCCTTTTCCAAAGCTGATGAAATCGTTGATTTGCCTGCTCCTGATAGTCCAGTAAACCAAATGATCGCACTTTTATGATGTTTTAATTGTTGCCGATTTTCCTTTGACACTTCTGATTCATGCCAGATTATATTCATTGTTACACTCTCCCAAAGCTAGTACTCATAGAATTAGTCATTTTAAAAAAGGCATCTTTACAAACTGATCGAGACCAATTTATAAAGATGCCTTTAGTTGACTAATCAGCATAATTATTTTTAAATATTAAAGTTGTCATTCATATTACAGGGTGAAAGAGTGATTGTCAATAATTTTTTGAATTTATTTTTAAACTTATCATTTTACTTGGTTTTATGGAAATAACATGGTATAAATAAGGGAATAATGTAACGTGGGTTATCCGCTTCTGTTTTAATTCACATGCTATGAAAATTCAACAGTAAATGTGCCAGTTGCTGTAAATGTAAGAGCAATCATTTATTGCTATAGAGAAAATAAAAAGCAAGTGAACGATTTCCACTTGCTTGATGTAATGAGCGTGTTAAACACACAATCTATGCTGCTTATTCGATTTTACAATCTTTTGGAGAGTAGCGATGGATGGCAATAACGTATTACCAATTAAATTGCACGGGCTTGGTTTTTCTTTATTTGTTTACTTCTTAACTGACCACAAGCCGCGTCGATATCAGCCCCTTGCTCATGCCGAACGCCGCATTGAATGCCATTTTTCTTTAATGTATCATAGAAGGCCATAATGTCTTTATGCTCGCTTCTTTCATATTGAATATGTTCATTGACTGGATTATAAGGAATAAGATTTACATAGGTTAAATGACGTTTGTCTTGAAGTAATTTTGCAAGTTGCTTAGCTTCTTCGACATGATCATTTACATCCTTTAATAAAATATATTCAATTGTCACCCTACGATTATTTCGTTCCAAATAGTAGTCTAAAGCAGCCATTAATTTTTCAATCGGGAATGCTTTGTTGATCTTCATAATTTGCGTTCTTAACTCATCATTTGGCGCATGAAGCGATAAAGCTAAATTCACCTGTAAGTTTTCATCAGCGAAGTCACGGATTTTATGGGCGAGACCACTTGTTGAGACCGTAATATGTCTCGCGCCAATGGCTAGTCCTTTTGGATGATTGACCACGCGTAGGAAGCTCATAAGATTATGATAATTATCGAATGGTTCTCCAATTCCCATCACAACAATATGGCTAACTCGTTCATCGTTTCCTTTTTCATCAAGATGCTGTTGCACTTTCATGATTTGTTCAACAATTTCGCCGCTGTTTAAATCCCTATTTTTCCGAAGCAACCCGCTAGCACAGAAGCTACAGCCAATATTACATCCAACCTGTGTTGTGACACAAACAGACAGCCCATAAGGAAAACTCATTAAAACTGTTTCGATTAAATTTCCATCTTGCATCTCAAACAAAAACTTAATTGTCCCATCTGCAGATTCCTGTTTAACCGATTGCTTCAACGTTTGTATGGTAAAATGCTCTTCCAATAATTGTAAGCATTCTTTATTAATATTTTTCATATCGGAAAAGTTCGTCACTCTTTTTCGATATAACCAATCCCATATTTGTTCAGCACGATACTTTTTCTGTCCTTGTTCCAGTAACCATTCCGTTAGTTGATCGATCGTTAAACCGTAAATCGATTGTTTCACTATCAATACCTCTTTTCAAAAATTACATGTAGTTATTATAATACTAAGGTTCAGAAAAGGAAACAACCTTTCTACAAATGGTTTTGGCGGAAGCAATTTGAAAAAACTTGATCAAGTTTCAAAGTTCAGTTTAAACATGGTTATTTTGTTAGTATGAACTCCTCTACCATCCCATTCCCTTTTATATAGATCATACGGATGTCTCTTCTGTGAAAGACACCCGTATAATCATTTCCATTCATATGGAGTTTCCTGATAAACATAGTAGTTTAGCCAATTTGAAAAAAGCAAATAGCTATGTGAACGCCATGCGTGAAGAGGCTTTTTTGTATGATCGTTATTTGGGAAATAGTTTTCTGGTGGTTGGATTGAAATTCCTTTATTTAAATCCCTTTCATATTCTTCGGCTAATGTTGTAGCATCGTATTCTAAATGCCCTGTTAGCATAATATTTTTCTCGTCTTTCGACATGATCATAAAGGGGCCTGCTTCCCCGTTTGAAACAAGTAATAATTCCGGATGTTCTTCAATTTCTAACTGGCTTACACTTGTATTGCGCGAGTGTGGCGCTAGAAATACGTCATCAAATCCCCGTACCAATTTTAATTTGGGATACAGCAATTCATGTTCATAAATCCCTGAACATTTTTCCTTTAATTCGTATTTGTCGATGCCATAATGGTAATATAAGGCTGCTTGTGCCCCCCAACAAATATGCATAGTGGACGTAACGCGACTTTTTGTCCACTCCATGATCTCTTTTAACTCTTCCCAATATGTCACTTCTTGAAAAGGCAAATGTTCAACAGGAGCCCCTGTAATAATCATTCCATCGAAATATTTGTTTTCCACTTCAGAGAATGTTGTATAAAATTCGTCTAAATGTGTTTTGCTCACCGTTTTCGATTGATGCGTAGCCATATGTAAAAAAGATACATTGACTTGTAAAGGAGTATTTCCTAATAAGCGTAATAGCTGAACTTCGGTTTTTTGTTTTTCTGGCATCAAATTCAATATTAAAATATTTAATGGACGGATATCTTGCGTAACGGCTCTGTCTTCATCCATAATAAATATTTTTTCTTCCTCTAATATTTCCCTAGCTGGCATTTTCCTTGGTATATTTATAGGCAATTTATATTCCCCCCTTATTTAAAACCCTAATATGGATTATTATAGGGTTCACTAGCTGTTTCGGCAAGTGCTATGAAGAAATGGCATAGATTAAATTTTTCATGAAAAATGACTTTATTTCCAGATTGTGATTTCCATCATTCTTAGGAGTAGATTAATCCAGGCCGAGCATATTTATATTCTTTATTTAAGAGTTATTTATGTAAACCTTGAATATCGTTAACCCATATTCTCAAACGCCCGTAGATTTGTCAGAAGTAAAAAAATGTAGACAAAGTGAAATCCGCTTTGTCTACACGTGAAAGGAATCCCTTTTAATTTCCATGGATATATTTCGCCCGTGCCTCTTGGAATATTTCACTTAGAAACTCTTCTGAATCATCGGTATCATTCTCTTGATAGACTTGAACTTCTCCATCTTTTACGGGAACTTTTCCCTGGGTTACACCTCGAATCGCGTATAAGCCGTCCTGTTCCGGTGACAAGAAGAGTAAATATTGCTCTCCTTCATTCATATTTTTATACCCATTATAATATATACAACAATATGTCCAGTCCTTCGCTAACCGCATATACGGTGGCATTACCATTCCTCTTCAAACCCCTGCACGGCTAACAAGGGATCTGGTTCCAGGGATTAGTTTCCTTCATAAAAGATAAGTTTATTTCCAAAGGGATCATGGACGGTGATTTCTGTTGTCCCCCATGGTGTTTCTTCTAATCCAGGGCGTGCATATTTATAGTTTTTAGCTAAAAGATTTTGATGTAATGTAAGGATCTGCTGTACCTTTATCCTGATAGTAGATCCTGGTGAGGCATCCCCATGGTGTTCAGACAAATGAAGGATGCAGTTCTGTTGAGATACTTGCATGTACAAAGGAGAATTTTCTTCAAATTGGTGCTGCCAATCTACATTGAAACCTAAAAAGTCTACATAAAACTCCTTTAGCTTTTGAACATCAAAAACTCTTAATATAGGAATTATGTCATTTGTAAATGAAATTCCTGCTTCCATTTCAGTAAATCCACCCTTCTTTTTCGAGAACTATCTCTTTTTTACGACCCAACTCCTTCGTGGATCTGACTATGAAATAAGTCATAATAGAAGCCACGTTGTTCAAGCAGTGAAGTATGTGTTCCTTTTTCAATTAATTTCCCTTGATCTAGAACTAAAATTTGATCAGCATTTTGAATTGTATTCAGTCGATGTGCAATGACAACACTCGTTCTTCCTTCCATCAACCGAAAAAGTGCTTCTTGGATTTTCATTTCTGTAATCGTATCAATATTACTTGTCGCTTCATCTAAAATAAGTAAAGAAGGATTAGAAAGCATCGCTCTTGCAATCGATAAAAGTTGTCTTTGTCCTTGGCTAATGCCACTACCATCTTGTTTGAGAAGCGTATCATATTGGTTTGGTAATTTCATTATAAAAGAATGGGCATTCGCAATTTTTGCTGCCTCTTCCACTTCCTTATCGGATGCATCAAGTTTTCCATAGCGAATATTTTCCCGGATAGTACCTTGGAAAAGATAGGCATCTTGTAAAACAAATCCCATATGACTTCGTAAATTATTTCTTTGGATTGTTTGAATATCCATCCCATCGATCAATATTTCTCCACTACTCGTTTCATAAAAACGGGCGAGCAGATTAATAATCGTTGTTTTCCCCGCTCCTGTTGGTCCTACAAGGGCAAGCGTTTCACCCGGTTTAACCCGAAAACTTATATGTTTAATGGTTTGTTCTTGCCCCTCTTGGTCATAAGAGAAGGACACATCTGTAAATTCTATCTCTCCCTCAATATAATCAATTTTGCGACTAGATTCGCTGTCCTTTTCTTCTTGTTCATCTAATATTTCAAACACTCTTTCCGCACCAGCTACAGCCGAAAGCAATGTATTGAATTGATTAGCTAGTTCGTTCAATGGCCGTGTGAACTGACGAGAGTACTCTGTAAAGACAACGATCGTACCGATACTTACATAGCCTTTAAGAGCCAAGATCCCACCTGCACCAGCAATCACTGCAAAGTTTAAATTATTCAGCATATTCATTAGCTTTGGAATAAATCCAGAATATACTTGAGCCCAATAGCCAGCATCTCTTAACCGTTCATTTTTTTCCGTAAAATCAGCTATGATTTTTTCCTCTTGAGAAAAAGTTTTCACGATCGTTTGCCCAGCAATGGTTTCTTGAATAAATCCATTTAAATCGCCAAGATGCTTCTGCTGTTCCTTAAAAAGCCTTCCTGTACGATTAGTGATCCATTTCATTCCAAAATACATGATCGGAACAACAAACATTGTAATAAGAGTAAGTAAAGGACTTAAGATCAACATGACTGTAATGGTTCCTACGAGAGTCATGACACTAGAGGAAAGCTGAATAACGGACGTATTTAACGTTTGACTAACATTGTCAATATCATTCGTCAATCTGCTCATTAATTCTCCATGTTGACGTTTATCAAAAAACTTAATCGGTAGTTTGTGTAATTGATTAAAAAGCTGTTTCCTCATCGTAAAAACTGTTTTTTGACCAATTCCAATCATCCAATAGCTTTGCATAAAGCTAGTGAGGGAAAAGAAAAAATAGACGCAAGCAATCATAACAAGTATAAAGATGAAAGTATTTCCGTTATTTTCGGCAATATATTTATCGATGGTTTTGCCAATTAAATAAGGTCCTAATAGGCCAAGACCAGAACTTGCTAAAACGGTGAACAATACAAGAAATAATTGGCCCCGATACACATCGAGGTATTGCCAAATCCGAATTAACGTTTTTCTCCAATTCTTCGCTTTTTCAACCTCCAGCGGCTGCCCCATTCTTCTTTTATTGGACATCTGCCAACCCCCCTTTAGTAAATTGGGATGTATAGATCTTTTGATAAAGGGCGGAACTCTTCATTAATTCCTCATGGGTCCCACACGCTACTAATTCCCCTTCATCTAATAAAAGAATTTGGTCCGTTTTCATCGCTGTTGTGATTTTTTGTGTAATAATGAAAATGGTAGAATCGTATTTTTCCAATGCTTCCAATAGCTTTGCCTCTGTTTTCATATCGAGCGCACTCGTACTATCATCTAAAAATAATAGTTTGGGAGTGCGAACAAGAGCTCTAGCAATGGAAAGTCTTTGTTTTTGTCCCCCGGATAAATTAACCCCCTTCTGTCCCACTTTCGTTTGATATCCTTTAGGTAATCTTTGAATCGTTTCGTGTATTTGCGCATCCTTTGTACTTTTTATCATTTCTTCGTGCGATGCATCTTCTTTCCCCCAAGCAATATTACTTTCAACAGAGCCCGTAAATAATATAGATTCTTGTGGCACAAAACCAATTTGTTTTCTAAGTGAGGTTAAGGTCATATTCCTTATATCAAAATCATCAATCTCTATAAATCCTTCATTCACATCATAAAGTCTGGGTATTAGTTGGAATAGAGCTGATTTTCCTGCTCCTGTTGCTCCCATTACAGCAATGGTTTCACCAGGATTTGCTGTGAAAGATATATTACGAAGTACGAAATTGTCTGTTCCAGGGTACTTAAAGCTTACATTCTGGAATTTTACTTTTCCAGCCCGGATCCTTTTATCAGATAAAGCTGATGCATTATCTTCCAAATCTACTGAAGTCTGAAGGATCTCATTAATCCGCCCCGAAGATGCTTTTCCACGGGAAAAAGCCATAATGATCCACGATAACATCGATAGAGCCATCGTAATTCGAAAACCGTAATTGACGATTGCGACAACTTCCCCCACATTGATTTTTGCTTGATGGACATCTGCTGCTGCAAACCATAATATGAATAAAATAGCTAGATTCATAATCAATAATAGGAGCGGTCCAAGCAATTCCACAAGTCTCAATGTTTTAACCGTGTGCTTTCTTAAATCTTCATTAGCAGTACCAAAACGTTTTTCTTCAAAATCTTTTCTAATAAACGCTTTGATCAAACGCATGGACGTTAAATTTTCTTGCATCACATTATTTACTCTATCCAACTTATCTTGTACTAAGCGAAATAACTTACCTGTTTTTCTCATCATCCAAAAAAGTAAGACCACAAGAACAGGAATGGGAACAATTAAAATAAGTGCTAACTTGATATTAACAAAAAATGCCATTGTGACCCCACCTATGATAAGCAAAGGAGTTCGCAAGGCAACCCGTAAACTCATAAACAATGTATTCTGGATTTGTGTAATATCATTTGTGAGACGGGTGATAAGGGAAGATGTTTGAAATTGAGCTAAATTATTAAATGAAAACGATTGCACCTTTTTAAATACGGCAGCACGGACATCAAAGCCAACCCCTTGGCTTGCATGAGCGGAAAAAAAGGAATTCGTGATCCCCGCAATAAACCCAAGCAAGGACATGCCAATCATAATTCCTCCCCATTTCATGACAGCATTTAGATCTTGTTTTAATATCCCTTCATCAATAATATTGGCCATAAACATGGGATGCCATAGTTCTACAGCTAATTCCACAAGCATCAGCACCCACGCCATGAACATAGCCCAACGATAAGGCTTTAAATATGAAATCACTTTCTCCATTTGGATTCCCCCAGATCATTCGCATACCTAAATATATTTTCACTACCTATCTTAAATTAAATTCAAATAAATGTCATCTGCTCAAGCTGACTTTTCAAAATTTTAATAAAATATGGGATGTTGGTAGAAGATTTTCAAGAAATATGATTAAATAAAAATTTATTTTGAAGGGATTTATACAATGGAAAAATTTGAAAAAGCAACATTTGCAGGTGGATGTTTTTGGTGCATGGTTAAACCTTTCGATCAGTGGGACGGGGTAGAACGTATTGTTTCTGGCTATTCAGGAGGAACACTCGTTAATCCAACTTACGAGGATGTTAAAACGGGCAAATCCGGTCATTATGAGGTTGTGCAAATTACTTTTGATCCACAAATAATGCCGTATGAGAAATTACTTGAAATTTATTGGCAACAAATTGATCCAACAGATGCAGGTGGACAATTTCATGACCGTGGAGATTCCTATCGTACAGTCATATTTTACCATAGCGAGTCACAAAGAATAGCTGCTGAAAAATCTAAAGAGAAATTGGCTGCTAGTGGCAAATTCAATAAACCGATCATCACTGAGATTAAGCCAGTAGCAACATTTTATCCCGCCGAAGACTACCACCAAGATTTTTATAAAAAAAACGAAGCAGACTATTTAGCAGATAGAGAAAAATCAGGTCGAGACGAATTTATACAAAAACATTGGGGGATAAAATAAGATTTATTGCCAGTCCCTTACCGTGCTGACAGCATGCAGTAAGGGACTGGCCTTTTAAGAAGTCGTGTAATCAATTTGATCATCATTGAGTAACTTTAAAGGTTTTTCGGCCGGTCCTTCTAATACTTCTCCTTTATAAGTGAAGCGTGAACCATGGCATGGACAATCCCACGTTCGGTCACCGCTATTCCAATTCACTTCACAGCCCATATGTGTGCAGGTTGTATCCACAACAAAAAGTTGTCCTTTTTCATTTTTATAGGCACCTGCTCTCTTCCCTTTGATGGAGATCGCTGCTCCTTCCCCTTCTTTTATATCTTTTATTTCTTTATCGGGAGTTTCTAGCTTACCACCAATTAGGTGGGAGGCCACATTCAAATTTTCTTTGACAAATTTCTTTATGCCTGGATCTGCCTTAAATCTTGCAGGTGTATATAATTCTTTATAAGGATTTCTCTTATCAATAATCAAATCCCTGATTAATTGTGCTGCAACATGACTGTTTGTCATTCCCCATTTACGAAAACCAGTTGCAACAAAAACCTTACTCCCTTCAGATAGTTCACCAATATACGGAACTTTATCTGGGGTGACGAGGTCTTGTGTGGACCATCTGTAGGCGATTTCCCCAATGTTGAAATGTTCCTGTGCAAATTTCTCTAATGCCTGATAATGTTCTAATTCTTTTCCACCTTGTCCAGCTTTATGGCCGTCCCCACCAAACAACAACATTCGTTCCCCTTCTATTGTAACGGGTCGAATCGAACGGGTCGGCTGTTCAACATTAATATACATCCCTTTAATAACTGGCTTTACCGGTTTTGCTGCAATCACGTAGGAGCGCTCTGGGTAAAGGCGCGAAAAATATCCGCGATTATCGTGGAAAGGAAAGTGAGAAGCGGAAATAACATAGTCTGCCTCAACTCGTTTTCCATTTTTAAAACGGATGGTTGGTGGAGTCCCCTCCTCCATTTGAGAAGCAACCGAGTTTTCATATATTTGTACACCAAGCTTTTCCAATTGCTCGACCATCTTAGCTAAGTAATGAAGGGGATGAAAATGAGCCTGATTTTTCATAACGATCGCGCTTTTATGTGGCAAATCGATTGGGATTTTCTCTGTTAATCCGCCTTCAATCCCTAGTTTTTCATAGGCAGCTGCTTCTTTCTTTATTTTGCCAATATAGTCGTCCGCATTGGTATATATAAAGGCATCTTCCTTTTGAAAATCGCATTCAATATTATGTTCCTTTATCCATTCTTCCATATGCTCTTTCGCATTTTGGTTAGCTTGATAATACAATCTTGCTTTATCTTCACCAAAGTGCTGGATCAATTCATTATAAATTAAACCATGTTGAGCCGTAATCTTTGCTGTCGTATGCCCCGTTGTTCCATTAAATAAGGAATCCGCTTCAAATAAAGCAACTTGCAGCCCCTCTTTCGCTAACAAATAAGCTGTGGTTATTCCTGTAATTCCGCCGCCAATTATAGCTGTTTCTACCTTTAAATCCTCCTCAAGGGTTGGGAATTTATGCACTTCTGTGGAACGAATCCACCATGATTCTGGGGATGTCGGAAATGCTCTATTGCTGTTATTACTCTGCTTCATCAATTATTCCTCCTTCGATTTCCTACTAATTGATATTCCCC
Organism: Bacillus subtilis; assembly: GCF_008764245.1. Lineage (GTDB taxonomy): Bacteria > Bacillota > Bacilli > Bacillales > Bacillaceae_C > Lederbergia > Lederbergia ruris. Next base: position 74,182 of record NZ_VTQV01000012.1, read on the forward strand.
CAAAATCACATTTTATGTAAAAGGATTAGACATTCTACAAATTTAAATAAAAAAAGCCTCTTCATTATGGTAAAAAAAAGAGAAAAGGACTGTCCTTTTTAGAAAGACAATCCCCTTTTTTTACATTAACTGATAACAGGTAATACTCTTATTTCTTTTTCCATTACTGATTTACAAATAGGGCAAATCGTTTTTTCATCATTAGAAAAGGCATCCCTCATCCAACATGAGCATTCTTCATTCGTACATGACCAAACAACTGTTTCTTTCTCCGGGATTGGTTCCTTAGGTCCCCTTCTGTAAGCCATGGCAAGATCCCCTTTCACATTAATAATTTTATTATACGCCATTAAGATCAATAAACCAAATCACCCCATGATCAGGCCTCCTATGGATTAAGAGTATTTTTGGATAAGAAGATATTCTGACTTCTCTATGATTGATTGTAGTTTATCCGCATTTTTTTTGTACATTTGTTTTGCTTCTTGTGAATCCGTTTCAAGTGAGAATGACTCTAAATCAGCTTGGCACTTTTTCAAAGATGTTAAAAGGGATTGCCTTGGTTTTGTTTCGGGTATTTGTTTCTTATCATCATATATATCCACAGTTAATTGACCATATGTATCCACTTGACCTAAATAAACATTATCAAGGGTTACACCCAATTTTTCTAACTCGGTGTCAAGCCATGCTCTGCTTAGTCCTCTTGATGATAAGCCACCATCGATGATTTTTCCCTCCATGATGACAGCCTGAGGCATTTTTTCTGGAGCAACTTCTAATTGAAGATCAGCGGGGGTAATCGGTTGCTTATCTTTTTTTAACATCACATTTAAATCCCCATTCGATTCCAAAACAGCAAATTCCACATCCGCAACCTGAAAGGCATTCTTTTTTCTTAAGAGTTGTAATAATTCATCAACCGTATACTGTTCCTTCGATAGGTTTTCCTCTTGGATTTTCCCATTTTTTATGACAACAGTGGATGAACCTTCTATAAAATTACGAACTTTTTTGTTTTTTAGGCCAATAATCCCTGCTATAAAAGGAATGGCTGTCCACACTAAAAGACTGTACACCCCGTTCATGAAATGGGTTTCTAATCCTGAGGAGATTTCTGCAGCTATACTACCAACTGTAATTCCAACTATATATTCAAAAAAGGATAGATGCGATAATTGTTTTTTTCCTAACCATTTTGTTAATAAAAATAAGATAAGGACCATAGATGAAGAACGAAGGATGATTTCAAGCCAATTAGGAATATCCACTTCATGTTCCTCCTTTACGAATTTCGGTATTGCTGTTCTTCGGCTTTCATAAATTCAATACGGTGATGTAAATCAAGAATCACGGAATTCATATCCTCCATGCATTCGTGAAAAACTCTTTTCGCTTCTTCATCGGAAGTTATTTCGGCTAGACGACTAAATTCCGCTTGAATGGCTTTTGCAGATGCAAATGTTCCTTTCACATTAGCAAAGACAGTCATGTTCTTATCCTCCTAGTATTAGGAGGAACAGAGTGCTACTCTGTTCCTTTTTAATTATTGGTTATATTGCGGTTCTTCCTGCAAAATTTCTTGAACACGCGGTTCCAGTGTATCAATGATAGACTGAGTTTGCTGAGCGCATGTTTTGTAAAGTTGTTTTGCTTGTTGATTGTCGGTATCTAAAGCAAATCCTTCAAAACTTGCCTGTGCTGTTTTCAATCCGGTTAATGTTTGTTGCACTTTTGTAATAACAGTCATAATCCTTAGCCCCCTCAATCTTTTTTGGAACGTTTATATTATGTGATCCTTATGGCAACCCATGCTATGAAAAAAATGGGAATAACAAAAGCGTAAGGCGCCCGCCTATCGGCGACAAGCAAATAACCTGAGCCGATGGCGCCTGGAGCTAGACGACGAAAGTCAAAATTGCAACATATCCACAGACGACAATTTTATAATTTCCTTAATCATAAAAAAACAGCGTTGCTTTAACAATAGCAACGCTGTTTTAGTTCAAATACGATTAAACACTTGGTTCTAAATCATGTTTTAGATTTTCTATTCTTTCTTTTACTTCATCTTCACTGAGATTATGTTCTTGAATATATAAATTTCTTGGATGAACGCGGCATTCGTCAGTGCAACTTCTCATATATTTATGTTCATTCTCTTCCGAACACAAAATTTGTTTATTACATTCAGGGTTTGCACAGTTTACATAACGTTCACATGGAGTGCCGTCAAAATAGTCACGTCCAACAATGACATGTTCTTTTTGATTAACTGGAACAGAAATCCTCTCATCAAATACATAACATTGACCATCCCAAAGTTCCCCTTGAACCTCAGGATCCTTTCCATAGGTCACAATACCACCGTGTAGTTGGGCAACATCTTCAAAGCCTTCCTTCTTAAGCCATCCGGAAAATTTCTCACAACGGATCCCGCCTGTGCAATAGGTAAGGATTTTTTTTCCTTCCAGTTTTTCTTTATTTTCCCGAACCCAATCAGGCAACTCACGGAATGTTTGAATATCAGGACGGATAGCACCTCTAAAATGACCAAGATCATATTCATAGTCATTGCGAGCATCAAGCACAATGGTTTCTTCATCTTGCATCGCTTGGTAAAATTCGGCTGGTTCAAGATATTTTCCAGTGATTTCATGTGGGTTTATATCATCTTCCAAACGCAGTGTAACAAGTTCGGGGCGATGACGAACATGCATCTTTTTAAAGGCGTGGCCATCAGACTCATCTATTTTAAAGACCATCGTTTCAAAGCGCGGATCTTTTTTCATCTCATTCATATATGTTTCTGTTTGTTCCCATGTACCAGAAACGGTTCCGTTAATCCCCTCACTAGCTACTAAAATTCGCCCTTTTAACCCAATGCTCTTACAAAACTTTAAATGTCTTTTCGCAAATACATCTGGTTCTTCAATTTCTACATACTGATAGTACAACAATACTCTAAACTTTGGATTTTTTTCCACAAAAAATACCACCTATCCTGTTATATTTGCAAGATATAAACGTGTTTAGGAGGATTCGATTTCGGTTTCCCGAATATATACACTTTACTCTTACATCCCTATTTTACCGATTCTAAATCAAAAAATCAACATCTAGTCAAGAGTAAGACAGGTTTGCTCATTATTCCTCGAATAAATACCCGGAAAAGAAATCTTTCACAAAAGCATCACAGTTATGAATGGAATAAACAGGTATTTTCGAAAGCGAAGTAATAGGTATCCAAGAAATAATGGCCTTTATGTTGGATAAATCCTTTAAATGATCTAGATCATTTTCATTTCGGATTAACACAAACTTTGAAAAGTTTTCCTTTTTATATCCTTCAATGAGAAGAAGATCAATAGGGAAAGCCTGATAAATGGAAACAATCTCCTTTAAATTCCAAAGAGAGTTTTGTGTCGCTAATTGTAAAATCCCATCTCCTTCAACAGCAGAAATCATAGCCCCTGCGGTTAGATGTTTTTTGCTATCTTTTTGCTGAATGGTTCCCTCAGGTGGTCCTCCATGGCCATGATGTTTTATTGTACCGATTCGAAAGCCCTGTTTTTTTCCATACGCAATTAGTTTTCCCATCAAGGTTGTTTTTCCGCTATTTTGAAAGCCTACAATTTGGAAAATCTTGATTCGATCCATGGATCCTCACTACCTTCTTGGTCCTCTAACATTAAAATCTCAACGGAGTCTTCAACTGCAAATCCTTTTGTCCCTCCGGGTAGTACGGCTAAACAATCTGCCCAAGCTAATGATGTTACCACACCCGACTTATCTAACCCTACTGGATTAGCATATACATGTCCATTTTCTATGGAAAGCTTACATCTAACAAATCGACTGAATGGATTAGCCTTTGGAAAATCGCTTTTCAATTTCCCCGTAATTTTCTTTAAATATGGTTTACTTGAATAAAGCCAATAACGAATATATGGACGTACATATAATTCAAAACCAATATAGCAAGCAGAGGGGTTTCCGGAAAGGCCGAAAAAAAGTTTTCCATCTTTTTGGGCGCAGCTTGTCACACTCCCTGGTCTCATTGCAATCTTATTAAATAAAAGTTCCGCCCCTAGTGATTGATAGACCTTTGGCATATAGTCATAGTCTCCAACAGATACCCCTCCCGTTGTGATCACAATATCACATTCTGTCATTGCCTTTTTGACGATCGAGAGTAAATCTTTAAATTGATCAGAAACAGATCCATATCGTTTATAAAGCCCACCAGCTCTCACTATCTGGGCTTCAATCATATAACCGTTACTGTTACGAATTTTCCCAGGGACTAAGTCCTCTTCTGGTCGTAACAATTCACTACCGGTTGTTATGATTCCAACCAATGGGGGTTCGACACAAGGGACTTCAGGATAACCAAAAGTTGCTAATAATGCTTTTACACCCGGATTAATTTTTTCCCCTTGTTTGATTAAAGAAGTTCCTAATTTCGCGTCTTCTCCCTGAAAAGATATATTATCACCCTTTTGTAGAGGTCTTTTCAGAACGATATATTGTCTCCCATTTGAATGTTTTTTCTCTTGAACAAGTTCCAACATAATGACACAATCAGCATTTTGAGGAATTTGAGCTCCAGTCATAATACGAATGGCTTCCATCGAACCTAGTTCATAATGACTAACTGAACCGGCCCCTATTTCATCCACTACTTCAAATGTAAGGGGATTTTCCCTGGAAGCCCCGATTGTATCACTTGCTCTTAAAGCGAAACCATCGTATGGTGAACGATTAAATGGCGGGACATCATGATCAGCTTTTAACGGTTGCGCAAGAAATCGACCGTCACAATCATCAAGGGATACTTTTTCTAAAGAGCCTCTTTTTTTGAAATGCATGACCATCTCTGTTGCTTCTTTAATCCAAATGGGCTTTCTATTTTCTACCAAGATTCTGATCTCCTCTCTACTCTTATGTTCAATTGAGTATGTAAAAGAATAGTTCTTTATGGATTGTATTTTAAGTTTATCATTTTTTGAAAAACAACACTAATAACAATCATTTTGCATCTCAAAAGCAAACGCAAATTTCTAATACATATTGAAATTAGTCGAAAAGAAGGATAGACTTATTTCTTAATCTAGTAAACACTAAAATAGAGATCTGATTATGAAAGGAAATGTAATCATGAAGAAATGGATCTATGGTATCCTGCTAATCCCTTTGGTCTTTTTATCATTCCAAAAAGTTTCAGCAGAAGATATACCTAAGCCAAGTGGTGTTATTTATATTCAAGATTTTGCTGATTTGTTACCGAAAAAGGTAAAGAAAGAGATGGCAGAACTTGGCACTTATCTTGATGAACAAACTGGAGCACAGCTAAGTGTGCTGACCGTTCCTTCCCTCCAAAACACACCTGTACAGGATTACGCAGAGAAAGCATTTCGCGAGTACAAGCTGGGGGATAAGGATAAACAGAATGGTATTTTGCTATTACTGGCAGTTCAAGACCGAAAAATATACATAGAAGTTGGTAAAGGGTTGGAGGAAACATTTCCTCCCGGAAGGATCGGGGAAATATTGGATGCCTATACCCTTCCCTTTTTAGAAAAAGATAATTTTCAAGTAGCCATTTCTAATACATATAACCAATTATTTAATGAAATCGCCATTAAATATGAGCTTGATAAGCGAGCTTCCGCGAAAGGATATGAATATGGCCAAGGTGGATTCTCCCTTCTCACTATTCTTATTTTTATGTTTGTTTTCTTAGGAGTCGTCTTCTTGGATTTTAAATTTTTAGGCGGTGCATTGTGTTTTGCTCTTCTGCGAATTTTAACGTCTCCCTTGCGACGACGGAAAAAAAAGAAGCAACAAGGAGGCACTTCCAGTCATGATCAAGCAAAAAAAGTAAAAGTAAGAGAAAGATATAGAAGATAAAGCTATCCCCAGGCTGTTTTAACAGCGGGATAGCTTTTTTAAAAGATAAGAAAGTATAAATTTTGGCTAATGCTTGATCCAGCTCCAGGCGCCATCGGCTCGAGGTCAAATAACCTGAACCAATGAAAGGCAAAAAAGCACCTTTCTTTGGTTCAGAACATTTGCTTGTCGCCGATAGGCGGGCGCCTTGCGCTTTTCTTATATAACCAATGATTTTATTCATTTAAAGATTTAAGAAGCAATTTCTTTAATAATGGAAAGAGTAGTTCCGGCAAAGTTTCGATTGAAGGTGAAATTAAACTGTAAGCCCCATAAATATTTTGGAAAACCTTACGTTGTTCGTCCCCCACTCCATTTACAGATAAATAGATATTGATCACTTCGATTCCCTTTTTTCGAGCATCTATCACGGCCATATGAGTGTCAATAATCCCATTTTGGTCATATCCGAAAGCAGCTGGTTCCCCATCAGAAAATACGATTAGAAATTTTTGTTTTTCGCCTCTACTTAATAATCTTTCGGTCATTACTCGAATGGCAAACCCATCGCGGTTATCTTCCTCCGCTTTCAATTGCATAATTTCGGGGCCTGTTTTCCTCTTTAGTGAATTTGAAAAAGTGATAGGCTGAGAAAAATAATTGGGTTGCCTTTCTTGAGTCGCATCATTGGCATTTTCCCAAAAGCCTGTTATTTCATGAGGTACACGAACCGATTTTAAAGCCTCATGAAATAAAGTAATGCCTTTCTTCGTCTCCTCCATTTTATCTTGCATAGAAGCAGAACAATCCACTAGCAAACTAAAAACGGCATCGATCTTAGTCGATTTTTCCGTCTTTTTATAAAACAGTCTTTTTTGGTCATCTGTGAAAAAGTCTATTACATTTTTGTTCAGACGACCTATTTGTAATCGGGTACGTGGAAGCTGTTTTTTATGTTCAAGAGTCATATCAATTGTCCGTTTTAACTTTTTTTGATACAAAGTCATCGACCCTTTATAAAGTTGATATTGACTAATTTCTTCATTTTTTGGCAAGGAAGGCGAAAGAAAAATGGCCTCTGCATACCGATTTTCCAATCCATATGGAGCATGAACAGGATCACCCCCATCATTTTTCCTTCCCAAATCTTCCATATCGGAATAATCCTTATATTGACTCTTCCCTGCTTTTCCTTTTACAATCGCTAGCGCTTGATCACCAGCTTCTCCTTCCCTTGCTTCATTTGTAAAGATGTCTGTTTGTGTACCTTGATCAAGATCAAATTGTAAAAAGTTTTTCCCAGGTTCACTTGTTTCACGATGCCAGGTTTTCATTTCTTCCTTAAAAAACTCCTCATCTCCTGCCGCTTTCTCTTCCGATTGATCATCATTGATGAGCTTATCCTTTCTTAATAAATCTCGATAATTTATAGGTTGCTCCTGCGTTTCACTATTATGAAGGTGAAAATAATCATTTAATAAATCCCGTTTTACAAAATCTTCTAATAGCGTCACAATTTGCATACAGTTTTTAGCGACATCATTCGTTGAACGAGCATCGAACAAGTATTCTAAATTTTTTCGATACGGAGATAAAACTGGATTGATATCAGCATGGATTCCCGGTATTTCGAAAAGCGGTGTTTGCGTATTCCATACAAGATAAGCAAGATTAAAAAGGGCATCAGTAAATAAACTTCTTTCCATATTTACTTTCCACTGATTCTGAAAAAAACCTAAATAAACTTTCCTACGATTAGTAAATTCCCTTCTCATTCCTGGCCTTTTTCTTTTGCAAATTTCTTCTAATCTTAAATCCTCTGCAAGTGCAAATAATTGCTTCGCAAAACGAGGAAGCTTTGTGGATTGCGACCAATCTATAAATTTATGGACTACTTTTTGGTCTGTAAAATAGTAATTCCCCAATGCTCGTAAATAAACATCACTCTTCATCCCGGAAATCATATAAATTTCTGAACGATGATTCCAGAAATGACTGGCATATATTTTTTTGTCCGCGGTATCTAAATACGAATGAACACGTAGTTCAACCTCATATTCTGAATCTTTTACAAGTGTTTTGGCAAGATCGGACAATTCCATCACGAGTAGTGAATCAATTTTTTCATCATTAAAATCGATGAAACGATACATTCTTTTCACTCCCTTATAGAATGAGCACAAGCGCTGTAGCTAGACTTCGAATAACGTAGACGCAATATTCATGATGGCAGCTTTTTCTCTTTCTTCTTCAAACTTATCGGCGATTCCACGTTGAATCGCTCTTAATGGTGGTAAATAGGCTGATAAGTCACAGGTATCTATCAAAGCTCGAATCGAAGCTGCCTCTTCCGGTACTTGTCCATTACGCACCTGTGTGATTAAATCCTCAGATAATAATACATACTTATCTATTAACGCTTCGTCCTTTAAAATACTTTCTGTCTTTAGAACCGTTTTTAAAATATCCCCTTGAATATAGGGAACATCAAGAACAACAAATCTATTTTTTAACGCCTCATTTAAAGGAACCGTTCCAATATACCCTTCATTAATAGCCGCGATCACGCCAAAGCCATTTTCGGCATGAATCGTTTCCCCAGTAAATGGGTTAAAAACAGATCGACGATAATCTAGAATGCTGTTTAAAATCGGTAATGTTTCCGGCTTTGCCATATTGATTTCATCGACATACAATAGATGGCCATTTTTCATCGCTTTAACGACTGGACCAGGAACAAATTCTATGATCTGTTTTCCATCTTTTTCATTAATCGTTTTAAAACCTAAAAATGCTTCAGCGTCCAAATCTACAGAACAATTAATACTGTGCATGGGTTGCTTGAAGATTTGTGATAAATTTTCCGCCAACTTCGTTTTGCCAGACCCTGTAGGTCCTTTAAGCAAAAGATTTTTCCCTAATGCCAAAGAGATGACGGCATCCGATAATAATTCATCATCCTCCGATAAAAATTGGGTTATCTGATATTGATCTATGTTCGTTTGCTGCGAAAACTTCTCATGTCGCTCCTTAATGACTCGCTCTATTGCCTGTGGTAAATATAATGTATTCATGCATGATGTCCTCTCTAAAATAATAAAAACTCACATCTATTTATTTTAACAAAAATAAATAAGACTTGCTCATAAGCAAGCCTAAGTAAATATGAAGTTTTTACTGATTCGAGTATTTCTGTTGTCCCTGATCATATACATAAAGGCCTCTTCCTACCTTGATAATATGGTAATCTGATTCACGGATTGTATTCATAAATGTTGTCATATTCGCGATATGTGAACCAGCAGCAGCCTCAATTTTATCTTTTAAATCTTTTCCACGTACAGGGGAGTCTGCTTCCTTTAATATATCAATCGCAATTTCCCTTAATTTAGTTGTTTTACTTCTTCTTGAAGGTCGCCCTTTTCTTTTCCTTGGTATAGGGACCGAAGTACTTTTAACATCATCCGGTTGGTTTCCTGTTGGATTACTTTTTTCATGTTGTTCATTGTCTATCTGCTCCGTTGTATCCTGTTCATCTAATTCTCTTAACCGTTTAAAAATAAAACTTCTCTCTTTGTGTATATCTTCTAATATCTTTTTCTCCATATTGTCCATTTGCTCTAGTCTAGTTTTTAATGCGTTCCTTTCATCAAACAATATTATTCCCTCCTAGTCCCCGTGCCAATTATTATGTTTTACTCTCTATCTTAGATTATGGGCAAAATTGATAAGAAAGGCAAGATGATTTAGAAAATTATCTATCATGAAAAAAGTCGTGTGTTTCAATTTAAAATCAGGATATGCCTGATTACATCATACCCATCCATTTTTTCGATTAATGGCGTTAATTTTTTGAAGATACGTCTCACACATCCATTATATAAAGCGCTTCATTAATTTCGAAACAAATTAAGCAAACCCCTTTCCTTTTCGTTCTAAAAAAGGTAAAATAAGTTATGACAATTGAATAATCCAATTTCACGAGGAGGTTTTACTAGCAATGAAAATTATGAGTAATGAACTGCTGGTCGCTGCCTATCGAGATGCAAAGAAAAATAACCATGAGAGTGAATGGATTAGGTTACTGAAGTCAGAAATTAAAAAACGTGGATTAAAAACTTAACTTATATATATAACCATATATCTATAAATATAGTAGCGTGCCAATTCTATTTGGCACGCCTTTTAATTTGGACAATGAGTAGTTGTACACAAAGGGCCGACAAAATGTCGGCCCTTTGCTAAATACGTATCATTACCCTTCCAGAAGAAGATCTTCAGGATTTTCTAACAGTTTTTTGATGGTTACGAGGAAACCTACAGCTTCTTTTCCATCAATGACTCTATGATCATAAGACAAGGCTACATACATCATTGGTCGATTTTCCATGCGTTCAGCATCAATTGCAACCGGTCGTGTTTGAATGGTATGCATTCCCAAAATCCCTACTTGTGTACCATTTAAAATAGGAGTTGATAAAAGGGAACCAAACACCCCACCATTTGTAATTGTAAATGTTCCACCAGATAAATCACTTAGGGTTAATTTATTATCTCTTGCCTTATTCGCAACAGCTAAAATATCTGCCTCGATTTCAGCAAAATTTTTACGATCACAATCACGGATGACAGGAACAACTAATCCTTCATCAGTTGAAACAGCAACACCAATATCATAGAAGTTTTTCATGATTAACTCATCACCATCAAGTTCAGAGTTGACAGCTGGATATTTTTTAAGAGCTGCTACAACAGCCTTTGTAAAGAAGGACATAAATCCTAAGCGAACATCATGTTCTTTTACAAAATTATCTTTTTTACGTTTACGTAAATCCATAACGGCTGTCATATCAATTTCATTGAAGGTAGTCAGCATCGCTGTATTTTGTTTCACTTCTAACAGACGCTTGGCAATTGTTTGCCGACGTCTAGATAGACGCACTCTTTCAACCGGCTTTTCATCTCCTGGAACAGCAGGGGATGCAGGACTTTGCGCTGGTGCAGGCGTCGCCTCTTGTTTCGGCTGATTGGAATATAACGAAACATCTTGTTTTCTAACACGTCCCATTGGATCAACAGTTGGCACTTGTGAAAGATCAATGCCTTTTTCTCTAGCTAATTTTCGAGCCGCAGGAGAAGCGATTGTTCTTTCTTTTTTCTCTTCAGTCTCTTTTTCCGTTGCAACTTCTACCGTTTGTTCTTCCTTCGGCTTTTCTTCTACCTGTTCATTTGCTGGAGCGTCATTGTTATCTGCTTTCCCTTCCCCGGCTTCGACAATCGCAATCACTTCACCGACCTGAACGGTATCCCCTTCTGCTGCTATTAATTCCTTTACAATTCCTTCTTCTTCAGAAATGACTTCAAGATTAACCTTATCCGTTTCAAGCTCTACAATATATTCTCCCTTATCTACATGATCGCCCGGTTGTTTCAACCATTGTGCGATTGTACCTTCCGTAATCGATTCTGCTAATTCAGGTACTTTAATTTCATTCACTTTGAAATCCTCCTCTAATGGTTACCATACATTTGTGTTATATAATTTATAATCTGTTTAATGCTTCTCTAATGATGCGCTTTTGTTCTTTTTTATGAACAGTCGGATCTCCTTCAGATGGGCTAGACCGTCTTCTACGACCAGTATATTTAAGCTCAACGCCAGTTGGAGCTAGCTTGCGCAAATAAGGATCAACATGTGTCCATCCACCCATATTCTTTGGTTCTTCCTGTACCCAAACAAGTTCCTTAACATTAGGATATTGGGCTAATATTTCTTTAATCCTTTCGGATGGGAACGGATATAATTCTTCTACTCTTAAAATATGAAGCCAATCTAAATTCTTCTCATTTTCCAATTGCTCGGCCAAATCAATACTAATTTTCCCACTACAAAGAACGATTCTTTCTACAGCTTCTTTCTTTTGACCAAGCCCAGTTTGTTCAATGACGGTTTGGAAGCTTCCTTTTACGAGATCCTGTATATCTACAGAAGCCAGTGGGTGTCGCAATAAATATTTCGGTGTCATAATCACAAGTGGTTTCACATTTTCTTTACCAAGGGAAGCTGCTTGTCTTCTAAGCAAATGGAAATATTGCGCAGCACTTGAAAGATTAGCAACCGTCCAATTGTTTTCCGCCGCACTTTGTAAAAACCTTTCCACTCTTCCGCTTGAATGTTCAGGCCCTTGTCCTTCATATCCATGAGGAAGAAGTAAAACCAGTCCTGATTTTTGACCCCATTTTGCTCTTCCTGACGAAATAAATTGGTCAAAATATACCTGTGCCATATTGGCAAAATCTCCAAATTGCGCTTCCCACAGTACAAGGGTTTCTGGAGCAAAAACATTATAACCGTATTCAAAACCAACTACGCCAGCTTCTGTTAATGGACTGTTATACACGGCAAAAGAAGCTCGAGCATCAGGAATATGATGCATTGGTATTAACTCTTTTCCAGTTTTCTCATCATGTAAGACAAGATGGCGTTGTGCAAATGTCCCTCTTTGTGTATCCTGGCCAGTAAAGCGAATTGGAGTACCATTTCTTAAAATGGTGGCAAACGCAAGGGATTCTGCATGCGCCCAATCAATTTTACCCTTACCAGAGAAAACGGCTTCTCTTCTTTTTAAAATCCTGCTTAATTTTTGGAAAACATGAAAATCCTTAGGCCAGTCTAATAGTGCATTATTGATGGTTTTCAAATCTTCTTCCGAAACTGTTGTTGGTCCATCCTGTAAAGCTGCCATAACATTTTCAGGTGGATTCATGGAGATATCTGGTTCGTCCGTACTTTTAGCCGCACCATCATACTCCCTTTGGAGTGTTTGAAAGATTTTTTCATCGATCTTTTTCACTTCTTCTTTTGAGAGAAGCCCTTTTTCAATTAAACGTTCAGCATAAATTTCTTTTACTGTTGGATGGTTATTTACGACATTGTACATTACAGGATTTGTCACCATTGGTTCATCCGTTTCGTTATGGCCATAACGACGATAACCAATCAAATCAATGACGAAGTCTTTATGGAACTTCTGTCGATATTTATAAGCCAAAATACCCGCCGCTAATACAGCTTCTGGATCATCCGCATTCACATGAACAATTGGAATTTCAAACCCTTTTGCAATATCAGACGCATATTTTGTCGACCTTGAATCCGAACTTTCTGTTGTAAATCCAATCATATTATTGGCAATAATGTGAATGGTTCCACCCGTATCATAGCCTTTTAGATGTCCCATATTTAATGTTTCTTGGACAATTCCTTCTCCAGCAAACGCGGCATCTCCATGAATAGAAATCGCTAAGCTACTTGACATATCTTGTTGTGGAATACCAGGTTGGCTTCGATCTTCTTGGGCAGCGCGAGTGTAACCGTCAACAACCGGCCCCACGACTTCTAAGTGGCTAGGATTGTTCGCAAGGGTAATTCGAGTTTGGGTTGTATCACCTCGTTTTACTCTTTTATCAGCGCCAAGATGATATTTTACATCTCCTGTCCAACCATATGTAATCCCGATGGATCCTTCAGATGGGATCAAATCTTTATTCGGTGCATGCTGGAATTCAGAGAATATTAATTTGTAAGGTTTTTCTAGGACATGGGCCAGAACATTTAGTCGTCCACGATGTGCCATTGCAATATTAATTGTTTTCGTTCCCGTTTCCACTGTAGAATTAATAATTTTATCAATTAAAGGAACGAGTGTATCTAATCCTTCAATAGAGAAACGTTTTTGACCAACAAATGTCCGATGGATAAATTTTTCAAATCCTTCTACTTCTGAAAGACGGTGGAATACTTTGATTCTTTCTTCCTTTGTAAGGGAAGGATAAAAACTCTCAGATTCAATTTGCTCTTGAAGCCAATTTTTCTCTTCTAACTCATGAACATGATGGTATTCAAAAGCAATTTTCTTTGTATATACTTTTTTCAAATGATTAATGGCCTCTAGTCCATCTCTTAAATCCGCTGGTGCATTCGGAGAAATTAAGGATGGTGGGATATTTTTTAGATCTTCTTCCGTTAAATTAAATTGAGATGGTTCAATATATCTTGCATCAATATCCCGAAGGTTTAAAGGCCTAATGTCTGCAGCTAAATGCCCATATGTACGAATATTATCAGCAAGCTTAATAGCACTAGCAATTTTACTGTACATGTCAGGGCTTTCCGGAATTTGAAAAGAAACATCAACCTGACCTTTTGTTGTTCCGCTTGCTTCTACTGCCTGGGGTGCGCCCCATTGATCAAATAATGTCTTTAGCTCAGGATCAATACTACTGGGATCATTGACATACTCATCGTAAATTTCCATTACATAACCAAGATTCGGACCTGAAAATTTCTGCCAGGGCGACGCTTGATATGAAGAGTTTTTACTCATTTGTGATACGCCTCCACGATTGCAACCAATTTATTTTGAATAAATCATCCATTAAAAATATAAAACCCTATCATTATTTTAGCACTGTATTTGCATAATTTAAAGGAAATTTGTCTAATTTATGAAGGTTCTAAAATAGTTTGTTGATTAGGGTTTTAATAGAAAATTCAACCATATCAATCTTACTATTATTCCATAAAAATGCAATGATTTTGTTTGGTCATTTTTTCTTTTTTTCTTGTTTACATTTATATCCAGTTTATCCGAATTTTTGTTTTCTTAAAAAGATGGGTTCACCTGGATAAAAAGAGAAAATCAGTTAATAGTAAAATTATCATGATTGAAAGGAAAAAATGATGGTGACAAATAACAAACAAATAGAATTAAATAGCACTAATGCGAAACCCAATAAAAAGTTAGCCATTATGGCGATTGCATCTATTCCACTAATCATGACATTAGGGAATTCAATGTTAATTCCCATCCTCCCTTTAATGGAAAAGGAACTCAATATTTCTAAATTTCAGTCTAGCTTGATCATAACGGTGTATTCTATCGTTTCCATTTTTTTAATTCCAGTTGCTGGTTTTCTTTCCGACAAATACGGACGGAAAGTAGTGATCATCCCTTCGTTGATCTTAACTGGGATTGGCGGAATTATTTGTGGTTGGGCAGCATGGCAACTCAAATCTGCCTTTACTTGGATTATTATAGGAAGAGTCTTCCAAGGAATTGGGGCATCAGGCGCTTTTCCAATTGTTTTACCTTTAGTTGGCGATATATGTAAGGAAGAAGCGGAAGCAAGTGCCTCCCTTGGAATAATTGAAACCTCCAATACTTTTGGGAAAGTACTAAGCCCGATATTAGGTTCATTGATTGCCGGGATTATTTGGTTTATGCCTTTTTTTGCTATCCCAATCCTAAGCCTCCTTTCTTTATTATTAATTGTTTTTTTTGTAAAAAAACCTAAGGGAGATCATCATGAACTTTCTTTTGGTCGTTTCACTAAAAATATAAAAGAGATCATTAGTGTTGCATAAACAAAAAATAAATTTGTCAAGTGTTTCCGACTAAAATTTAGTCGGAA
>NZ_VTQV01000130.1 GCF_008764245.1 Bacillus subtilis
GCAGAAACTAAGCCAATGCCTGGAACAGTAAGCAAAAGTTTGCCATCTGTTTGAAGAAGGATCTTTTCGATCTCTCTTTCCAATGTCTTGATGTTTTCGCTTATTTTTTTGTGGTCTTGGAGTCTCATTTTTAACACAAGAAACTCCGGTGCTAGCTCTTCCTTAGAACGAGTAATGGCTTGTTCAGCAGCAAAGAGAAGCCTTTGAATGGTTGCGGCCCGCAATTTTAAATTGTGTTCTTTCGACAACCTCTTAAGTCCCAGTTCACCTAGCGATAGAATATCTGAAGGGTGTGGATAGTGTTCCATAAAGAACAGGGAAGATTTCCCCCAGAAATCACTAAAGATTTTTTGGGTCTTTCGTTTCCCATTTTGCTCAATGGCATATCCTTGGAATTCACGCCAAATATGGTCCATTAAAGTCCGAATCTCCACCAGTAGGGAGGAACGTCTATTAATTTCTTTTCTCCTCGTTCTTGTCAAGGTTAGTAGTTGTCGCTGCTTTCCTTCTAATAATGTGGATTCAGTCCCTTTATTATTTTTAATGGCATGTGCCAGAGCAATAAGATCCAAATCGTCCGTTTTACACCAATTGAGGGCACTATTTCTCTCTTCTTTGGTCGTATAGGCATTAAAGATATCTACACGATAACCACGTGAACCAAGTTCACGAACAATATCTTCATAATAATGACCAGTAGCTTCAACGCCTATAAATATACGCTGAGCATTCACCATCGTTACGGATTTTTCAATCTTAGCGCATAGTAAATCTATACCTGAATGATTAACGGAAAAGAAAAAGGATTTCTCAATAACATCGCCAAAGTAATTACATATCAAGGCTTTTTGATGAAGTTTAGCTGCATCAATTGCGACAATAAGAACTTGTTCCAAATCTACCCCTCGCAATTGATCCCTAAAATAACTTCCCTTTTTTCCTTGAATGTGATACTGTTTATGAGTCCCCATGCGACTTCAACCTCCTATTATTAGTGAGTGGGTGATGAGATTGAGTTCCCTGTTAGGTACTTTAATCTTACATGAAGTCGCTGGGGATCTTTTATGTTTCTTTTTGGTAATTACATTATTTCATACACCAGGAAACTATAAAATTCTAGCTTGTGGATAAATTCTAAAAGTGGATATTGATGTCTGGCTCCA
>NZ_VTQV01000131.1 GCF_008764245.1 Bacillus subtilis
GAAGGTTGTTTTTATAAAGTCATGGTCTAATTAAAACAATTGCTGTCCCAAGAGCATACTTGAGACTGAAAAGGCACCAACAGGTGGTAAAACATTAGTATATATGGGAGGTCCCAAACGGGTTGTAAAGGTTGTAGCAATCCAATTTCCGTATTCACCAGCCAGCAAAGAGGGAGGTTTCATTATAAACCGTCCACTTAAAATGAAATGCCGAATGCTTATAGCGGTCTCATCAATTATTGTCAAGTTGCCAAAAAAGGAGGCATATGGTGAATCGAAACTTATTTGTTTAGCGCTTTCGTCCCAATACCCATTAATCGGAATAGGTATACCACGAAAATTAACTGTACCTACTACTTTGTTGTCTACAATGGAATCAATGGTAAGTATACCTCTAATAATGGATCTCCCCGCAATAGAAGCATCAATCCCCCATACGGATGGAAAGGGGATACTAACTTTGGCTGTCTTTGGAATTTTCAAAATTAACCTCTCCTTGATTATTTTATGTATGGATTGAGTTGTATTTAATCATAATCCTGTAGTAATGATACAGTATATGCACAGAGAATCACTTAGGTGTTTTGTTAAGAAAGAAGCATCAATAATCAATCAGCCTACTGTCTAGATGAACAAGAGTTTGCCTGACCCACGAAAAATATGGAACATTAATTGCTGCTCATACATATGGTCTCGCATTTGGAAAATTTCTTAGCTTTAAAATAAATCATCTGATTCAATGAAATGTAATGCCTATCATCACCTATTTTTATATGTATCTCAGACGAATTCCTATACCTCCGTTACTCTTCGATCATATTTTATTTGTACGAGGTGGTGTAAAATGTTTAAATTATATTTAGATCCTGGTCACGGGAGAATGGACCCAGGAGCTATTGGCAATGGGATGCAGGAAAAAGAAATTACCTTAAATATTTCCCATAGCATCCGAAATCTCTTGGAAAACCATTATGAAGGCCTGCAAATTAAAATGAGTAGAACAGCAGATATTACGCGCAGCTTGAAAGAACGTACAGATGATGCGAATGCTTTCGGTACGGGGGCCAAAGGATGGATTTGTGGAAGAAGTGGGAGTCAATGTGGCGTTAATTCGGAAACGAATCAAATCAACCAGCATGGTTTAT
>NZ_VTQV01000132.1 GCF_008764245.1 Bacillus subtilis
TCTAAAATACCTGCATATTTTTGACCGCTGTGTGGCAATCTACCAAAGTGATTACAACATTGTTAACAAGGAGGAAACATCATGCAACAAATGCAGACGGGTATGAATAATCAACAAGCACAAGCTTTAATGACACAACCGCCTGAAATAATGTCAACAAAGGATCATCTCTATGTAAACGATATGTTAAGCTGGAATTTACTTGCGATGAAGAAAATGCATTTTTTCGCTCAACAATGTCAAAATCCCGAAGTAAGAGCAGCACTTGAACAAGCTGGACAAATGCATGATCGACACTATCAACAGCTGCTTCAACAGATGCAACAGTATGTAACTCAACCTTCACAAAATATGAATCAATAAGGAGGAAACTATAGTGGAAAATAATACTCCAAACAGGATTAAAAATCCTGAAACACCAGTCCCTAAGACGCCGCAAATGAACGATAGAGATTTTCTAAACGATGCCTTAACTACGGAAAAATATATATCTTCCTCATACTCGACTGCATTAAAAGAAGCTAGCCATGAATCGTTGTATCGTACAATAGCGTCTGTTTCCCAAGAAACAGAAGACTGTCACCGCAATCTATATAACTTAATGTTTAAAAACGGATGGTACGGTTTGGAAAAAGAAACTCCACAAACTATTCAACAATCGGTTCAGCAATTTTCTAACTACATGCAAAGTCAAGATCCATATATAGGTAATGTAATACAATAAAAAAACACGTGTTCAAGAAGAATAAACTTAAGGTAAAACAACAATAGTTATGCGAGACAAAAGGTTGGTTTTAACCAACCTAGAAAATAATTTAGAATTTACAACAATCGAAAGGGAGGCGATAAGATGAATCTTAAGTGGATGAAACTTTTATCAACGTTTTTTCTTTCAATTTTCTTGTTATTAGGGTGTAATAATGGAGATGACGATAATAATCCACCACCGGAGGATGTAACTCCAGGGACAGAGGAACCAATTGAAGATCCTATCGACGCAACAGATCCAGATACTATTGATCAACATAATGTCACCCCTGATACAGAAGAATCAATTGAAGATCCTATCGACGCAACAGATCCAGATACTATTGATGAATAAGTTTATACACCGTTTGTTCTCAAACGGTGTTCT
>NZ_VTQV01000133.1 GCF_008764245.1 Bacillus subtilis
TCTACTCTCGCAGCGTTAAAATCTAAGTATTGTACGTGATTTACTTCTTCTTTCTTTAAAATCGCATGAAAAGACTCGATACAAGCATTGTCATAAGGGCTTCCCTTGTGACTGAAGGAGTGTGTCATCTTATAATCCTGAATCTTTTCTGCGAAGGAGTCGCTTGTATATTGTGAACCCAAATCGGAATGGAAGATGACACCATCATTGGGTTTCTGTGTGACATAAGCGTTTTCTAAAGCCTTTTCTACCAATTCAGTCGTCATCGAACGTCCAAATGAATACCCAATAACCTTTCTTGAATGCAGGTCTAATACAGATGCAAGGTAACACCAACCATCACGAAGCGTGTGAATATACGTGATATCCCCAACCCACTTTTGGTTGATCGTAGTCGTAGAAAAGTCTCTGTTAATAATATTTTCTCGTTCTTCCACCTTTTCTTTACTAGGTGTCGGACGGAACTTTTTAACGATGATGGATCGGATATCAGCTACTTTCATCAGGCGTTGAACTCGTTTTAAGCTAATCTTGTGACCTTGTTTTTCAAGGGTTTCATGTATCTTAGGTGCACCATATCGTTTCTTACTTTCTTCATGAATCTGGATAATCTTTTCTGTGAATTCACGGTTCTCACGGTCACGATTCGATTCTGTTTTATTCAATGATTGGTAGTAAGTACTTTTAGGTATATCAAGGGTTTCGCACATCGTACGAATGGAATAATCATCTTTATGTTCTGTAATAAATTCAGTTAGTTCTGAGTCACTTACTTTCGAGCGAATATGGCCATAGCCTTTTTTAATATCTCATTTTCCTCCTGTATACGGAGAAGTTGTTTCTGGAGCTTTGCATAATCATCTGGAGTTACAGATGAACCATCTTCTAATTCGATTGGAGAAAACTTCTTAATCCAAGCATAAATAGATACTTCAGAGATGCCATATTCGCTACTTAAATCTTTAACAGAACTGCCAGAATGATAAAGATCAACAATCATTTTTCGGAAATCATCGTTATACCGTTTCCCATTATTTTTCTTACTCATCGGACACATCCTCCTTAAAAGTCATTGTATAAATTTAACTTAGATGTGTCCATGAAACTATACTAGCATCA
>NZ_VTQV01000134.1 GCF_008764245.1 Bacillus subtilis
AGTAGTTACAAATCCAATCTGGAAAATTGGGTAAAGGAAAAATCAACCGCTCTTGCGGGTGGCAAGAGATTTAAAAAGAAACCACCTACTCTATCCATTGATCACGAAGCTTTTCCGGTTTTTTATAAAACAAATATGTATGAAAAAACATCTACCAATCAAGTAAAATTAAAAGTTTTCTTAAAGAATGATTGGGTTTGGATCGATGTAACCATCAACGATAAAAATTTTAAAAAGAGAAATATTTCAGACTGGAAAGAAAACAATCCTACATTAGTGAAAAAAGGAAAAAAGTATTTCATTCACTTCTCCTACGAAAAAAATATTACATTAAACAACAAAAAAACAAAGGAACAAATCATTGTATCGGTAGACCTTGGGTTAACCCATTCTGCCGTTTGTTCAGCGATGCGTTCAGATGGCACTATCATTGGGAGAAAGTTTATCAATCAACCAATAGAAAAAGACCGGATGAAAACATTAACGAACAGACTAAAGAAAGCGCAACGCACTTCTGGGTATATCCAGGCGCCGAACTATTGGAGGCGAATCAACGGATTACAAAATCACATCAAAACAAACACATCAGTGGAAATCATTCGATTCGCAGAAAAACACCAAGCAGACATCATTGTTTTCGAGTACCTTGGAAAAATGAAACTTCCCAAGGGTGTCTTTGGGGCGAAAAAGTTACGACACAAACTACACCATTGGTGTAAATTAGCGATTCAATCCAAGGTAGAAGAAATGGCCCATTACCGAGGAATGCGGATTCGAAGAGTGAGTCCTAAAAACACTTCGGCCCTCGCTTTTGATGGGTCTGGTTTTGTGGTGCGGAACAATAAAAAAGATCTTGCCACCTTTAAAAATGGTAAGAGCTATCACTCTGATTTAAGCGCTTCCTACAATATTGGAGCGAGATATTTTATTCGGGAAATTCTTAAATCCTTTTCTGAAAAGAAAAGGTTGGCAGTTGAGGCAAAGGTTCCTGAACTGTCAGCTAGAACTCGGCTTACTTTGGCTTCATTCATTAACTTACATCAGGCGCTTAGTGCCAATGGCAACTAAACATGCGTGACGTAAGCTGTATTTAAGTCAAGG
>NZ_VTQV01000135.1 GCF_008764245.1 Bacillus subtilis
CGACTAAATTTTAGTCGGAAACACTTGACAAATTTATTTTTTGTTTATGCAACACTAATGATATTATATAAAAAAATGGTACTACTTTTTCATAGGAATCCTGTCCGAGCCATAAATCGGCATGAAGAAGATCAAAATCTTCCGATATAGCTCCATCTGCTTCAAATGGTCCACCTACTGTTCCAGTGGAAATAATCACAGGCTTTTGTTCGAAAACCCATGTACGATGACCTGCAAGCATTATAAACCACCCCATCTGATTAAAATTGTTTTAATTAAGGCAATGACAAAAGCAGAAAACACACCAAATAAAATGACAGAACCGGCTAGTTTAAACATATTGCCGCCTACGCCCAGTACAAATCCTTCGGTTCGATGTTCAATGGCAGGTGATATGACCGCATTACCAAAACCAGTTACGGGTACAGCTGTCCCTGCTCCCCCAAATTGGGCCATTCGATCATATACTCCAAAACCGGTAAGAAGCATCGTAATAAAAATTAAAGTACCTACCGTCGGATTTCCGGCCGTTTGCTCTGTGAAATCAAAATAATAGATGTAAAAGTCTTGAATAAGCTGACCAATAAGACAGATGAGACCACCTGTTAGAAAGGCTTTTATACAATTTGTTACAACCGGTCTTTTTATTTCACGTTGTTTTTGTAATTCTTGGTATTCCTGTTGGACTGGGGTTAGCTGTTTCTTTTGATTATTTGACATAGCTCGATCCTTCCTCTTTCTTTACGTTTTTTCCTTTATAAGACTTTTAAGTTTTTTCAAATCCTTTTTTAAGCTTTTCTTATTCGTATTGTTTTTTTGCAGTCTTTGTTCTATTTTTTCGAGTTCCCAGAACATTTTTTTATCCGACGAAACGACGACTTTATGATTCGGATATATTTTTTCTAGGTCAGATTTTACTGTCTTCTCGATAGTTTTTAATCGAAAACGATTGAAATTTTCTACCTTTATCGCTACTAAAAGCTCCTTATCTGTATTCACAGTGTTTATGGCAAACTAAAAATGTAGGTTATGGCACTTCTTTTATGCATGTCCTATAGGGCTAT
>NZ_VTQV01000136.1 GCF_008764245.1 Bacillus subtilis
GCAAATTTTTTATTGCTTGGAACCTTTTTATTTACTATTTTTGGCTAGTTATGTCCCAGCCTCTTTTGCTATTCATACAGGATCATTCTATGAAAAAGAGCCATAAATGCTCTCCTTATCGTTTCTATTACGCCATAATTGGCGTTTTCCATGTCCAGCTGGCCAGCTTCTTAAGATGTAAGGCAGCAAAAGTCAGCATCGCCTGCATGGACATTTTTTTAAGTCTCCTAAGGGTTGTCCATCGTAGGCCATGCTTTTCTTTTGCATCGGCAAAGACACGCTCAATCGTCTCTTTCCGAACAACATTCTTCTTAAACTTTCTTTTATTCGCGCTGGCTTTCACATGGGTCGAATCAATAAAGACATGGTCGGGGCTGAGAAGCCCACGGTTTGCCACCTCGTTTAGAACTTTATAGAAGATCTGCTCGAATAGGTCTGTATCTGCAAATCGACGCACATAGTTTTTTCCGAACGTGGAAAAGCGAAGAACCTTTGTATGAAAGCCAAAGCCAAGGAACCAGCGATATGCCACATTCGTTTCAAGTTCCTTGATTGTCTGGCGCATGGAACGGATGCCGAAGGTATACTGAATGAATGTCATCTTGATCAGTACGACAGGATCTATGCAGGGTCTCCCAATGGTTGAGTAAAGATCTTCGACTAATGGATAGATAAAGGAGAAATCAATAGCCGCATCCAGTTTGCGCACCAGATGCTCTTGAGGAACCAACTGCTCTATTGTCAGCATTTCTAGCTGTTCGCGTTCATTAATTTGATTTTTCGTCAGCATATCCATCACCTCATTCAGTTAATAGGAAACACCGTTGATTGGAGCGGAGAGCGGCGACTCCAGCGGGAACAGCGCGAGCTGAAGACCCTGGACTGAGCGCAGCGAGGGAAGCGGCTGAAGCCGTGCCTGCGGAAAGCGTCCGCTCGCAGCGGAAATCAACCTTTCTAGCTTTATCTCTATTTTAAAAGAAAAAAACGAGGCTGGGACAAAACTCCAGTAAATAAAATTAAGGCGTTGGGGCTTACACTTAAAAAGTGTA
>NZ_VTQV01000137.1 GCF_008764245.1 Bacillus subtilis
TTTGATTGTGGATAGATAAGCCTTCTTACCTTTGCCATAAAATAAATAAGTGATATCCGTAAGCAATACCTTTCCTGGTACATTCTGCTTAAATTGTCGATTTAGTAAGTTGGGTAATACATTGTGTTCTTTCGTAGCTTTTGCCATTCTTCGGTACGGATTAGCTTTTCTGATAGGGCAGATAATATCATACTTTTTCATGATTCTTCTTATGCGTTTTAAGTTGTAATTAAGATCAAATTGACCTTTTAAAGTCATTTTAATTTGACGAGCTCCTTTTTTTCGTCTCTTAAAATGAAAAGCTTTCAATATAGTCTCTTTAAGGAGTTCATCCTGCTTGTCCCGTTGTTCTCTACTCTTCTGTGACTTCAACGAAAAATAATTATAATACCCAGATCGGGACACACCGGATATTGTACACAAGTAGCTCACCATATTCTTGAGTTTGTATTTTACAATTACTGATTTAATAAGGAGGAATTTTTGTTCTGAAGATACTTTTAATTCTTCTTCTTTAGCCTCCTTTCTTCCATTTCGAGCTTTTTTAGTAACTCATTTTCTGCTTTTAATAAGTTATTTTGAGCTTTTAAGCGTTCGTATTTTTCTTCTAACGAGAGCTCCTTCTCACTAGGTCTTCCTGAATTTCCATTTCTAGTATCACGCAGACCCTCTATACCGTTATTTTTATATGCATTACGCCATCTCTTACTTGCCGAATGAATTCGTTCCGATCCGAGTACCTCTACATCAAATCCATGGGATTCAAATATTTCACTAGGTAGTTTTCCCGTCTCATGTTCCGCAACAAAATTACGCTTAAATTCATCTGTATATGTGATTCCTTTTTTACTAACTGATCTAACATAAGGGTTATTTGAAAGCTGCTTAATCTCTTTTTCTGTAAAGATCTTGTTACTCATACTAGATTTTCCCCATTCCCCATTTTTTCTTAATTATACAAAAAAGTACCCTACAGGTAGACTGGCTTTTTCAAACGTCTACTCTATAGGGTACATTTTAT
>NZ_VTQV01000138.1 GCF_008764245.1 Bacillus subtilis
AGTGTGAGAGTGCTTACAAAATTAAAGGGCGGAAATTTCTGCCCACAAATACTTGACTCGAACCTCCAGTCTGCTTACTTTGAAGTTTAATTTATTTTATGATAGGGTATAGATAGGAATATAGTATTTTGAATAATTGGGAGAGGTCGTGTCATTTATGGAATCAGTTTTAACTGCAAATCGTCGTGAACACGGACGTCGTTCACAATTAACAAAAATTCGCGAGCGGGGAGATATTCCAGCCGTTGTATACGGTTACCGAGTTGAAAATACACCAATCTTCGTCAACAGCATAGATTTTATTAAAACGATGCGTGAGGTTGGGCGAAATGGTGTTATATCCCTAGATTTAGGTGAAAATAAGGTCAATGTTATTCTTCATGAATATCAACAAGATCCAATTAAAAATGAAGTGTTACATGCCGATTTTCTAGCCGTTGATATGAAGCAAGAAATTGATGCTCTTGTACGTGTTGAACTAGTTGGTGAAGCGGAAGGAGCTAAGCAAGGTGGCATCACCCAACAAATTTTATATGAATTAAGTGTAACAGCAACACCAAACAATATCCCAGAAGTATTTGAAGTGGATATCACAGATTTACAAATAGGTGATACTTTAACAGTGGGAGATATAAAGGATAAATACAATATTACGATTAATCATGAAGAGATAGAAACGATTGCAACTGTACAGCCACCAAGAGAAGAAGAAGTGGAAGAGCCTTCCGATACTCAAACTGAGCCGGAAGTTATTGGTGAAGATAAATCTGCCGACGAATAATATAATAAGTGCAAACATGTTATATAAGAGTGAGAGTGCGCAGCCGAGGCAAGGCTGCGCTTTGTCGCTGTGCTCTTTAGAAAAGTGCAAGCGCCCGTTTAGCGACGTACAAAATTTGGTCATAAGGTTGAACGGCTAAGGGCGCGCCGTCCTGGCGCTTCGTCTGCACTAGTACATCCTTGTACGTCGCAACGCCGTTCTGACCAACATCCTGTTGG
>NZ_VTQV01000139.1 GCF_008764245.1 Bacillus subtilis
GGTGTATTGGCCATCGACATAGTCTATTCCAACAGCCGTAGCATAGTTCATGTTTTGCACTTCATATCTGCTCCAGCAACCGGTAAGGGTGAGAAGAAGGAAAAGTGCAACCATACTTTTATATCTCCTCATTTATGCCTGTCCCCTTGCCTTGTAGAATCTCGTGTCTTCAACATGTCCGGTCGAGTGTTTCGCCATGGCCAAGGTAATCGAAACAAAGCGTTGGCCAAGTCTTTAAATGGAGGTGATATTGGGGCCAAGTAAGGCAAGCCGCATGAACGCAATGAGGCTAAATGGCTGAGCACAATAAATAATCCAAGAAAGAAGCCATAAATGCCAAGCGTGGCAGACAGAATGAAAAGAAAAAAGCGTAAGGTACTAATCGTTCCAGCCAATGATAGGCTCGATAAAGTTGAACCAAAGATTTGTGTAATTGCTCCGATGACAACGATACCTGGGGATAAGAATCCAGCACGAATGGCCGCATCCCCCAGGATAAGTCCTCCTACAACCGTTACCGTGGAGCCGACCGCAGAAGGCAATCGGATACCAGCTTCCCGCAGGATTTCTAAGAAGAGAAGTGCAATAAACATTTCAACTGCCACATCAAAAGGGATTCCCAACCGGTTAATCCCCAAAGTGGCAAGTAGATAATAGGGCAGCTGATCTTGATGATAGGAAAGAATGGCAACAAAAAATGCAGGAAGCAGTAGCGATACGGACAAGCCAAGTAAACGAAGCGTTTGACCAAATGTAGCTGCCAAAGCAGTAAAGTGGATATCTTCGGGTGCTTTCACAAGCAAAAATAAATTGGCAGGCGCAATCAACGCAGCCGGTGTACCATCCACAATCAACGCTACACGCCCATTGAGCATACAGTTCACGGTAAAGTCTGCTCTGCCTGTATACCCCATCAAAGGAAACAATGCTTTTGTCGGTTCCATTAATTCTTCTAGCTGAGTGGCGCTAAACGCTC
>NZ_VTQV01000013.1 GCF_008764245.1 Bacillus subtilis
TCCTCCTTAAAAGTCATTGTATAAATTTAACTTAGATGTGTCCATGAAACTATACTAGCATCACTTATATCATGCTTAAGCATACTTAATCAAACCTATAACAAATTTGAACATAATTCAGTTTAATATGGAGGAATAAAAAGTGCAAAGAAAATCGAGTGAGAGGAAAAATTTAGGACAGAAGGAAACACGAAGCGCCCTAAAGGCGGATCAATTCGGTCATCATGAATGCCCTCTAACTCCATCCTTTAACCATTTCGCTGTCAATGTATCTGTATTTAACATCTTTTCTGGTGTTCCTTCAAATATAATATGTCCGCCTTGTTCTCCTCCTTCAGGACCCAGTTCTATGATCCAGTCGCTTGCAGCTATAAAGTTCAAATTATGTTCAATGATGATTACAGAATTCCCCTTGTTAACTAGAGTTTGAAAGACGTCTAGGAGTTTTCCGTTATCTTTTGAGTGTAGTCCTAAAGATGGCTCGTCTAATAGGTAGATTTGTCCTTCCTTTTGTAAGTGGCTTGCAAGTTTTAGACGTTGAATTTCTCCTCCGCTTAAAGAACTAGTCGTCTGCCCTAAGGTTAGATAACCTAATCCTACTTCTTTCAGTGTCTGCACTCTTTTTATTATCTTTGGCATTTTAAAATAATTCATCGCCTCGTCGATCGTTAAAGCTAAAATCTCTACTATATTTTTATCTTCATACCTATAGGATAGCGCTTCGTCTGAATATCTTGTACCGCCACATGCTTCACAGCGAACAGTCACTGGGTCTGCAAAGGCTACATCAGGCTTTGTCACTCCTTTTCCATTGCAGATCGGACATGCCCCTAAAGAGTTAAAGCTGAATAAACCTGCTGGTTGTCCCGTGCTTCTCGAAAATATCGTGCGAATATCATCCATGATGCCCATATATGTAGCCAGTGTCGAACGGTTGGAGATTCCGATGCCACCTTGTCCAACCATAATGGATTCGGGATAATTTTCTACGAATGCTTCCAATATTAACGAGCTTTTCCCTGAACCAGATACTCCACATATAGAGACTAAGACATTTTTGGGAATATTTAGGCTTATATTTTTTAAGTTATTGTTCCTTGCATTTTTTATTGTAAAATAACTTTGGATAGCCCTTGGATTTTGATTTATTTGTAGGTTGTCGTTGAGGATGGTTGCAGTTGGAGTGTTTTTGAGTCCCACTAATTTTCCTTGATAGATCACTTCTCCACCATTTACACCTGCTCCTGGTCCCATCTCTATTATTTCATCCGCTACTTTTATCACTGATAAATCGTGTTCGATGACGATGACAGTATTGTGTTGTTCTTTTAGACTTTTTAGCATCTGAATTAACAGGTCAACTTCTTCCGGGTGAAGTCCTGCACTTGGTTCGTCAAATATGTATGTGATATTGTTTAAACTGCTTCCTAAATGACGAGCGATTTTTACCCTTTGCGCCTCACCACCAGATAGGGTCCCCATTTTTCTTGATAGGCTTAGATATCCTAATCCCATTTTAATGAGATGTTTTATCTGTGGGATTGCCTGTTGTGCTATAGATTTTCCTATCGGATCTGTAATCTTTGTTAATTCTTTTAGTATGTCTGTAAGTTCTAATAGATCGTATTCTGCGATATTTAAGCCATTTATTCTGCATGCCAATACTTTTGGATTTAGACCTGAACCGTGACATGTAGGGCATAATGATTGTGTCGATACAGCTAAGACATCATCCTGTGATACTTCTTTTAGTTTCGAGATATCTCTGTTGATATAAAGACGCGTAAATCTTGGCAATAACCCATCCCACTCATGATCTTGCGGCCCATTTTTCGTGTGAAATGGCGCATAAACTTTCTCACCTTCCGC
This sequence comes from Bacillus subtilis, assembly GCF_008764245.1. Lineage (GTDB taxonomy): Bacteria > Bacillota > Bacilli > Bacillales > Bacillaceae_C > Lederbergia > Lederbergia ruris. Next base: position 1,870 of record NZ_VTQV01000013.1, read on the forward strand.
GGGACCATATAATAGCAAATGGAGTTTTTCTTCTGAGTAGTCCTTTATAGGTAGGTCTGGATCAAATAATCCGCCAGTCATCATCCATCTGCCCTGCCAACCTGAAGGTGATAATGGCTTAAACTTCACCGCATAATCGCGAAGTGACTTATTGAAATCGATCATCTTATTTAGGTCTGGCGCAATGACTTCTCCGAATCCACTACATTTCGGACATCTGCCAAAGGAACTTTGACTCGAAAAATCGGTAGCAGAACCTATCGATGGCTTTCCTATTCGCGAAAACAAAAGTCTAATCAATGGATCGATATCCATATAGGTACCAACTGTTGAACGAGAATTACCTCCTATCGGTCGTTGCTCTACGACTACAACCGGGCTTAAGTTTTGCATAAGATCCGCGTGAGGCCTTTCGTATCTTGGCATTTGATTTCTAACATAAAGAGGATAATTCAAAGTCATCTGTCTTCTACTCTCTGTTGCTAAAGTATCGAAAACGACTGAGCTCTTTCCTGAGCCTGACAGACCAGTAAATACAATGATTTTTTCTTTCGGTATGGTTAAATCTACATTTTTCAAGTTATTTTCTCTCATTCCCCTTAAAATGATTTCAACCTTTCTTTCTGACATTTTGTCATCCTTTCCGATTTATTTTTTTCTATATCCCGTTCACTTAAAGTCTTGCCACGCAGATGAAAAATAGTCTTCTCCATGGAGAAGACTAAACTTATTCGTGAATTCCACGGTACTTGGACTTAGGCGCCAGCAGTGGGACACTTTTACTTTGAGGGCGGTCCGATGCGGCCCCTATTGTGATAAAGTGTATTTTGTTTTTCTTGAGGGAAACTTACCGGTTTTCCATCTGGACCTTCATATTGACGGCCCCATCCTGTTATTACGGAGAATAATAGGACTAAGAATAGGATCATGCAATAGATCATTCCACCGCTGACCTCCGTTAGTAAAAGTGGCTCAACAAAATCATAACCTTGTGTCAGCAAAGCACCGAGGAAGACAAACACACTTAAAAAAGGGACGATAAGCACAATCGAATTCGCAAAACCATCCAATAGATTGGAACGACGATATGGATGCAAACCGACACGTTTGCCAATCTCATTCTGCACTTTTCCAAAGGTCGTCATCGATGCACTAGTCACACCACCAAAAATTAAAGTTGTGAACGAAATACCTAACATCATGGCGATTTCGGCACCGCGAGCCTTTTTGCATAACTTGCTATTCAGGATGCTATTTGTAACTTTTTCAAGCACACCCGCACCATTAAGCACACCCATGATCCCATAGACAGACATAACGAGCGTAACAGTTCCCATCATACCGCTGACGCCTGCTGTTAGAAACCCTGCCGGAACACCATCCACAACGGAGATAATATCGCCGAACGCTAACAGTTTACATGCTAAACCAGTAATGGTCCCTAAAATAATCCCAACCGTAATCGCCTTATAAATATCACGGAATTTGATTGCAACCATTAACATTGCAACTACTGGAATGAGCATCACCAGTGTCATTGGGTTCATATTTTCAACAAGGATATCCGAAGCGTTCGCAGCGACCGTTCCATCACCTCCAAAAATCCAGAACAAAGTAAAGGTGATCGTACCTGCAACGAAAGAATATTTAAATCGAGTGGCAACGCAACCACCTAATTCGGCAAAACCCTTCTTTTTTGTATATTCTTGTGTTCCTGCCGAGATGATCGTCGTATCTGAAATGGGCGCTAAATTATCACCAAAAATCGCACCACTAACAATGGCGCCCGCTAGGAAGGCAGGGTCGCATCCCAACAATACGCCTGCCGGGTAGAAAATTGGAAAACAGGTAAACAGAGATCCGATGGAAGATCCAGTAGCGGTAGCAATGATACACACTGCTAAGAATGTAAATGCTGTGAAAAACCCTCCATCCACATCTAGTAATCTGGCAATCCATACAAAACCACCTGAAATATTCGTTGCTTTGATTAGTTCAGAGAACATCCCAATAATGAACAACAAGACAGCTATCGGCACAGCTTCTCGCACACCTTCATAAACGGAATGCCAATAACGTTCATAATTCCCTTTCTGTACAAAAATAGCGCCAATCATCAATGCAACAAAACCACCCATAGCAAGTGCATACATTTCAAATGCTTTAAAAACGATAAAATACAATACACAGAAAAACAGAAAAATAGCAACTGGAATAAACGCAATCCCCCAGCCACCTCTAAATTTAAGTTTTTGCTCCATACTAAACTCCCTATTCTATGCTAAACTTTCTATTCTATACTAAACATCCATTTTCACTTATTCTTCGTTTAAATTCATCTTCATAATATTTCTGAATTTTGAACCCGCGGTACGTTCAAGCTCAAAAGGTTCACCTTCTAAAGTTGGATAGTTGCTTAAAAATTGCTCGATTTCGTCAATATCAGATTGATCAAGTTCAAAATTAAAGATACGAGCATTGGACTCCACATGGCTGCTGTTTCTAACACCAATAATAGACGCCCCAACACCTTCTTGACTTAATATATATTTTGTAGCAACTTGAGCGATATTGACAGCGTGCTTTTTAGCGATTCGTTTAAGCAATAACAACAATTCTTGGTAGGCATTCCAGCCTAACGTTTCTTCAACAACCTGCAAATATTTAACAAGTGAACGGTTATCAGGGTCAACTTCCTCTGTACCAATCCATTTTTCCGCTAATAAACCGCCGGATAATGTACCATAGCATAACAAGGTAATACCTTTGTTTCGACAATACGGTAATAATTCTTTTTCTACACGTCGATCAAAAACTGAGTATTGATTTTGACAAGATACAATTGGTATTCCAGCATCAACAATTTCGGATAAATGCTTCGTATCAAAGTTTGTAACAGCGATATTACGGATCTTTCCTTTTTCCTTCAGTTTCAACAGATCACCCGCTGTCTCAACATAGCCAGGCACATTGTAGTCCCACCAGTGAAACTGCACGAGATCCAATACATCTCGTTTTTGACGTTTAAGGCTTCTGTCAATTATATTTTCTGTGTAATTGTAATCGACCTGACTAAGCAATTGGAGATCCGGTACATACTTTGTATGAATTTGAATATCATGTGGAGAAAGGGCGCTCCCAGATTTTAGTTCCGTCAAAAATTCACCAAGGAATTCTTCTGTTCCCGTATAAATATCTGCACAATCAAATGTCGTAAACCCTCTTTCAGCAAGCATATGGAAGGCCTTCATAACATCTTGCATGTCTAAATTTGCTTTTAAGCTATGTCCTTCCGAGAGCTGCCAGCACCCATTAATCACTCTGCTAATTGTATAATCCTTTGCTAATTCGAATCTTTCAACCATTATTCATAATCTCCTTTATGTATAGGTTCAATTGTGCAATCCGCATGACTAAAGTCCTTCGCTCCGATTCGAGTTATTTTAAATCTTGCACCACAGTTTGGATCTGGGCAAGCAATGACACTATCAGACAACATCCAATCATTTTCATGCAGGATCCGCTGCTTCGCAGGCAGTAATGGCAAAATCGCGCTTAAAGCATACATGGAAAATGAATTATTTTCCGGGAAAATAATGTCCTCTCCTATAACTAGGAAATAGTCACCTTCCTTATGTTTGCATACCATTGGTTTATCCGTAGCAACAACCTCTACTTTTAAATTATATAGTGTAAATTTATCATCCATGGGTCCACCTCCTATCAACACTTGCCATGATCAATAAAGTAAAACTTCATTCAGCGAGGGTTTAGGCCGCAGGATGCAAGTCACGCAGACGTTGCCACAGGACGTAGCGATCTTAGTTTGCGTTTTCAATTCTCCCACTGAATAAAAATGATCTTAGGCTAAAGACGCCATTTTCTAAGGCAACGCCTAAGTAGCCAACATCTTGTTGGTCCGAACCAATCGGGTTTCAGTCGGCTTCCACCTATCACTTACTCGATTACTTAAAGTCTTAAGTTGCTAGATTACTACCAGTTAATCTAGAATGGCTATTTTCTATTTCGTTTATCATTCTCCATTCTTTTATTATTTAAATTCTGGGATTTTTCACATTTATGTCGTTATATATAAAAAACACTAATCCTTGAATGAATTCGAGGACAAGTGTTAGCTTGCGGTACCACCATGTTTGATATGCATCATACATATCCTCTCTGCAGAATGCACACACACCCTAAACCTATAACGCAGGTTTTACGTCTAAACTACTTAAAAAATTCTTTTGCTTCGCCCCTTGAGGCCCATTTGCTGTTACTGCATCTGCCCAGCTTACACCATCTCGGATTCGCTGAAAGAACAGTTTTACTCCCTCATCTACGGTTTTAAAAAATCATAGCAATATCGTTTTCTATTGTCAACAATTTGTTCAATTAATCGCGCAATTGTTGAATAGGCTATTAGGACATTCCCCTCTTACCTGTAATACGAGAGACTACTCTGAGATGAGCGTATCATTTTCTCCATCCCTATCAATCCGGTACTTCTTAACATCGTTCCTATCCTCATAAAAAATATATTGATCGTCGTAAGTAAAACTCAATACAGATTTATCCGTGATTTTCGAATAGTAAAATCCTCCAAATTCATGGCATAGATTTTGTATTGGTCTTTACGATTCAAAAAGAGCAATTCTGCGTCTGTCAAAACAAAATACGTTGTGACGATATCGGGAAGAACTGTGTCCGAATCCGTCTTCATATCATACTTAACAACTTGGTATTTTTCATTAAAATAAAAAAATACTGACCGTCGAAAGCGACACTTGTTAATAGCGGTGCATGAATGATGACATTTGCTTTGCCTGTCAATCTATTTACCCACCTTATCTTGTCTGATTCGATAAAATAAACATTCTTTTTATCCAAGAAGAAAGAATCTATTTCATAGTAAAAACTCGAATCTGAAGTATCCGCTGAATGAAGTCCTAAAAAATGATCTTCATGTGAATTGATGTTTTTTTCAAAAATTATCCTCTCATCAAAAGTCGCCGTATCTACTTCTATGATGAAAAATCGACCCCGTTCTTCACCACGATGATAGGCAATTTCACTCAACTTCTCAAACTCTTGCTTCATATAATAGACAAACGGACCATTTCCATAAATATAATAACTCACTTGATTCATGCATTTTTTAAATTTCATCCTAAGAAAAGCGCAAGCGCCCGTTTAGCGGCGTACAAATTTAAAGGCTTCTGAAGAGATAAAGGAAACACGGTGAGGACGAAGGACGAACCGATGTTGACTTATCGTAGGAAGAAGACATAAATTTGCTAGCCACTGGGCGCTGGAGCTAGATCATGCATTAGACAAAATTTATACTTTCCTATCCTGTAAAAAAGGGTAGTCTTATCCTGTTTCTCACGCTTGAATTTTTAAAAAATCAAGCTGCATGTAAACGCATTGGCGAGTTGCTTTTTTGCCAAAGCCTGCTCATACGCATAAACGACAATTGACCGATGTTGTCTTTTCATATTCACCTAACAACATCGCCAATCGTTATGGGATTATTCGGTTTTCTCCACTCCTGATGCTGATATTCTAGTATCAGTGGAAAAGGAATTTCCCTGTTGATTGAATTTTCACCTATTATATTAAGTTGCGATATTCTCTTCTTCCATCAACAATAGCATAAATAATAACAGTCTTATCTGCCTCATTTATCTTATAAAAGACAAGATGTTTTTCAACAATTACTACTCTATATCCCTGCTTTTTTAAAATCGAATATCTCGGTATACTTCCTGACTCCGGGAAGTCCTGAAGACGATTGATCGCAGTTTCTATTCTTTCCAAGTACCCAAGTGCAATATTAACATCTCTTGAATCATCTGCAATATAATATATGATGTCACGAAGTTGATCCTCTGCCTTATCCGTTCGTAATATTTTATACCTCATCTTTTTTCCTTTCGAGTAACGATCCACGAATATCATCAAATGAATTCTGCATAGGTGCGACTCGCCCATTTTTCACATCGTCCTCAGCTTCTGCAAGTGTTCGCAGTAATTCCAGCTCTGATTTCATCTGATAGTAATCCTGTAATCCAAGAACTGCGGTATCGCCTCGCCCATTTACGGTAATAATAACTGCATCTCTTGACTCTTTGCACTGCTTTGAGATTTCATTATAATGATTTCTTAAATCTGCTGACGGTCTTATTGCAGATCCCATAGTATCGCCTCTTTCAATTGTTATTTTTTATAGTCATATTATATCGCATTGTGACTATTTACTCAATAATTTATTCATGCCTGCATTTCCAGGTGTCTGTCCCCAGCACTGTAAGCTTTTTCGTAGTGAGGGACAGACTCCATTTAGAAACTAAATTTTAAATTGACAATCGGCTTAAGCATATAAGGATATCCTACATAGTATTTGTTTCTCTAATATCATAAGGATTTATTATTCCGAAATAAATTAAGTCTTCATACTTACCATCTTTTACTACCTGGTCTTTTAATAATCCTTCTTGAACCATTCCTACTTTTTGCATAATTCTTCCAGAGGCAGGGTTGGATTTGAAATAACGTGCGAATACTTTATGTAATTCTTTCTCCTTAAATGCAAAATCTATTATTGCTTTTGCGGCTTCTGTACCGTAACCTTTTCCCCAGTATTCCTCACCAATCCAATAGGCAATTTCCCCATTATTAAACTTTTGATTGTTTGATAATGAAATAGCACCATATAAATTTCCACTTATTCTATCTGTAATTGCAAATTCATATGAACGATCTTCATCGAAATTTTTCTGGTGGTTTTCTATCCATACTAAGGCATCGTTTAAAGAATATGGATATGGTAAGTAAAGTGTACTTTTATAAATATTAAAATTATTACATAATGCTTGAACAGTTTCTGCGTCACTTTTTTCAAAAATCCTCAAATTCAATCTGTCAGTAAGAATTGTCTTTTTTATTCTATTGTACTTCATAAAATGTCCCTCCGAATTTAATTTTAGTTTTAAAATACCTACTAAATTAACCCTTATTTAAATATAAAAAGCCTATCGTCTCTATAGAGACGATAGGCTGAACCCAACGTGGTACCACTCTAATTAATTTGCCAAGAAATGACAAACCTTCTTATTACATGTTAACGAAATCTATCCGTTTAGACCTACACAACTTCAGTCTAACCACTCATAAGCGACTTCGGGAGTTTTTGTTGACTACCTTCTCAGCAACCGATAGCTCTCTGAACAACTTAAGCTCCTTACTACTCTTATTCACAGTGTTTTCTTTACTTTTCAACATATTATATCCCCTTACTAATGCGGTTCAATACTTCGCCATAAATAGAGGGTGGCATAACTTAAATACGGCTCCCATTCGCGGCTATACTCCAACATTTTGTCCATCGTCGGTTTTTGCTCAAGAGCAAATAACTTTTTAATTGCATTTTGAATGCCGATGTCCGCCATCGGAAAAAGATTTGGTCTCCCTAAAGACGAGAGCAAGAAAGATTGGGCTGTCCAAGGACCAATACCGCGAATTTTTACTAACTCTTTCTTTATCTCTTCATCCGGAAGCTTGGCCAATTCCGCTAAATTTAGTTCTTTATTTGCGATTTTCTGTCCTAAGCCTATCACGTATTCCGCTTTTCTTTGACTGAATTTTAAATCTCTTAACGCCTCAGGCTCCAATTGTGCGATTGTCTCGGGAGTTGGGTAGAAGGGCACCCCATCAATTTGAAAACCAAACTTTTGCACAAATTCCGTTGTTAAACGAATGGCAAATTTCATATGTATTTGCTGGTGGATCATCGCTTTTACTAAAGTTGTATAGGGAGCAAAATCCAATATAATCGGTGTTCCCCGATGTAAGATAAAGATATCTTTTAAAGATGTTTTTAAAAAATGTGCATGGATATCTTGTAACGAAATGTTCCATTGAAATATCGTAATAATTTGGTTTAACACTATTTCTTTTGTTTTTTCTTGATCTCCACTTACAATAAATATGGGCTTGTCCGTTGTACCAATCGCTTGTACAGTCGCTACTTCAGGCTCTTCTCCATAAATCGGCACTCGGATCAATCTTTCCGCTCGATTCAGTTTATTTAGTGGATCCATTTCTAATCGGCTTAAACCTAAATCAAAATTATAAGGACCGGGAATCTCAATTTTTTCTTTCCACATGAACAAAACCCCAATGATAAATATTTTCTTTAGTATAGCATAAGAAAGACCACACAGTTCGACCGGATCTATATATTAAAAAGGCCATCCAAATCTTGGATAGCCCGGTGAAATTGCCCCTTACATCGTAAGGGCAGGGTTTTTTATTTGTTCTTTCATGACGAAATCGTCCAAGCTTTTGAAGGTGTAGCCTTGCTTTTTTAAGTCTTGAATGACTTTTTCAAGAGCTTCCGCATTGTCCTTTGAAACGGAGTGAAGAAGCAAAACCGCTCCTGGATGGACTTGTGCTAATATCTGGTCATACGCATACTTCCAACCTTTTTGGTGGTTTACTTCCCAATCTTTATAAGCAAGTGACCATAATACATGAGTATAGCCTGCTTCTTGGGCCACCTTCAATGTACGTTCACTTAAAACCCCTCTTGGTGGTCGTAAATATTGCATTCCTTTTTGCTCAGTGATTCGCTCGGTTTCTTTTTTTACTTTATTTAATTCTTGTTTAATTTTCGGGACACTCATTTGCGTTAAATCTGGATGGCTCCAAGAGTGGTTGCCGACAATATGCCCTTCGTTCACCATTCGTTTTGTGAGATCAGGGGCTGTTCTTAAATAATGCCCCGTAACAAAAAAGGCTGCCGGCACTTTTTCTTTTTTCAATACATCGAGAACTTGCTTCGTATAACCATTTTCATACCCATTATCAAAGGTTAAATATAAGCTTTTATCATCGGGGCTTCCTTTGTAAAAAGCGCCATATTTTTCAAGTAGGGCTTCATATTCCTGCCCAGCATCTGCTTGCTCACCATTCGTCGCTTTCTTAAATCCCCAATGAATCGCTTTATTTGAAATCGCCGATGCGGAACCAACGAATCCAAAAAGCAGGAAAAAGACAAAGCCGATCCTTATCACTTTTTTCATTTTTTTCTCCTTTCCACCTTTTTCATAGCTTTTTCCTTTTGTTCTCATTCATGTATGACAAAAAGAACCATTCACTTAAGGTGTTACCTGAAAGGTGAAATACAGATGATCTTGGATTGGGAGCCATGCGCCTATTTTTTGCGAGGTGACATTTTTTACAACAATTTCGCGTTTCATCCCGCGAATGACAACATACACCTCTCCATAAGTAACTTCGCCTTTTTCCACAATGGCGGGTACATAGGCGTCTAAGTGGCCTACTTTTTTGGGATTTACATTATAGACCTGATGGTGTTTGGTTCCTGCGCCAACCATTGTTTCTAAACTTAAAGGGAGCTTCGTTTTTTCTCTGGCTTTTAATAAGATCATGTTTTGCACATCATCAGCTTGTTCAAGTTTTGACGTTAATCCGCCTTTTATTCTTTTCTGGATTTGTTGGGTATAACTCATTTGTTGGTTTGCATTTCCTGAACTATTATCATACGTATTCGTATTCACTTTTTGGTACTGCCAATTTGGAGACGACTGTTCAGATTGATAATTCAGTGGAAATGTTCCCATAAAAATAGTTGCCCGCATCCCAAGGGCAAAGGGAGATTTGTTAATGGATGATTCATTCAATATTTTAATTAAGTACGGATTTTCAATCGGTTCATTTGAGGATTCCAGTAATTCTTTTGTAAATCCACTCGGTTTTAATTGGGGTAAATCTTCATTTTGATTTGGATTTGTGTTTTCCTTTTCAATATTAATGACAGAAGAAGGTAATTCGATCGCGTTTTTATTGGCCTGTTCTTTCGCTAATGTATAAGAGCCTGGGCTACTTAATATTAAAGAAAATGCCAGTCCAAAAATTAAAGAGTATTTTAACATAAAGGCAAACCCCTTTCTATTTCGTTGTTTGCCTTTATGTTTTTCAGAAAGCCTTTGGTTTATCCATGATTATAATAAATAAAAACCAAGACCCATGATTAAATAGGCGGCAACTAGGGTCGCTCCCTCAAACCAATTCGATTCGCCGTCATTCGATATTACAATATTAAGCAGGACAGCTGTCACCATCGCCACAATTTCTGGAATGGTAAAAACAAGTGGCATGGATTGGGAGAAAAATAACGAGATTAACACTAAAATCGGTGCGACAAACATGGCGACTTGTAAAGTAGAACCGACCGCAATTTCGACGGCGACATCCATTTTATTTTTATAAGCCATTAAAACGGCGGAAGCATGTTCCGCTGCATTCCCAACAATCGCGACAATAATAACCCCAATAAAGAGTTCCGTCCAACCCATTTGCTCCCCTACTGTTTCGAAAGTATGGACAAGCTTTTCCGAGATGTAGGCAACAACAAGAGTAGCCAACGCCAAAATCAGAATGGCTTTTCCTTTACTCCATTCTGGCTCTTCTGTCTCGATGTTTTCTTCCGATTCCTTCGTATGATACACACCACGATGGGTAACAAGCTTGAATAATAAAGCAGCGATGTATAATAGAATTAAAATGATCGCAATTCCGGCACTTAACGTCATCGTTTTGACTTCAGTTAAATTGCGACTAAACATTTCTGGAATGACAAAGGCCACAATGACAGCAAACATTAGTAAACCAGAGTTATGTCTTGCATCAAACACATTAAATTTCTGGACTTTGAATTTTAGACCACCTATAAAAAAGGATAGTCCACCAACCAGCAATAAATTTCCAATCACAGAACCTGTTAAGGAGGCAAGGACTACCCCTATAAGGCCAGCTTTTAATGAAAAAATCGAGATAATTAATTCGACTGCATTGCCAAATGTTGCATTCAATAGTCCGCCTACTCTCGGACCTACTACAAGGGTTAAGCTTTCCGTTGCCCTTCCCATAAAACTAGCTAAAGCAATAATTGTTAAACAATAAATAACGAACATTAATATGGTCGGAAAATGAAGCATACCTCCAATAACGGACAGAGGTATTCCGATGATCAGCATAATTAGAAATATTCTATTCATGATCGCTAAATCCTCCTATGAAAAGCTTAAGCGCCTAGTTTACCAAGGCGCTTAAGCTCGATCGAAATACGACTCTTATTTATAATTCCATATTCTAATAAAAAAATTCTCCGTTCCTACCTAGATGCAAATAGTCTTTCATCCGTATTATTTATTGTTCATTTTTTTCACCTATTAAAGAGTTCAGCTCTCCTCCCACCATGATAATAATCGCGGAAAGATAGAACCATAACATCAGAACGATTATCGCCCCTAGGCTTCCATATGTAGATGTGTAGTTTCCGAATTCAGATACATAGTAGGAAAAACCGAAAGAAACGATAATCCAACCAAGACTAGCAAATAACGCTCCTGGTGCGGCTGTCTTAAATCTCACCTTTGTACTCGGCGCTAGCAGGTAGATGATGAAAAATACAATGAATAAGATAATCGGCGTTAAGGTCCACCGAATAAGTCCCCAAATCTGTAAAAATTCGCTCGAATAGCCTACATAGGAAAACACAAGCATGCCTAATTGTTTCCCGAAAACTGGGACCAATAATGCAAGTAAAAACACAAAAATCATCGCTATCGTTAAGATAATGGCCAAACCTCTTGCTAAAATGAACGGTCTTCCCTCTTCCACATTATAAGCACGATTTAAAGAACGCATCAGGCCATTCATTCCATTAGATGCAGACCAAATCGTGCCGATAATCCCGATCGATAAAAGGCCGCCACTTCGATTGACCATTACCTCATCTAATGTTTTACGAACCATATTAAATGTCTCTTCAGGCGCAAACCCTTTTATAATATTGAATAGATCATCCTGATTCAATGGTGTATAAGGCAAAAGAGTTGTGATAAAAATCAATAATGGGAATAAAGATAACAGAAAAAAGTAAGCTAGTTGTGCGGCCATCCCAGTCACATCATTATCCATAATCTTTGTGATTAACCGTTTAATAAACTTGCTAATCTTCTGAGATTTTTTGCGTATTTTAATTTTTCTCTTTCGCATTCTTGTCCGCCTCCGTTCCATCCATTACTGTTATTTTACCTTTTTCACTGCAAAACGAAACATCCTTTTCAACTTTGTCGCTTTGTGGCCGAGATTTCTTGGATAGATAACTGGACTTTCTGATATTTGACAATTTTTAAGAGTCGTGAAAAGATAGGAACAATGATTACATAGGGAAAGGATGAAATCGTATGGATTTAACACAAAACACACCAGAAAACATTGAATACATGGTCGATCAAATTGTAACAAAAATAAAAATGGTCAATGCCAGTGCGATCCAATATACAGATATGGGTTCGGAAGAATTTGAAGAATTAAGAGATATATATGAAATGGTTTTGCGAAAAAACAATTTTAGCCCAAGAGAAATGCAAGCATTAGCCGAGGAATTAGGACGGCTTCGCAAGTAGTCAACAAAAGACCCTATGCTTCTTCCTTTTAAATAGAAACAGGGGCAGGAATGGATTCTGCCCCCAAATTTCATTAGATAGAATGATTGCTTAATTTAGATATGTTCTCTTTATCTCTGAATCTAGACAAAGTCTCAAGCAGCTTTTTTATATCTTTTTCCGACATTTTATTCATACAGGAAATTTGTAACCAATTCCTCTTTTGTAAATAGCTACTTTCATAATGGAGCAGGAAACCGTTTAAAAAAAGATTATCCCCAATCGTTTTTGCTTTCTTTGCTTCCGAAAACTCAATCGTTATAATTAAGGGGGCAGCGTGTTCCCAAGGAGCTAATACGTTCCAATCCATTTCTTCCAATGCTTTTCTAATCTTCTCATATCGGTTCTTGATTTGATCATATACTTCGTTTGGGTGCTCATATTTTTTCAGTGCTTGCGCAAGTGCCTCGACTAGATTGGATGATTGTGTATAAGGAACACCATTTGCTTCCACATAGGAACCTAAATCCAAATAACGTGGCAGACATAAGCTTGGCTGAACTTTTTCTTGGTGAAAAACAAAAGATAATCCTGTATAACTCCCTAGTGTTTTTCCGCTCACACCTGAAGCAAATGTGACTCCTTCTAAATTAAGTGGCACAGCCCCTAAAGAACTGACGCAATCCAAACAAAGTTTTACTTTATGCTTTTGGCTAATTTCCTTTAAGGATTCTAGATTGTTTAATACACCTGTAGATGTTTCGCAATGGACGGCCCATAACCATTGATATTTCTTCTCTTGGACGAGCTGGGATATCTGGTCATACTGAAAAGCCTCTCCCCACCCTACTTCATAATGATCAAATGAGAGTTGCCAACGCCTCGCATGATCCATGAGTCTATTGCCAAATTCTCCATTGATCAAAATCAAACCTTTTCCATCCAATAATGACAACTGTCCCGCAATAACATCATTGGCTAATGTCCCTGTCCCTTGCAAAATCTGGACAAAAGGAGCTTTTGTTAATGTTGTAAGCTGCTCTTGGACATAAGTTAGCAGGTGATCAAACTCTTTGGAGCGGTGTGAATATGGACTGCTTATAAAAGCAGACTGTACTTCATCCACAATCGTGGCCGGGCCAGGCATGAAGTTAACGGGTTCTTTTAATATTTTTCCAATATCGGAAGCTTCAAAAATGGCCTTTGTTAAATACATTGGCTGAAAAGCTGCCTTTTCATCCCCAGTTAAATAGGCGAATGGTTGAAAGCCTAGATGTTTATAAAGTTTTTGTTGCCTCGTTGTTCCCGAAATAATCGCAGCATCATATCCCATCTTCAAACAATAGCGAATAAGGGCCTGTGTTAATCCAACGAACACCCTTCCATTCCGATAAGCCGGGTCTACGGCCAAAAGTCTGATTTCACAAAGATTTTCAACCTGTACCGGAAGATGTTCTTCCACCTTTCCTATCTTTTGGTCTAAAGAAAAAGGGCGCTGATTTCTAACACAAATCATGCCAATTACTTGCTCCTTTTTCAAACCAATAATATATGTATTTTCATCATGAAAGCGATCACGCAACTTTTGCGTAGGATTTTCTCCATGTTGTGGAATTTCCTCTACAAATGTTTGATAGTTTAATTTTTCTATTTGTTCAAATTCCGCTGGATGATCCGCTATTTTAAAGAATAGGCTCATAATTACAGTCACCTTCTCCTGAAATTTTCTCTCTCGAATCGGTTCTTCAAATCTTACAATTGGAAGAACCCTTTTACATTCTATTTACCATTTCTTTTGTAGATACTCTTTTATATTCTGCCGATGGGCAAATATTACAAGCACAGAGATACAGGTGCTAAATATAATTTCTGGCAGCTGATATGAATAGAAGATCATCATGATAGGATAAGATAAAACCGCCACCATCCCTGCCATCGTGAAGCTTTTCATAAATAAATAAAAACAAAGAAATACTAAAATAAATACCACAAATATAACAGGTTGAAAGACTAGAAATCCCCCAATAAAGGTGGACATCCCTTTGCCCCCATGAAAACGAAATAAGACCGGAAAGATATGTCCAATGGTAGCCATGAATAAGGCAACAAGCTGGACACTAGGAGAAAAATCAAAATAGCGACTAATGAGGACAATGATTCCCCCTTTTGCCGCATCACCAAGAAAAGTAAACACAAAAGCTGATTTCCCAAAAATCCGCCCAGCATTTCTCGCCCCAATATTTCCGCTTCCCTCTTCATAAAGATTTTTTCGATAAAAAGAGTTTGCAATCATTTGTCCTGTTAATACATTTCCTAATAAATAGGCTAACAAAAATAATATCAATTCGCACATAAGTAAAATCCGTTCTTTTTTTTCATCATACCACGAAATTCCAGTCCAGCCTATGCTAGATTTAGATTTTTCTATCGACCGATTATTTCATAAATAAAATCTATAGAGTTATTCTAGACTTTTAATGCACATCGCTCATTTGCAATCTAGGTGAAAATTGTCAATTCTTGTTTCCTTATTGTGAAAACCTCGTTATTTAGAGGATACACGATCTTAGTGGAGCATGTTTTATCATCAACCAGACTATTTCAGCTTAGCACGTTATATACCAGCTTATTATGAATTACTGTAAAATTCCACGTTTGAATGAATTTTCTTAAATCAGTAGTATTATAGGTGCCTGCGTGTGAGAGATATCTTTTCTTGATATGGATCCATGCAAATAACACGTTTCTTATCACTTAGGAGGTTTAGGTTTTTGAAGAAATCATTACTTATGTATGTATTAGGAATGGCTCTTATCCTGCTAGCAGCATGTGGTGCAAGTGAAGCAGGCGGAGACAAGGGAGATGGAGACAATTCATTAGCCAAATTGAAAGAATCAGGTAAGGTGACAATCGGTTTTGCTAATGAGAAACCATATGCTTATCAAGATGAACAAGGCGAATTAAAAGGGGCTGCGGTCGATATCGCCAAAGCTGTATTTGCTGAATTGGGAATTGATGAAGTGGAAGGAAAATTATCTGACTTTAGTCAACTTGTATCAGGTGTTAATGCAAGACAATTCGATGTTGTGACAGCTGGTATGGCGATCCAACCAGACCGTTGTGAGAATGTAGCCTTTGGAGAACCCGAGATGCAATACGGAGAAGGCCTAATCGTGCAAAAAGGGAATCCTGCTAATATTAAAAGTTACAAAGATATCGCTGATAATTCTGATCTTGTTGTTTCCGTAATGGAAGGTGCAACAGAAAATGGCTTTTTAGAACAAGAAGGTGTAGATGCGAAACAAATTCAAAGCGCCTCTGATATTCCTGCAACATTTGCTGCAGTTGAATCTGGCCGCGCAGATGCAACAACGGGAACAGAAGCAACGGTTCGCATGGCCTTAGAATCCGCTAACTCTGATAAGCTTGAATTTGTCGAGGATTTTGAGCAACCAGATATTGAAGGTGTTCCAAGCTATGGAGCTGCTGCTTTTCACCCTGATGATACTGAACTACGCGAAGCCTACAATGAAGCATTGGCAAAATTAAAAGAGGATGGAACCGTAGGAGAAATTCTAGACAATAATTATTTTAGTGGAGAAGCCAATAGTGTACCCGACTCAATTACGACCGAAATGGTTTGTAGTGGAGAAGTTCAATAATTCTATATTCACTATGAAGTGATAGGGAATGTTCAAAAAGGAAGATAAGTCGGTTGAGGATGCTGGCATCCTGCCTGTTAACGCCGACAGAGGACATGTCAGCCATTAGTCGAAGCTCCTCAGTCCACAGCCATTCTTACCAGGCCTTTTAAACATTCGCCCATACATGCAAAAACTCCACAGGGTTCTGCTCCCCTACCTAGGGAGGCAGAGCCTTTTCAATTCACTACACAAGGAGTGATTATAATTAATGCCATTATCGAAATTTTCCCGGTATTAATGAAAGGACTTAAAGTAACGGTTACTGTACTTGTTTTCTCTGCCATACTTGGTTATCTTTTTGCTTTCATTACCGGTCTATTACGTTCTTCAAAATATCTTATTATTCGTTTTATCCCCAATATTTATGTTGAGGTTTTTCGGGGAACTTCTTTAATTGTCCAACTCTTTTGGTTTTATTATGCATTCCCCATGTTATTCAATTTTCAATTGGGGAGTGATTTAGTGGCTGGTGTGTTAGCGATCTCGCTAAATTATGGAGCCTATATGTCTGAGGTTGTTCGGAGTGCGATCATATCAGTCGATAAAGGGCAAACAGAAGCCGCCACTGCCCTTAATATGACATCTTTTCAAAGGCTGCGGCTTGTCATTCTACCGCAAGCAGTCCGGATGATGCTGCCAGAGTTTGGCAACTACCTTATTCAAATGTTAAAAGCAACATCACTCGTATCCCTAATTGGGATGACCGATATTCTCTATCATGGTGACATATTACGTAGTACAAATTTGTCTATGGCGCCAACGATTTACATTGTTGTTCTATTATTCTTCTTTGTTTTAGCGTTGCCATTAATCTTTCTTACTCGCAAGATGGAGAAGTTCGCAAAAAAAGGGGTGGCTAGTTCATGAATTGGAAATCGGATTTATTTTATGAAGCAATCCCTGTGGTGACAAAAGGTTTGTATATGTTAATTGGGTTAACTTTTACCTGTTTCTTATTTGCCCTCATTTTTGGCTTTGTCTGGGTATTTCTAAAAAGAATCCCTTTCAAACCACTTAATTGGGTTGTAGCTTGGGTAATGGAATTCATCCGCTCCACCCCGCCCCTTGTCCAATTATTTTTCATTTTTTATGCCTGGCCAATGGTTCCCTATGTCGGCATGACTTTAAGTCCTTTTACAAGTGCTGTACTTGGCCTCGGTCTTCATTTCAGTACTTATATAGCAGAAGTCTACCGTACAGGGATCGAAAATGTGGATAAAGGGCAATGGGAAGCTGCGAAAGCATTAAATTTTACTACATGGAAAAAGTGGAAAAAAATTATTTTACCGCAGGCAATTCCACCTACCATCCCCATGTTAGGAAACTATTTAATCATTCTTTTTAAAGAAGTACCCCTCGCCGCAACAATTGGCGTTTCTGAGATCTTACATCTAGCAAATGGATTTGGGGCCCAACATTTTAGATACTTAGAATCTTTAACCTTAGTGGCGCTGATCTTTTTAATTCTTAGCTATCCATCTGCTTTATTAGTCAATGCATTAGAAAAGAAATTAAATCGTCGTTTTGATAAAAATGCGGCAATCAAAAGAACAAAGGCACAGGCTTCCACTTAAAATGAATGTATAAAATTGTGGGAGGAGCTAGCTGTTCCAAAAAGTGCAGGAGCTCGGAAATTTGCCTTTGCTCTCCATTGTTCAGTGGGAGAATGGAGAACTCCCGTGATACACATTATTATTTTCAAAACAAAAATAGGAGTGATGGCGCAAATGTCAGAAGCAGCTTTAAAAGAGAAGATTCTTTCTTCCCCATCTCATGATTCCATTCAACCGATCGCTAGTTATAAAGATGTGTACAAATCATTTGGGGATGTTGAAGTATTAAAAGGAATTGATTTAGATATTAAACCAGCTGAAAAAGTGGCTTTAATTGGCCCCAGTGGTTCCGGTAAAACAACGATTATTCGGATGTTAATGACTTTAGAAGAACCGACAGCTGGAGAAATCATTGTGAACGGACAGAATCTTTGGCATATGGAAAGAAGAGGAAAACTCGTGCGAGCGAATGAGAGTCATTTGCGGGAAGTACGAGGAGATATTGGGATGGTGTTTCAACATTTTAATCTCTTTCCCCATATGACAATTCTAGAAAATTGCATGTCTGCTCCCATCCATGTAAAGGGCGAATCGAAAGAAAAGGCAAGAGAATATTCAGTCGAAATGTTAAATAAGGTTGGACTCGGTGATAAATTGGAGAATTATCCAAGTCAGCTTTCAGGAGGACAAAAACAACGAGTAGCCATGGCACGTGCCTTAGTAATGCGGCCAAAAATTATGTTATTTGATGAAGTGACCTCTGCACTAGATCCTGAACTTGTTGGCGAAGTTTTAGAAGTCATTCGCCAAATTGCCAAAGAAGGAGAAATGGCTATGGTCCTAGTCACCCATGAAATGGATTTCGCCCAAGAGATTGCTGATCGGGTTGTATTTTTAGATAATGGGGTGATCGCAGAACAAGGAACACCAGATGAAGTATTAATGCATTCTAATAATGAGCGACTAGTCAGCTTTTTAAGTCGGTTTAGAAGTTAAAAAAGATGCGGGACCTAAAAAGGGTCTCGCGCATCTTTTTTATGATGAACAAGCTTACAGTAATTTCAGTGATTCCTGGTTAAAAGCGGGAATATCATCTGGTGTACGGCTTGTTACAAGTTGATTGGAACAAACCACAACCTCTTGATCATGGAAATTCACTCCTGCATTCTCGAGATCCACTTTTATCGAGACATATCCTGTTGCATCACGGCCATCCAGTGATTTTGCCGTAATTAATAGTTGTGGACCATGACAGATGGCGAAAACAGTTTTTTTATCATCCATAAAGGCTTTCGTAAACTTAACAAAACGTTCATCCGCCCTTAACTGATCAGGTGAAAAGCCCCCCGGAATAAATAAGGCATCAAACTCATCTGGTTTCACCTCATCAATTCCTTTATCAATGGTTACTTCTGCCTGTTTATTTTTACCCTCTATTTTTTTACCTGCTTCCTTTTCAATCGTAATCACTTCATGTCCAGCTTCTTTAAAAGCATTAGCCGGCTTTGTATATTCCGAGTCCTCAAACATATTTGTTATGACGGTAGCAATTTTCTTTCCCACTTTTACCAACTCCTTCAGAAAAATATCATCACTACTATCATTCCCGAATGCACTAGATTAAAACTTATCCTTCCTTTTCACCTGTTTGTCATGATTTTAAAGGCCCAGATCTGCTAAAATAGATAGGGAGGAGTACAAATACTAATACTCGATCTTGTATTCATCCTCATCTTTTCTTTTGATACGCGTTCTACATTCATAGAAAGAGTGAGTAAATGAAAAAGGTTATGATTATATATACAAGCTCAACCGGCAGCACGGAAGCATTGGCTGAGTCGATTATAGAAGAACTAAAACAAAATAATGCAATTGAGATTGCGGTCAAAGATTCATTTGCGGCAACCCCAGCGGAATTACATGAATATGACGGTATTCTAATTGGGACATATACTTGGGATGGTGGTGTAGTTCCTGATGAATTTATGGATTTTTATGAGGAAATGGATGAAGAGGACTTAACTGGTAAAATAGCTGCCGTCTTTGGGTCTGGCGATTCTTATTATACGAATACTTATGGAGCAGCCCTTACCCTCTTTGCAGAGAAATTATCCGAATTAGGAGCGGAAATCGTTCTCCCTAACTTCTTAATCGAACTATTTCCTGAAGATGAAGATCTTGCCTCTGCTAAACAATTTGCTCAACATTTTAGCCAGAGTCTTTTCAAATAAAAAGCATCGTACGGGTTGAATAACCATTGCACGATGCTTTTTTCGACAATCTTTTACTCATCTGATTTCGCTCTAGGTAAGATAAGCACTTCAACCCGCCTATTTTGTGCTCTTCCGACATCTGTTTCATTATCCCCGACTGGTTGATATTCACCAAATCCTTTGGCACTAAACCACCTAGGATCCAGTTCCTTATCTTCCAAGAGAATCTTCATAAAATTAATCGCCCTCATCACACTTAGCTCCCAATTCGACTCGAAATGAGCATTACGTATGGGGACATTGTCCGTGTGACCGCTAATAATAATATTACGCGGTGGATCCATTTCTAAAAACTTCGCTAATTCTCTTGCCGTGACTTTATCTTCCTCTCGCACTTCTGCTTTTCCAGATTCGAATAACACATTATCTCGAATCGTCAGTAATAATCCTTCTCCCGTCAACGAAGTTTTAAATTTATTATGAAACTCATTTTCTTTAATATATGAATTGATTCTTGCTTGAATTTGTTCTAACTCTTTTTGCTCCTCTAAATCGAGAATTGGCTCTTGCTTTTGTTTCTCCTCTTCCTGTTCAGATGCCGCCCCAGCATCAGCGTCATCTTTACTATGATCATCATTTTCAACAGGATTTTGATATTCAATCGGTCCCGTTCCACCAAGAAAAATACCATTAAAAACTTGAGAAATCTGCTGGAATTTCTGGGCATCCACACTACTTGTTGAAAACAAGACAATAAAAAGCGCCAATAGCAATGTCATTAAGTCGGAATACGGTAAAAGCCAAGATTCATTTACCTCTTGCTCTTCTCCTCTCTTTTTCCGTTTACGTCTAGACATTTTGCATCTCACCGCTTTCCTCTAATATTTCTTGCCGTTCAGAAGCAGGAAGATAAGAGGACAATTTTTGTTCAATGATCCGTGGAGCTTCTCCCTCAAGAATCGATAGAATGCCTTCCACCATCATACTCTTCAAACGAATTTCTTCTTGAGATTTTCTTTTTAACTTATTGGCAAATGGATGCCACAGGACATATCCTGTAAAAATCCCTAACATCGTCGCAATGAATGCCGCGGAAATCGCTCTTCCCAATTCCTCCGTATTATCCATATTCCCTAATGCGGCAATCAATCCAATCACGGCCCCAAGAACCCCTAAAGTTGGCGCATATGTACCGGCCTGTGAGAAAATTTGCGCACCTGAATGATGTCTTTCTTCCATTGCATCAATTTCTTCGTTTAAAACATCTCTTATGTAATCGGCATTTTGTCCATCCACAGCTAAATTCAATCCACTTCTCATAAATGGATCTTTTACATCGTCAAGCTTTGCTTCCAGTGCTAGGAGCCCTTCTTTTCTCGCTAATTGTGCAAGTTCAGAGAATTCTAATATAACATCTTTCGGCTGATAGCCTTTCTTTTCCTTAAAAATAATCCCTAATAATTTCGGTACCCGCTTAATCTCGGAAGTAGGAAATGCAATGATCACACTGGCTGCCGTCCCGACAATGATAATTAAAATCGCCGCTGGATTAAGCAAGGCGGCAAGGCTGACACCTTTCATCACCATTCCTACTCCAACAGCTACAATTCCCATTATTAATCCAATAAGTGTTGTCTTATCCATCTGTTTCACCCTAAACTATAATAAAATGTCTTACTGTATATATCGACAACATTTTACATTATTGAATCCTTTTTCCATTTAATGCCTACTTATTATTTTAAAAATTTATCTTCTATTTGGTCTTGATATTTTCTGAATACGCTTGAATTGGTTTTCAACCGTTTTTTTGACATAAGGCGATTGTACTCTAATAACTTCCGTTTTAGCTCCTTTTCCAGACCTGCTTTTTCCAGCTTATTTTCGGAATGACGAATTAAATCCTCTATCGACATAATCTCTTTCTTAACATCCATTTCATCAGGAGAAAAACCAGCGTTTTTCATTATCCGATAGGCCATTTTCAAGTCATCTGGAATCCCTTTCAATGGATCAGGTGGTAACGGCTTTCCTGCCCCCGGTAAATTGTCAAACGCTCCTTCTTCATAGGCCTTGCGAATTTTCTCCTCCGTCATATGTGCAAAACGATCCATATACTCGCCTCCCAATCTACTCCTTAGTTCTTAGTATACTCCTTTCACTCGTTCCGAACGAGAGACAGATTATGACGATTTTTCAAAAGAAAATAAGAAAAGCGCAAGCGCCCGTTTAGCGACGTACAAACTTTTTAGGGGCCTGACGAGATAAAGGAAACACGATGGACCCGAAGGGTGAATCGATGTTGACTTATCGTAGGAAGGCACCGAAAGTTTGCTAGTCGCTGGGCGCTGGAGCTGGACCTAGCATTAGTCAAAATGCTTTCCTATCCTTATATAAAAACACCCTGCAAAAAATGCAGGGTGCGTATCTTTAGGCAGTCGCTGTTTCTTGCGTAATTTGCATCGCAGGACCAAAAAATTCAAAACGTATATTCTCTTCAGGAATTCCCAGATTAGCAAGCATGTTCACAACGTTTTTCAAAAATGGAACTGGACCACAAATATAGCACACAGTATTTTCAGCAATTTTATCTTTTAAAAATTCTTCTGTTATATAACCTGTGAAATGATGGTCTCCATTCGGATTGGTTGGTTTTTCATAACCATAGTAATAAACACCATTCTGCAATTGCTCAACAAGGTTTGCGGCATCCTTGGCAAAGGCATGAACTTCTTCATTTCTCGCCGAGTGAATAAATGTTACCTTTCGATCTGTATTTGTTTGTACTAAAGTATCAAGCATACTCATCATTGGTGTAAGCCCCACTCCCCCGCTAATAAGGGCGATTGGTGAAGTTTCCTCTTCAACTAAATGAAAATCGCCTGCCGGTGCACTGACTTCAACTTGATCACCGACTGAAACATGATCATGGAGATAATTCGATACCTTTCCATTTGGCTCAAAGTCTTTTTCTTTTTTCACGGAAATTCTAAAATATTCTCTACCTGGCGCAACCGAAAGACTATATTGACGATTCAACGTGTACTTTTCTCCAGGAATTTGAACACGAACTGTAATATATTGTCCTGGTTTATAAGTTGGAACTGGCTTTCCATCAGCCGGTTGAAGATAGAAAGATGTAATCACATCGCTTTCTTGCACTTTGTTGATTACTCTAAAAGACTTAAAGTCCTTCCAACCCCCTGCTTGTTTTTCGGCTTCTTCGTATAGACCCTTTTCAAGATCGATGAAAACTTGAGCGATAACACCATAGGCTTCGCCCCAAGCCTCGATCACCTCGTCAGTAGCGGCATCGCCAAGCACCTCTTTAATCGCTAATAAAAGATGTTCTCCAACAATCGGATAATGTTCAGGTTTTACTCCTAAACCTCTATGCTTAAATGCAACCTGTTGAACGGCGGGAAGAATTGTTTCAAGTTGATCAATATTCTTCGCTGCTGCATAAACCATATTAGCCAATGCTGTTTGTTGACGGCCTTGAGATTGATTTGCATGATTAAAAATATTTAATAATTCCGGATGATTGGTGAACATTTTTTTATAAAATACGGAGGTTATGTTCACACCTTGGGTTTCTAATACAGGAGCGGTTGATTTTACAATTTCGATTGTTTTTTGTGAAAGTGCCATTTGAATACCCCTTTTAACATGTATTTTAAATACATCTTTACTGTATAATAGCTTGTTTTCTAAAGCAACATTTCAAATACATGTTTTAAAAAACCGTCACAAAGATGACTTGGAATGTTCAATAATGAGGCCTGCAGGACGCAGGTCACAAAGGCGTTGCGACAGGATGTCGCGAATTTAGCCTTTGATCCTTACTTTTTGAACTTCCTCTTTTCCCATTTGGCGTATCACTGTATAATACGCAGTAGGTGATGATCATGAGATTAACGAATTATACAGACTATGCCTTACGGGTTTTAATTTATTTAACGGCTAAAGAAAAAGATCAGCTTTCCACTATTTCTGAAATTGCTGAGGCTTATGATATATCAAAGAACCATTTAATGAAGGTCATTCACGAATTAGGGAAATTGGGCATTATTATGACCATACGTGGACGTGGAGGTGGGATTAAGCTTGCTCTTCCTCCTGAGGACATTAATATTGGGGCACTTGTTCGAAAAACAGAAGACGATTTTAAATTGGTTCCTTGTTTTGAAGAAGGGAATCATTCTTGTGCTATCTCTCCAATTTGTGGCCTAAAACATGCATTGAATAGGGCCTTAATAGCCTACTTGCAGGTCTTGGATGAATATACTTTAGCAGATCTTGTTGTCCAACCGGATCGCTATCGTACCCTTCTTGGAATGAATAAGCCCGATTTGTAATATACCATTTGTTTGATGAACCTCCTGACAGGGGTTCTCTTTTTTTTTTTTTGGCATGACCACCCTCTACGCCCTCCCACTTTTGATGGTTTTCTCTCGGCTCGGGTATGGTCATCCGCTGTCAAAGTGATAAATCTGGATATATTTCCTAGCATTGCTAAAATATAATAGAAATAAATTACATATATAAAAAGGAGAAGACATATGGCTAATTTCCAAAAGAATCTAGAGAAATATGCTGCATTAGCTGTCCAGGTGGGGGTTAATGTACAAAAAGGGCAAACTCTCGTGATCAATGCCGCGATTGAAACGGCTGAATTTATTCGTCTTGTTGTTAAAAAGGCTTATGAGGTAGGAGCGAAAAATGTAGTAGTGAATTGGAATGATGATACAATCTCCAGATTGAAATATGATTTAGCACCTGATGAAGCATTCCATGAGTACCCGATGTGGCGGGCAAAAGAGATTGAGGAACTCGCTGAAGAAGGCGCGGCTTTTATGTCTGTTGTATCGTCTAGTCCTGATCTTTTAAAAGGAGTCGATTCTTCCAGAATTGCCAATTTCCAAAAGGTGGCAGGGAAAGCACTGGAGAAATATCGCCAATATATCCAGTCGGATAAAGTGAGTTGGACGGTGATCGCTGCACCTTCGAAAGATTGGGCAGCTAAAGTTTTCCCTGATGCAGCTCCCGATGAGCAAGTTCCCCTGCTTTGGGAGGCTATTTTTAAGGCAACAAGAGTGGATACAGCAGATCCGGTTGCGGTATGGAAAAAGCATGATGAAACACTTCATGAAAAAGTCAACTATCTCAATCAAAAACATTATAAGAAGCTTCATTATAAAGCACCTGGTACAGACTTAACGATCGAGTTGCCTGAAAAACATCTTTGGGCCGGTGCTGGCAGTGTTAATCAAAAAGGCCATGAATTTATGGCCAATATGCCGACAGAAGAAGTCTTTACTGTGCCACAAAAAGATGGTGTCAATGGCTATATTTCTAGTACGAAACCACTGAGCTTTGCTGGAAATATCATTGACGAGTTTACCATCACCTTTGAAAATGGACGTATTGTTGATACAAAGGCAAAAGAAGGCGCTGAAATTTTAAAACAATTAGTGGAAACGGATGAAGGATCCCATTATCTTGGAGAAGTAGCCCTTGTCCCCCATAGTTCTCCCATCTCTCAAGTAAATATATTGTTTTATAATACTTTATTTGATGAAAATGCCTCCAACCATTTAGCGATTGGAAGTGCTTATGCGTTTTGTATCGAAGGCGGGAAAGAAATGTCCCAAGAAGAATTAGCTAAACATGGCCTAAATTCCAGTATTACGCATGTCGACTTTATGGTGGGATCTGCTGAAATGGATATTGATGGCATTACAGAGGACGGAAAAAGTGAGCCTGTATTCCGTAATGGAGAATGGGCCTTTTAATGCTAACTGGCTTCGAGATGAAGCCAGCTTTTTATAGTATGATAAAAATTAGAGGTGTATAATAAATGGAACAACCTAAAAAAAAGCCTATGAAAGAAACACTAACTATTAAAACAAGCCATGTTTTCCCACCCGATGCGAATCATCTAGGGACGTTATTCGGTGGGAAATTGATGGCCTATATCGATGATGTGGCCTCCATTGCGGCCATTAAATTGGCTAGAAATCCCGTCGTTACAGCTTCAACAGATTCTGTTGACTTTATTAAACCAATTAAAATTGGAGATTCCGTGACTTTAGAAGCGATCGTCACATGGACTGGCCATAGTTCAATGGAAGTATTTGTAAAGGTGATTGCCGAGCAATTACTTACTGGGAAAAAGTCGGTCGCCGCTTTATCTTTCCTGACTTTTGTCGCTCTTGGAGCAGATGGTAAACCAACGGCGATTCCCGATGTTTATCCAGAAACAGATGAAGAAAAATGGCTGCATCAAACGGCAAGTCGCAGGGCTGCTCATCGAAAATCAAGAAAACAAGAGAGTAAAGATTTAGTCGCCTTTTTCTCTCACAATTTTATATAATTTATAAGAAGCGGAAGCGCCCGTTTAGCGACGTACAAATGGACCATAAGGCCATAAGGATGAACGGCTAATGGCACGCGATGTCCTGGCGGCAGGTTCAAATCGCGACGTCCTGGCGCTTCACCTGCACTAGTACGTCCTAGTACGTCGCAACGCCGTTTTGACCAACATCCTGTCGCCTTCTTTTTGTAACATTTTTACAGCACGGTTAAATTTTCTTAACAAAGGAATAGGTAGTTCCCCTTTTTTACTTGAATTCCTTAGGTTTTCTCGTTTCCATTTGTAACATTACAATATTTTCCAATTTCTCCCACCTGTTTTTCGAGACATTTTTCTTTATACTATATTTGATGAACCTTTATAACTGATTTAGAGATTATATACAAATTTAATAGATAAAGGATGAATGGATATGTTTGGGAATGCGGAAATCGGAATTGACCTTGGGACAGCGAATGTCCTTGTTTATACAAAAGAAAAAGGAATTGTTTTAAATGAACCTTCTGTTGTGGCTATCAATACACAAACCAAACAAGTATTAGCGGTTGGAACAGAAGCCAAAAGTATGATCGGGAAAACACCGGGAAATATTGTAGCTGTTAGACCATTACAAGATGGGGTGATTGCTGACTTCGATATCACCAGTCAATTATTAAAGGCGACTATTAAAAAGGCGGGGAAATCACTTGGTTTTTCCTTAAGAAAGCCAGATGTTGTAGTTTGTACGCCATCAGGGGCTACTTCTGTTGAACGAAGAGCGATTCAAGATGCGGTTCGAACTTGTGGTGCGAAAAATGTCCATCTGATAGAAGAACCTGTGGCAGCCGCAATTGGTGCCGGTCTGCCGGTAGAAGAACCAATTGCCAATGTTATCGTAGATATTGGCGGTGGCACAACGGAAGTAGCAATTATTTCTTACGGGGGCGTTGTGACTTGCCATACAATTCGTGTTGGTGGAGATCTGTTTGATGAGAGTATCATCCAACATATTCGGAAAAAATATAATTTATTAATCGGTGAATTTTCAGCAGAAACAATCAAAATGGAAATTGGCTATGCATTGGTTGATCATGAGGAAAAAAACATGGATATCCGTGGAAGAGATTTAGTCACTGGGCTTCCTAAAACTGTTAATCTTAGTTCCTATGAAATACAAACAGCTTTAAGAGAATCCTTGTTAAATATTTTAGAAGCGATTCGTGCTACATTGGAAGAATCTCCAGCGGAATTAAGTGGGGACATTGTCGAGAGAGGGATTATATTAACCGGTGGAGGCGCCCTATTGAATGGAATCCAAGAATGGCTTGGAAAAGAAATCATCGTCCCTGTCCACCTTGCTCCACATCCATTAGAGTCTGTGGCGATCGGTACTGGACAAGCCCTCAAATTCATCCATAAATTAGCACCTGCGAAAAAATAAAAGCAAGCTAGAATTGAATGCGGACCTTTGACTACATCGGGAGGGCTCTCATAGAATCACGCCAGTCGCCTGGAAAATCGGGCCGGCCTCTCGTGGAATCGGGCCGATCGCTTAGGAAATCGGGCCAAACTCTTACGTAATCGGGCCAAACAACAAGATTTCATCAATCTCCCTATGAAAAACTCTCAGAAGAATTTCTCCTGAGAGTTTTTATGCTTATTCGTCTTCATTACCTTCTTGATTTTGATCTTTTTGCTTGCCTGCCCGCATTTCTTGCGTCAGCTCATCGATGCTCCCACGAACATTGTTTTTACCAGAAAGGTTCGTTAATAGTTCTTTCACATCGATACCCGCAGATGCTTTTAAAGATTCTTGCATAGTGGACATAAGATTTGTCGCATAACCTGTTACTTTATTGGCACCGCTATTGTCCCCATTGGAACCCGTATCCACAACCGTAATTTTATCAATATTGCTAAGTGGTGCAGACACTTCTTTCGCATATGCAGGTAGCATTTTCAAGACCATATCGAGGATGGCTGCCTGACCATATTGATCGAAAGCTTCGGCCACTTTGCGTTTTGCTTCCGCTTCGGCGATCCCTTTAAGACGAATAACTTCTGCTTCAGATTCCCCTTGTGCCCGTTGAGCATCGGCTTTCGCTTGACCGTCTAGACGAACACGTTCTGCATCTGCTTTGGCTGTCGCTTCCACACGGTATTGATGGGCATCCGCTTCAGCCATTTGTTTCATTTTTTCAGCATTGGCAGCCTGTTCAACCGCATAACGGTCCGCATCGGCTTTCTTCTTCACTTCTGAATCGTATTGACGCTCCCGACGCAGGATTTCCTTTTCTTCTAATTCAATTTGCTTTTGACGTTCAATAATTTTAATTTGCATTTCTTGTTCCGTTACTTCTTGTTTCGAACGAGCTGTTTCCAAATCATACGCTTGGTCGGCACTTGCTCGTGCAATATCTTGTTCACGACGATATTCTGCCATCTTCATCTGATTCTCTTTTTCAGCTTCGGCAATTTCAGTTGCCCGTTCTAGTTCAGAGCGTTTTGCATCTTTTGCCGCTTCTGCACGTTTAATCCTTGTTTCCTTATCTGCTTCAGCTGTTGCAATGTCTGCATCACGTTTTACTTGCGCAATTCGTGGTTTCCCTAAAGAATCAAGATAACCATTTTTATCGCGAACTTCTTTAATTGTGAAAGATACAATGACAAGCCCCATTTTTGCAAGATCTTGAGAGGCAACACGTTGTACTTCCTGAGAGAATTTATCACGGTTTTTATAAATCTCCTCAACCGTCATGGAACCCAAGATCGAACGCAAATGTCCCTCCAATACCTCTTTGGCTTCATTTTCACGATCTTCTTTTGTTTTTCCAAGGAATTGCTCTGCCGCTGTTGCAATTTCACCAATCGATCCACCGATTTTGATAATCGCTGTTCCATCAGCCATCACGGGAACACCTTGTTCTGTGTATACTTCAGGGGTTGTGACTTCTAGTTTACTAGATAACAAGCTTAAAGGCTCTGCTTGTTGGAACACTGGCAATACAAACGTACCACCACCACGAATGATTTTAATCTTATTTCCTGCTTCATCCATGTGTACATTTTTTCCACCTAGATAACTACCAGTCACGATCAGAGCCTCATCTGGCCCAGCTGTACGATATTTTGTAACAAATATTCCAAGTAACGCAATTAAGATAAATATCACAATCGCTACGACAATCCAAATTCCCATACTTGCTATATCCATGCATGTTCCTCCTTTTTTATTTAAAACTAGGTTTGTAGGGTACTACATACAATACACCATTTTTCACTTCAATCACTAAAACTTCTGCTCCTTCTGAAATGCTCGTATTTTCATAACTAGCCGCAGGCTTAGAAATCATCCCACTATAGCTTTCAATCACTACCTCTCCAAAGCCTTCTGTAGGAATGGAAACAATTGTTTTTCCAACTCGCCCTTCCAAAGACTTTTCTGTATAGCTTAATGACTGTTCAGCTGATTTCAAAGGGACCAAGACAAACACATTGAGGAGCACATCCAAAAGCAACGATATAAAGGCAGAAATCGCGATAATCAAATAGGAATTTAAGGAGGTAACTTTTTCTAGAATAAAGCCTCCTGCCGAAAAAAAGGTAATAAACGCTAAGATTAGAACAGGATTTAAAAAGGGACTAACCTCATCGGCTCCTTCTAAGATATCGCCGAAAAATAAATATAAAAGCGTTAATACTCCAGAAACCACAAGCAAAATAAGATAAATCGTTTCAATCGGATAACCAAATAATGTCATCGTCATCACTCTTTTCAGATTGCTTTAGATGTTAAATTGCTTCTACACCACCTATCTTTATGTTGTGTAGTAATTTATACGGATAGGTACACAGATTGGTTTCAATTTTTTATCATTTTTATTAAAAAAATTTCTTTTACAAATGCCCCCATCAGATATTATGTAAAAATGAACGTTTCATGCATAAGTAAAGTGAAAGAAGTTGAATAATTTACCTTGTTACCCTTGAAAAATAGACGTCAGCCCCCTAACGATTATCCACTTTTTCAGGATACATATCATGATTGATAAGACGATGCTCTGCCATTTGTTCGTATTTTGTACCTGGTTTTCCATAATTACAATATGGATCAATCGATAATCCGCCACGTGGAGTGAATTTCCCCCATACTTCTACATAACGTGGATCTAATAATTTGATTAAATCATCCATGATCGTATTGACACAATCTTCATGAAAATCACCATGATTGCGAAAACTAAATAAATAGAGTTTCAGAGATTTGCTTTCGACAATCTTTTTATCTGGAATATAACTAATATAAATCGTCGCAAAATCAGGTTGCCCCGTTTTCGGACACAGTGATGTAAATTCAGGACAGTTAAATTTAACGAAATAATCTCTGTTTGAATGCAGATTATCGATGGGTTCTAACACGTCTGGTGAGTATTGATCCAAATACTTCGTATGTTGATTTCCTAACAAGGATAAATCCTGTAATGTGTCTTCGTCTCTTCCTGCCATAAAAAAACCTCCTTAATATGGAAAGTGAAAGCGCCCTTTTAGAGGATGAACGGTTAAGAGCGCGCCGTCCTGACGCAACACCGTTCTGACCCACATCCTGTGGGCCTAAAAAAGCCATATCGCGATGGATATGGCTTGAATTTTGATTCATCCATAGTTTTTTATAGAGGGTTAATCGCTATGAACCTCTTCCCAACGGGCTATTTCATTCCTACCTTATCTTAAGCTCCCACGTCCCTTTCGTCAATACCATTTTCTAGTATAAAATACTCAAAACCATTTCCAAAATTGTTTACACTTTTTTTTTCAAAAAAACTTCTATAAAATAACGATAGAAAGGGTGAAGAAAATTGACATTATTATCAGAGGTACTTGAATACAATCGAAAGTTTACAGAAGAAAAGCTTTATAAAAACTTCTCTACCACAAAGTTTCCGGATAAGAAAATCGTCATTTTTACTTGTATGGATACGCGTCTAATTGAATTGCTTCATAAAGCGATGAATATGAAGAACGGAGACGCAAAGGTTGTAAAGAATGCCGGTGCGATTGTGACACATCCTTTTGGAAGTATTATGAGAAGCCTACTCATTGCTGTGTATGAATTACAAGCAGATGAAGTTTGTGTCATCGGCCATCATGACTGCGGAATGAGTGCACTAGATTCAAAACAAATGATTCATGATATGAAAGAACGTGGCATTACCCAAGAAACACTCGATATTGTAACTCACTCAGGGATCGATTTAGATCAGTGGTTACAAGGTTTTGACAGTGTTGAAGAAAGTGTCACACATAGTGTAGACATGATCCGTAACCATCCGCTTATGGTCAAAGATGTTCCAATCCATGGACTTGTGATTGATCCAGAAACTGGAAAATTAGATTTGGTTGTGGATGGTTATGAACATACAAAATAAACATGAGGAAAGGTGGAAGACAAGACATAATCGTTATGTCTTGCCTTCAGTCTTTACGAACAATCATGTTGATTCTTTGCTTTATCTTTCTTCTTTTTCTTTAATTTGTCTGTTGCCTCAGGCAATTCATAGTATTTCGCCGCATTGATATCTCCAAACTCCATGCCAAATTCTTCATTCGTTTTCCGCTCTTTTCTCTTATCCATTAGCCTCTCCCCTTCTTCCCGTACTTCGAATTACGATTTGCTCCTTTCATCGGATCCTCTCCGGCCGCAAATTCAGCAGTAAAGTCGGACTCTTCGATATTTTTAGTTGGCGTTTTCGCATATTTTTCTACAGCATTCTTCGTAGCCTTTCGTTTAACCATGTTTATGAACCTCCCATAGATTTTTCAACCTTAGCTTCCCCACTAAAAAAACTCCTTACCATTGCCAATTTTTACTATTCGCTAATCACGAACTAGTAAGCGCAGGCGCCTGTTTAGCAGCATACAAATTTTAAAATAAGGATAATCGCTAAGGACGCACCGTTCTGACCAACGTCCTGTTTGGCAAATTCTTAGTGTATGAAATAATGTATTTCCCAAAAAGAAACATAAAAAAATCACTTCTACTGTATAATTGACAATAGAAGTGATGATAGCAATTAATTGGTATGTGGATAATTTTCAGGAACTTCATCCACTTTTGATGAATCATTAGAATTAAGGGTTTTAGAAATAAAGTAAGATAAGAATGAAGCGGTTAGACCAAGAACAACGACTAGTCCAATTAAAATTCCTAATTGCATTTTGAAATCCCCCTCTTGTTCATTATAAATAGAAGACTAAGGCATTTTTTACTCTGTAAATTTTTTCGAGTCTCTATTAAAAACCATTTTATCTTTATTATAGAGTATTTAGGACTTTTATTCAAAGGAACTTTGTATTATAATGGATAAGTCGTAAAAATAGTGGCGAAATTGTGGCTCCGTAGCTCAGAGGATAGAGCGTCGGTTTCCTAAACCGTGCGTCGCAGGTTCGATTCCTGCCGGGGCCGTACCTACAAAATCAAAAACAGCAAGGGTTTGAGAGGATTCTCACCCTTGCTGTTTTTGCTGTGATTGACCGGAAATATGAAGCAAGGAGTGTTAAGTATGTTGGACCTGGTATTTTACTAATAATCGCTATTATTGTATTGGTGGTTTTTATAATATTAAAAATATCAAAATCAAAGAAATAAAGAGTCCTTTGTCTATACTTTGAATTTAGAAAAGCCCCTTACAATAAGGGGATTAATGATAAGGAGGCGCCTACTGATTTTACTACTAATCCCAATCTTCTTCGCGCCGACGACGTTCTTCTCTGCATCTGCACTCAAATCTCCGTCTACGTCTTCTTTCTTCTTCTTCTTCGCGCTCTCTTTCATGTCTTACTTCACGACATCTGCAAATCAAGCGTACACGCCGTCTACGTCTTTCTTCTTCTCCACCAAAATAATCATCTTCAAAATACATGACCATCGCACCTCCTTTTTATATACTCAAGCCGGCCGACTTAATACATAATATTGATGAATGCTATTTTTGATTGGACGAACTGTCTGATGAAAATAAGGATTTTATATAAAGAACAAAAGCGCCCCCCTGCTTAAGCTAGCTCGCTGCCACATTACTGCAAAACTGACTTACAGTACCTTAATAACACTCAACCACCCTCATCCTCCGAGACCAATGGTAACTATAGTTCAAAAACCATTTTTAACCTATTTATGTCCTCTACGATGTATTTGTCCATTTCAAAAAGGAGCTTTCAATCATTTAATAGTAATGAATGGAGGTGATTCAATTGTTTGCCCGTAATAGGCCAATCGTTTGTCCCCCAAAATATATGGTCAGGAATCGTTTTATTCGCCGGCCACAGCCAATTATCCATCCCGTTGTGCATGTTAATCGTCTAAATGTTGTAGATGTACCTAAACATATTTACAGACCTATCACTAGAAATGAAATCGTTGAACATAGACGTGGTTGTCGCTGGTGAATTCTAGAAATTCCCCATTTTATTGAAAGGAGGTGATTCATGATGAGCGAATATGGACACGGATATGGGTCAGGATTTGCTTTAATCGTGGTTCTGTTTATTCTTTTAATCATTGTTGGAACTGCTTACGTTGGCGGTGGATTTTAGTAATATGAAAGCGACCCACCTATTTTAGGTGGGTCGCTTTCATATTACTGTAAATCTGACTTTTTAACCTAGCTGTAGAGCCCTTTGATCAACACATCATTGCTCCCGAATTTTTATGGGAAAATATAATTTGGCACAGACTTGTTTGCAAGAAAAAACGTTCATTTAAAAAAATAAATTAAGAATAAAAAAGCAAATTGCTGCAAGGATTGCTGAAATCGGTAAGGTGATTAGCCAAGTAATGATCATCGTTTGAGCGGTTCCCCATTTTACTCCTTTTAAGCGGTGAGAAGCACCAACCCCTAAAATGGAAGATGAAATAACATGAGTTGTACTGACTGGTAGACCAATAGCCGTTGCACCGAAGATAACCGTGGCGCCTGTTAGATCTGCTGCCACTCCACTGACCGGACGGATTTTCATAATTTTCCCACCGACTGTTTTAATGATTTTCCAGCCGCCCATCGCGGTTCCCATCGCCATCGCGAAAGCACAAATAAATTGCACCCATAATTGAATATCATCTGATTGTTGGTAATTATTGACGATTAAAGCCATCGTAATAATCCCCATCGCTTTTTGGGCATCGTTTGTTCCATGAGAGTAGGCTTGCAAAGCTGCTGTCGCAATTTGTACCCTTCTGAAGTTTTTGTTTGTTTTCGTCAAATTGCTATTTTTAAAAATAACTTTGATGATACTATACACGATAAAGCCGACGGCAAAAGCTAGAATAGGAGACAAAATCAACGCTTTGATAATGTTTAGAAACCCACCATAATTTAACGCGTGAAATCCAGAGGCGGCAATGGCTGCACCGGCAATCGCCCCAATTAGTGCATGGGAGGAACTGCTAGGAATTCCATAATACCAGGTGACTAAATTCCAAATAATGGCAGCCAGTAGTGCGGCAAGAATAATGGTTGTACCATTTTCGAGTGTAAAAGGATCGATAATATCCTTCGTAATCGTTTTAGCCACTCCCGTAAACGTCATAGCCCCCACAAAGTTCATGACAGAAGCTAATATTATCGCATGCCTCGGCTGCAAGGCTTTTGTGGAAACCGAAGTTGCGATTGCATTAGCCGTATCGTGAAACCCATTAATAAAGTCGAACGTGACTGCAAAAAGGACGATTAAAGTCGTTACGATCAGAAATGTATTCATGTTTGTATGACTCCTTAAGCATTTTTCATAATAATGGCTTCAAAAGTATTGGCGACATTCTGACAGCAATCCGCGACTTCCTCAAGCTCCTCATAAATTTCCTTGTATTGAATAATCCGTATAGGATCTTTCTCAACTTGAAATAAATGTTTTATCGAAACCCGTAAAATGTCGTCACACTGTGATTCATACTCTTTCATTTTTATCGCATTGCTTCTAATGAGAGTGAGCTTCTTTTTGGATAATAATTCAATGGCGTTTTCCATTTCTTTGACACATTTTTGGATTGCATCCACAAATTGCAGCATATAATCATCTGCCGCTGTCACAGAATACATATCAAATAGCGCCGCCGTTTGCTCTAGACCATCCAGTACATCATCCATATTCATGGCTAAAGCTAAAATATCTTCACGTTCTATGGGCGTGATAAATACATTGTTTAAATCTAGTATTACCTGATGAACGAGGGAATCTCCCTTATTTTCGTACTCTTTCATTTTTTCGGAGAAGATTTTCAGGTCATCCAAATTGCTTAGCTTATAATCGGTGAAATAATTCATGCTTTCCGTCAAATTAGCAGAGATATTAGCTAAATGAATAAAAAATTGATCTTCTTTTTTCTTAAACATTTTTTATCTTTCTCCCCTTTATAATCAATCAAGCTATATTATAATAGCGTAATTCGTCAATTTGCGACATACTCTTAACAAAACATTTACATAAAATTTACATTAAGTGATTTTTGTAGGTTCTTTCAATTGGATTGCTTTTAAATTTGCCCAAAAAGGAGTATGATATAAATAAAAAAGGAGATGCCTCTTGTGAGACCAGGAATCGGCAGTCTTGTTATTATCCTTATTGTTGCTCTACTTATTTTCGGCCCTCGTAAATTACCTGAATTAGGAAAGGCGCTGGGCAGTACTTTGAGAGAATTTAAAAAAGCAACGCAAGGTTTATCCAATGAAGATGACACTGAAAAAAAAGAAAAATAGAGTGAACCAGTAATAGGCGCTTGCTGAAAACAATTTATCGTGATATAATAGTTATTACTTATCGAATGAACTTGGAAATAAATTTACAGATGAAATAAATGATTTGGCGTTCTTACTATGTTTTTTAGCAAAGACTTATTCACACTGGATCGGCTTCGGAGCCGTAAGGATGTATGAGAGGTAGGGCTTACGTCGTTTAGGTTTAAGAAAGAATACAACCGCGGCAATTTATCTTAAGAAAATAACAAGTTATAAAATATATTCGGAAGTATTAGAAAGGCATCCTAACGTTAGGGTGCCTGTTTGTATTGCTTAGGAATATTGTCAACTTTTTTATCAAGCTTGTACGCACTGTACAGATGCTTGCGCTTTTGTTCTTTTACAATCTGTTTTAGAATATATTTATAGGGGAATATAATACTAATGAGTATGAAGAGAGTCCCTTCTGTTCAAATTTAACAAAATGAGGAGGAATAAGAATGGGTGTAGGAATTGCAATCGGCATGATCGCGGTGATTTTGTTAGTCGCCCTTTTTCTCGTCTTTTTCTTACGTGGTCCACTCAACTCAGAAGATGCTCACACAGTTGATCGTCCCCCAGATGACAAAAAATAACGAGGCTTTGCAAAAGGTCTGTCTAGAAATCTTCTCTAGACAGACCTTTTCGTGGATGCTCAAAGGATCTTCCGTTAAATTCGTCCACAGCCTGGCGATATAATTGGTAGAGTTGCTGGGTATAGCTCCCATTCTTTCCAGCAAAGATTTGCTCTTTCCAGTTTTTAACCGGAATGATTTCTTGGATAGAATTGGTCAAAAATATTTCTTCTGCCCCTAGTAGATCTTCTTTTTGATAAAATCCTTCCTCTACCTTTAAGCCTAGCTGGGTTGCCAGTACTAATATAAACTCCCGGGTAATGCCTTTCAGAATTCCTGTTTCAACAGCGGGTGTGTAAAGAACATGTTCATGTATCCAAAATAGGTTCGATGTCACTCCTTCTGCTAAAAAGCCATCCTCAGTCAGAAAAATCCCTTCTATATTGGGATCAGGACCTACTTCTCGTTTGGCGATCACATTATTCATAAAATGATGCGATTTTAAACGCGTGTCCATTTCCGGGGTATTTCTAGATAATTTTAAAAAGATGATTTCTTTTTCCTTTAATGGCTTGAGTGCCGGAAGTTCCTTTTGGAAAATGATCGTCGTCGGTGCTTCATAGGAAGTCGTTTGAATGCCTACCTGCCCGGGACCAGCGGATACATTGAAACGAATATAGGAATCAGGCAGAGCATTTAGCTCTGATAACTTTCGAATCCACCTCAATACTTCGTCATACTTGAATTGTCTCGAGATTTGCAGTTGTTGTAATCCGCTATTTAATCGATCTAAATGTTTTTCAAGCAAAAAAGGATGCCCATTGTATGTGCGCAATGTCTCAAAGACCCCTAAGCCATATAAATAACCATGATCAAATGGGGAAATCCTCGCCTCTTCTTGGCGGATAAACTCGCCATTGATGTACATATACATCTTAAACTACCCCTATCCGATAAGTGTGTAAGAAATTAGCTAAAAGCCTTTTTCCTGCCTCTGTCGTAATCGACTCAGGATGAAATTGTATTCCTTCCACGGCCCATTTTGTATGGCGAATACCCATGATCTCCTCATCTGCCGTCCAAGAGGTAATTTCTAAGCAGTCTGGTAAACTCTCCCTTTCAACGATGAGAGAGTGATATCTTGTCGCCCGAAAAGGAAGAGGTACCCCGGCATACATTGTCTGTTGATCGTGGTAGACTTGCGAAGTCTTTCCATGCAGCAGTTGTTTTGCTTTCACTACTTTTCCCCCAAAGGCTTGAGCAATTGCTTGATGTCCTAAACAAACTCCCAATATCGGAATCTTCCCTGAAAAATAACGGATGACTTCAAGAGAAATACCTGCTTCATTTGGGGTACAGGGACCAGGTGAAATCACAATATATTCAGGGGAAAGCTGCTCGATTTCATTTAGACTGATTTTATCATTTCTTTTGACAACAACAGGTTCTCCCAGTTCACCTAAATATTGCACAAGATTATAGGTAAAAGAGTCATAATTATCAATCATCAGAATCATCGGACGGTCTCCTTCTGCTCAGCCAATTCTTTCGCTTTCCAAAGTGCTTCCGCTTTTTTGAGCGATTCTCTATATTCAGCTGTTGGCTTTGAATCAATGACAATTCCTGCTCCAGCTTGTACATGGGCCATCCCATCCTTCACGATCATCGTTCGAATCACAATATTTAAGTGTAAGTCTTTATTAAAACCGATCCAACCAAGCGACCCAGTATAAATCCCCCGTTTAACAGGTTCGAGCTCCTCAATAATCTCCAATGTCCGAATCTTCGGTGCCCCCGTGATCGTTCCACCTGGGAACATCGCTTCTACTAAATCACAAACCGTTTTTTCTTCTGCTAACTGGCCACTGACATGAGAAACAATATGCATCACATGCGAATATTTTTCCACTATCATGAATTCATCAACATGAACGGAACCATATTCACAGACACGTCCAAGATCGTTTCTTTCCAAATCAACTAGCATAATATGTTCTGCACGTTCTTTTTCATTTTCAATCAGTTCATTGGCTAATGTCTGATCTTCGTTGTCATCTCGTCCCCTTGGTCTCGTCCCCGCAATCGGTCTTGTGCTCACATGCTGTCCACTTTTTTGAATCAACAACTCAGGAGAGCCGGAAACGATTTGAAAATCAGGAGTATGAAGATACCCCATATAGGGAGAAGGATTTAATTTTCTTAATTCCTTATAAATGGCTATAGGCGGAATCCCGATTTGCCTGGATTGCCGAACAGCCAAGTTCACTTGAAAAACATCTCCTTCTCTTATATAGGCTTGAATCTTTTGGACAGCCGCCACAAACTCCGCCTCTGTAAAAGAAACACAAAGCTTTTTGTCTATATCGATCTTCTCAAAATGCTTTTCTTCTCTGCAAGGGGAGCTCAACCAGCTTTGTTTTAGCCTTGCTAATTTCTCTTCTGACTCTGCCCGATTATATACCATCAACCATAAACATTCATCTTCATGATCGTAGACAGCCCACTCATCAAAAATGAGAAAATAAAGAAGAGGAAGTTGCAAATCATCCTCTGCCAGATTAGGCAACTCTTCGATACTCTGGCTATAATCATAACTAATATAGCCGATGGCCCCACCTTGAAAATCAGGGAGTCCTAGTTCAGGCGAGAAAGAAAAAGACTTCATCCACTTCTCAAGTTCTGCAAGCGGTTTTCCTTCCACTATTCTTGTGTTTCCGGCTTGTTCCACTTTTAATGTTTGATCTTCACCCTGAATGATAGCAAAAGGCTGGATCCCAGCTATACTGTATCTACCGGAACGCCCGCTCTCTAAAAGTACATGGTGAGTCGAATCTACTGTTAGTGAAGTATATGTATTAAAAAACCGGTCGATGGAATAAGGAATTTTTTCATATAGAAGGTTGGTTTGGTTCATACGGTCTCACTTCCAATCTTTTAAACTGACTTTTTCGTAATATCATCCATAAGTGTCCTTAACGATTGTCCACCCATCGATTCAATCCTTGCATCAAACTCTTGGAATTCAAGGTCTTTTGTCACTGGATTGGGGACAATGATACAATTCATACCTGCTCTTTTCGCGGCTAGAGAGCCATTCAGCGAATCTTCAAAGGCAATCGCCTCTTCCGGTTTTACCCCCAACGCTTCGACCGCCTTTACATAAAGTTCCGGGTCTGGTTTAATCCTCGTTACCTGATCTCTCGTTTGAATCGTCTCAAAAAACTTAAGTAGATCATATTTCTCAAGAAAAGGCTTCACCCAGCTTTCACTTGAACTTGTCGCTAATCCAATGCGCAGGTTTAACTCCTTTGCTTCGTCTAAAAATTCCCTTACCCCTTCACGAAGAACGATCGTGGCCATTTTTTCTTTATGAAGCGTTAAAGCAGCCGCATTTATCGCTTCTATCTCTTCACTTCCTTGTAATTGTTCCTCCATATATTGGTAAAAGGCAGCATCATCTGTACCAATAATTTGTGCAAAAATGGGCAAAGGCAACTCCACTTCATAACCAGCGAGCACCTCTTTATAACACTCGTACCAAGCTGTTTCTGTATCTAAAATTAAACCATCAAAATCGAAGACCACTGCTTTAATCATTTTTCTTCTTTCCTTTCTTTTTATGTTGGGTTGTTTCGACGAAATTTCCTTTATAGATACGCCTCAACTGGATGGGTAGCTTAAGCTTTTTGGCAAACTTTTTAAGTTCTCTTTCTTGCCTTGGGGTAACAAATGAAACGACCGTGCCCATCTTTCCCATGCGGCCGGTTCTACCAGAGCGATGAATGTATTGATCCAAATCAATCGGAAAATCATAATGGATCACATGAGTAAGTCCCTCTATATCAAGGCCCCTTGCCGCAATATCAGTGGCCAACAATAAAGTGATTTCTCCTTTACGCAAGGAGGTTAAGGCTTGTTCTCTTTCCCTTTTATTCAAATCACTATGAAGCAGGCCGACAGGGACTTTTTCATATTTTAATTTTTCATAGAGTACATTCATATTTCCCCGATCACGGACAAACACAAGAGCTTTCACTTTTTTCATAGCGGCTATTTTTTGCAATAATTTAGCACGGTCCCGCGGCTCGCATAATAAATACAGATGGTCTGTGCGATCAACCGTTTGTGATTGTATTTGCTCAACCGTAAAGAATTTAGGTGCTCTCCCTGTCATCGCTTTTATTTGATCTGGCTCTTTAATGGATGTAGCTGAAAATAATAATAATTGCCGATCATTCATGGTGGACTTCACAATCGTCCGGACTGTATTCAAGTGCTCCTCATTTAAAAGCTGATCCCCCTCATCAAGGACAATCGATTGCACCTCGTGCATTTTTAGCTTTTTTAATTTGATTAACTCTAAAATTCGTCCAGGTGAACCGACGACAATCTGGGGGCGTGTTTTTAATTTTTCCAGTTGTCGCTTGATGTTCGCCCCACCGACAAAGGACGCCGTTCTGATATTTGTACCATTCGTCCACTTCTGCACTTCTTGGTAAATTTGCATGACTAATTCTCGTGATGGTGCTAAAATAACCGTTTGAATAGATGAGTTTTCTTCATCAATCTTCTCGATCAGTGGTAAAAGATAGGCAAGCGTTTTTCCAGTTCCTGTTGGAGATTTTGCGATTATATCTTCTCGATCCAGAACCGCATTGAGTACAGCTTCTTGTACGTCTGTTGGATGTGTAAATCCAGATTGTTTCCAGATCGTTTGTGTATTGGGATTAAAATTCGATAAAAATGTTTTTTTCATCGGGGCGATTACTCCTTTTTATTCACAAGTTCATGCCTCTTATCATACTACATTTAGGAAAATACATTAAGAAAAGCTGCCAACTTTGGCAGCTTTTCTTAATTTTGTAATTGTTGTATCCCATTTTCTAAGCGTTCATCAACGATTTTAGCATCTTCGATATGTTCAATAATCGTTTCATGCGCATGAACAAAAAGTGTTTGCGCTTCTTCTAACTCATTCCGAACAGAATCTGCGAATTGCTTTTGTTCCTCTATCATTTTCTCTATTGCCCCAATATCTAATTGGCTCTCTTTAATAATGTCCATCATCTCTTCTACATTTTGTGCGGCTTTTTCACTCATAAGTATTCCTTTTTCAATCAGTTCTGAACTCTTTTTTGTCGCCTGCAAAGCATTATCGATTTCTACTTGCAGGGCATTTGTCAAAGATTGAATATTGGCTGTGCTGTCGGCCGTACTTTCGGCTAATTTCCGGACTTCTTGG
Organism: Bacillus subtilis; assembly: GCF_008764245.1. GTDB lineage: Bacteria > Bacillota > Bacilli > Bacillales > Bacillaceae_C > Lederbergia > Lederbergia ruris. Next base: position 43,761 of record NZ_VTQV01000013.1, read on the forward strand.
GCCACAACCGCGAATCCCTTGCCAGATTCTCCTGCTCTTGCCGCTTCAATCGAGGCATTTAAAGCAAGTAAATTGGTTTGGGAGGCGATATCCTCAATCACACCGACAATCGATTGAATTTCTACAGATCTTTCACTTAGATGACTCATATTTTCTTCAGAGGATTCAATTTCTTTCCCTAATTCTTGAATGATCTGCGCTGTACTTTTTACATTTTCAGCGTTTTGTTGAGACCGTTCTACCTTCCTTACTGAAAAGTTTTTTAAAGACATTCCTTTTTCGTAAAGATGGTTTGATTTTTGCGCTGATTGTTCACTAATCTCATACACATTGCTAAATCTATTCTCTATTCGCGAGATAACCTCTTCCAATCGACCATGTTGAGAATTTACTTTTTCATGCTGCGAAATGGCTGCTTGCAACTCATTCTTTATGTTCAAAAACCATTCTCGGTCTTGTTCTTCTTTCACTTCATAGGACTTTTTTAATTGATCCATTTCCTCAAGTAATGCATTCATTTGTTGTTGTTCTCTCTTTTTTGCCATAAACATCATTCTTCCCCCACATGACCTTTTTACTAAATCATAGCATAATTACCTTTTTTTGTAACCATTAGTTCCAAAGTTTTATTTCTTTTTACGAAAATGCACATATCTTTAGACCTAGTTGTTTTAATTTGTAAATGGGTGACTCATAAAAAAATCAAGCTCCCTTCATGAATGGGAGCTTGATTTCACCAATTTTCTATTTCTGTTCGTTCTTTCTTCGCATTTCCTTTTTTATGCGATCTTTTTTCAAGTTCGGCTTCTACCTCTTCCAAGGGGACTCCCTGGTCCGCTAATATGACTAGGCAATGATAGAGTAGATCACTACACTCATTAACAATCTCATCCTTATCTTGATTTTTAGCGGCGATAATAACTTCGCCCGCTTCTTCAATCAATTTTTTCGCGATCTTATCTGTTCCTTTTTCGAAAAGGTAAGTTGTATAAGAACCGGCCACAGGCTCCGTTTTCCGCTCTTGAATTTCATTCATCAAACGGGCATAGATTGTTTGTTCCGAGGACCGCGTCTGTTCTCCCTCGATGGAATGAAAGAAGCAAGATTTCTCGCCTGTATGGCAAGCAGGTCCTAGGGGGTCGACTCGAATTAGGAGCGTATCCTGATCACAATCAAGCTGAACGGATTTGACCAGTTGGCGATTCCCTGATGTTGCTCCTTTATGCCAATATTCTTTACGTGAACGGGAATAAAACCATGTTTCCTTCGTTTCAAGCGTCCGTTCATACGCTGTTTCATCCATATATGCAAGCATAAGCACATCATCGGTTTGATCATCAACGATAACAGCCGGGATGAGACCTTTAGAAAAATCAGGCTTCATTCATATTCACTCCTTGGTCAAGACAAAGCTGTTTTACGGCCTGAATACTCGTCGTGTTTTCATGAAAAATGGATGCGGCTAAGGCAGCAGCTACATTGGTCTGTTCAAATACCTCGACAATATGTTCGGCATTCCCACATCCTCCCGAAGCAATAACAGGAATGGAAACCGCCTCAACAATCGCTTTCGTTAGTTCAAGATCATATCCATCTTTTACACCATCGCGGTCCACACTTGTTAGTAAAATCGATCCAGCGCCAAGTTGTTCTAATTTTTTCGACCAACCGATCACATCCAAACCTGTATCCTTTTGTCCTCCATGTGTCATGACATGCCAAGTCCCATCTGAAGCAAGCTTAGCATCGACCGCCGCCACAATGGAGTCTGAACCAAATTTTTTCGTAGCTTCTGCAATGAAATTAGGATTTTGTACGGCGGCAGAATTAATTCCTACCTTGTTAGCCCCAGCACTCAGAATCCTCTCAACATCTTCCATTGATTTGATTCCACCACCAACGGTAAATGGAACTGTCGCTTTTTCGGCTACTTTTTTAACCATATCAACTAGAGTATCACGCTCTTCGGTGGTCGCCGAAATATCAAGAAATACGAGCTCATCTGCGCCATCCCGGCAATAAGCTTCAGCCATTTCAACAGGGTCTCCCATTTCCCGAAGCCCTTCAAAGTGGACACCTTTCACGACCTTCCCATCTTTGAAATCTAAACAAGGTATAATTTTCTTTGCTGACATATTTGTTCAACCCCTTAATTTGATTGTGCCTTCGTACATCGCTTTCCCAACAATTGCTTCCTGGATGCCAATTTCAGCAATCGCCTCTAAATCGGTTTGGTTGCGAATTCCCCCTGAGGCAACGATGTCACAGCTTACAGCCTCATGGATTTTCCGCAATTGTTCAAGGTTCGGCCCTTGCATCGTTCCATCCTTGGAAATATCTGTAAAGACAATCCTCCTTACACCTAACTGTTCCATTTTTTGAGCAAACTCGATATAATCGACCTCGGTTTCTGTTTCCCAACCTCTTGTCGCCACTTTTTCATCGCGTGCATCAATGCCGATCACAATATGCTCTTGATAATCTTCTAGAGCTGCTTTTAGAAATGCCTCATCCTCAAGTGCGGCCGTTCCAATTACAATCCTAGATACTCCTGCTTCAATATAAGCTTTAATTGTTTCTAGCGTCCGAATTCCGCCGCCTACTTGAATTGGAACAGAGCTGGACTTAGCTAGCTTTGAAATCAAATCGAGTTGTTCCGGTTCCCCAGATCGTGCCCCATCTAAGTCGACAATATGGATAATCTTCGCTCCATCCTCTATAAAAGTATGTAACTGAGATTCTGGAGCACTCCCTACTTGCGTTGTTTGTTTAAAATCTCCTTGATAAAGTCTCACACATTGTCCGTTAATGAGATCCATTGCTGGTAAAATAATCATTTTTTTGCCCCCTTATAGTCTAGCGACGTACAAACTTGGATAATAAGGTAGAACGAAGGATAAACGGCTAAGTTCGCCACGTCCCCATGTCTTTAACCGTTTTGACCAACATCCTGTCGGCCCTTATTCAAGCAATCCCTTCGTTGAAATAACCCCTTTGATATTTGGATCAATCCGTACCGCTTCAGCTAATGCTCGACCTAATGCTTTAAAAAGCGCCTCAATTTTATGATGGGTATTTTCTCCATACAGAATGCGCGCATGTAGGGTAATCCCTGCGTTGAAGGCAAAGGCGCGGAAAAATTCCTTCACTAATTCTGTGTCAAAATTCCCTAAAGATGGAGTAGTAAAATCGCCTTCGAAATGAAGATACGGGCGTCCACTAATGTCCAATGAAACAAAACCTAATGCTTCATCCATTGGAACATAGGATGTTCCATAGCGGACTATCCCTACCTTATCCCCTAACGCTTCTCGTACAGCTTTCCCTAACACAATCCCTGTATCTTCAACAGTATGGTGACTATCAATATGTAAATCACCTTCAACTTTTACGGTTAATCCAATCCGCCCATGTCGAGCAAAGGCTTCAAGCATATGGTCAAAAAAACCTACACCTGTTTCAATCTCCACGAGACTTGGATCATCTAAACGACATTCCAGCGCAATTTTTGTTTCCTTTGTTTCTCTTTGATTAGAAGCTGTTCTCATCTTTCTCACTCCTGCTTATTCACTAATATCATTCATACGGATGGCAACAGCACGGCCGTGGCCAGCAAGTTCTTCTTTTTCTGCAATACGTTCAATATACGGGGCAGCATGTTGTAAAGCTTGTTCTGAGTAATAGACGTAAGTCGTTTTTTTCATAAAGTCGTCTGCAGACAATCCGGATGAAAATCTAGCTGTCCCTGATGTAGGCAAAACGTGATTCGGTCCAGCAAAATAATCACCAACTGATTCTGGGGTATGATGACCAATAAATACAGAACCAGCATTTTTCACCTTCCCTAAATAAGAGAGGGCGTTGGCTATTTGAATTTCTAGATGCTCAGGCGCCAATTGATTCACAAGATTAAAAGCTGCGTCGACCGATTCCACTAAAATCGCTCCACCTTCGTTTTTTAACGAGGTTTCTGCAATCTCTCTCCTTGGTAAACTTGCACATTGTTTTTTCAATTCTACTATTGTCTCATTTAAAAGCTGTTCTGAAGTCGTAAATAAAAACGCACGGGCTTTTTCGTCATGCTCCGCTTGGGCAATTAAATCTGCCGCAACAAATTTGGGGCGCGCGGTTTCGTCCGCAATGACCGCGACCTCTGAAGGACCGGCAATCATATCAATGCCCACATCGCCAAACACGAGTGATTTCGCAGCAGCCACATATTCATTTCCTGGCCCAACAATTTTATCGACGGGCTCGATACTTTCTGTCCCATAGGCCAATGCGGCAATCGCTTGGGCACCGCCTACTTTATAAATGGTTTGTACCCCGGCTATATCTGCTGCAACAGATAATATAGGCGCAATTTTACCTGCTTTTGCTGGAGTAACCATAACGAGTTGAGATACTCCCGCTAACACAGCTGGTATAGCATTCATTAGAACACTGGATGGATAGCATGCCTTTCCACCTGGAACATAAATACCGACGCGCTCAATCGGGCGAAATAACTGTCCTGAAATCACTTCCTCTGTGACTTCCATCATCCGCGATTGTTGGAGTTGTTTGGAATGAAAAGAACGGATATTTTTCGCGGCCTTCTGTAGAGCTTCTACAACATCTGTGGGAACTTCTTCCCATGCTGCTTTTCGTTCTTCCTTTGTCACAACAAGATTTTTTGGTGCTCCCCCATCAAATTTTTCCATATATCCCTGTAAAGCGATATCGCCATTCTGACGTACATTTTCAATAATCGATTGAACGGTTTTTACTGTCGACTCCGCAAACGGCTGTTTTTTTGTTTTTTTAGAAATAAATCGCTTTGTAAATTCTTTTGGAGAATAAACCGAAATCATTTGACAACCTCCTCAAGCCGAAAGGCCTCGATAAAAGGGTAAAGAATCGCCTTTTTTAATTTCAATGAATTGCGATTGGCAATGCAACGGGCAGAAATCGAGAACATCTCTTCTTTTACAACCAAGCCGTTTTCCTTTAATGTATTACCTGTTTCCACGATATCGACAATATCATCAGCAAGACCTAAAAGAGGAGCCAATTCAACAGAACCTTCCAATTTCACAATATCAACAGATTTACCCTGTTTTCGAAAATAGTTTGTTGTAATATTTGGATATTTCGTTGCAATTTTTTGCTTCCCTAATGGCTTATTTGAATCAGGTTCTCCAGCAACAGCAAAACGGCATTGGCCAAACGGAAGGGGAAGTAAATCAAAAACGTCAGGCTGGACCTCTAGTAAAATATCCTCCCCCACGATACCAAGGTCCGCGATCCCATGTTCAACATATGTGGCAACATCGATGCCTTTGGCAAAAAAGGCGAAAAATTGCTCCGTTTCCACCTGAAGCTTTCTGCCTTTATCAAGTAAAGGGGCGACATCAAATCCGCGGTCATCAAGAAAATGGATAAACTGCTTCTCTACCCTCCCCTTTGTTAAAGCGACAATCGGTTTCGTCATCTTTCCAACACCTCAATCTTCCCATCTTTTTCAACGATTTCTAACATGACATCATATTGAATATGTGCCAATGGTTCCGTTTGAATATCCACAATTGCGTCCTTATATTTCGTTCGCAATTGCTCTGCGTACACGAAAGTGTCTTCGGAAGCAATGACGCAAATATGAGTGAAATCATTCGTTTCTTCAACATGTTCTGCTAATACATCGACATCAAAAGCGAGGCCAACAGCGGAATTTCGTTCTCCGAATTGTTCATATAGCCGGTCATACCTTCCTCCTGAGAAACAATCCGCTCCCGTTTCTTTTAAGAACCCTCTAAACATCGTACCCGAATAATAAGGAAGATTTTTCACTCGCCCTAGGTCAATTAAGATTTCCTGACTGCCTGAAGCTTCTACGATTCTCGCAAGCTTTTTCAAGTGGGCTAATATCTCCAACAAATCTGTTCGCTCTTTCCAACGTTCTTCGTATTCTGATAAAATATCTAAAGAGCCAAATGCATCAACTAGGGAGGCTAATTCTATTGCACTTTGTTGGTTTTTACCGTTTAGAGCAATTTGATAAACTTCATCCTTTTTCTTATCATGCATCGCCTGCCTTAATCGTTTTTCATCTACTTGAGACAAAGTTAATGGCCTGACTAAACTTTCAAAAATTTCTGTGTGCCCTAATTCAATGAGACAATCTCCCATCTTTAGCTCTTTCAATAAAGAGCTAGCCATTAATAAACTTTCTCCCTCCCCCATTAATGGGGGGTAATGAAGGATTTCCACACCAATTTGATGCGATTCTATCCCAGGGATCGATTGTTTAAAAACAGAACCTATGTATCCCCATTTTTGTGGGTTTTTTGCTTGGGTTGACAAGGCGCGCGCAATCGATGTTGTCCAATCAGGACGTAATACCTCAATTTCACCTTCCGGATTAAACCATTTCATCATATCTTGCAATTTCATATCCACATACTGATTCGTAAAAGTAGAGGCATACTCAACAACGGGTGTTGAAATGAGAGTATACCCTCTCATTGTCATGACTTTTCTGAATACTTCCATAACATGAAAGCGATGATCAATCGAAGCCCCCATTTCATCTCTGCTGCCTGCTGGCAAAAACATATAAACTCACATCCTGTTTCTTTATCTCGTTATCACTCTATTGAACTAAAGGATTTTTTGGTTTCTTATACTGTATCATACTAGCGAAATGGCGTCAATGGGAAACAAAAAAACAAAGACATCTTCCCAAATTTGAGAAGATGCTCTAATTTTTAACCCTAATAACTTGCATTTGCTCCAATGTTTCATGCAGCTCTTGTAATTCTCCCTTTAGAACCAGATTACTCTTTTGCTTTTTGTTGCTTCACAAGCTCTTCCATCTCTTCTTCATATTGACGTAAATATTCATTGACATCTTTACCGGAATTGGCGAATTCTTGGAATTCACCCCATGGGATACTACCGTATTTCGCCGGGTTATCCGGTCCTGTTGCATAGCCGTTTGCGAACAAGGATTCAAGATGTTTATCACTTATCTCTGGCTTCCCTTCACCAAACACAGCTTGCACATCAGGATTTACCAAAATGGAAGTTTCACCCTGTTTAGATTTTTCCATTTGTACTTCATCAGACAGGAGATACTCAATCATCTTCATAATCAATTCTTTATGCTCACTCGGTTCTGTGATAGCAAAACCACCAGCGTTTGGTTGCGGATTCAATCCTTCATACCCTTCCCAAACCGGATAAGTGGCGATATCGATATTATCTTTTTCAACCCAACCCCAATTCGTTCCCGACGGAGCCATTGCTACATTATCCTTACCAAATTCAGCACCCCAGTTCATAAGTAAGCTACCTGGTTCCTCTGTTGGGTAATTACCGGGAATTGAAATTGTATCTTCAATCATTTGAAAAAATCTTTTGTAGGCGTCATTCCCAGAAATATTCACTTCATCTGTCTCGGGATCAACAGCTTGTGTGCTAAATTGTGTCCAAGCGTCATAGGGCACATCGAGATCTAGGCCGCGATATTCCACCCCATTTCTTTCACCTGTTAAGTCTTTTGCCAGTTCGACAACTTCTTCCCATGTCATCCCGTCTTCTGGATAATCTACTCCAAAAGTATCAAATACATCTTTATTATAGTGTAAAGCAAAAGTAGGTCGGGAATTCGGGATAATCAGAAGTCCCATTTCATCATTTGGATCTTGTCTACGTGCATACTCGACAATGGATGGCTCAAGGCGAGATAAATCAAAGCCCGTTTTTTCAATTACCTCATCCATATTATAGGCTAGGCCAAGATTTTCCAAGAAATTCGTATGTGTAAGTTTCGGCATTGTCAAAACATCAGGTGACTTATCAGCTGCAATCACATCTTCCAATGTTTCTGGATGGTCAGTTGTCGCGTCTTGAACCTCAATGGTAACATTCGGAAACTTTTCCTTTAACAGATCCCCATAACTTTCCATAAAGGGTTCCTCCCCTCCTTGATGGGCCCAGCGAATGGTGACTGGCTCGGTGTTTTCATCCTCGTCTTTTGCTTGCTCATTCCCTGCGCCGTCTTTATCAGCTTCCCCTTCTGTAGGCGTAGAAGAATTACTGCACGCCGCCATAATGGCAAACATACAGCCAATGACAACAAATAATACTAGTAATTTACTTTTCTCTCTCATGTTTGTTCCCCCTTATTATATTTTTTCTAGGATATTAACTATTCATAATATTAAAAATACAAAACTTCTTCTTTCCAAATATTCTATTATGTTATTGATCGTACCAATTAATCTATGCTTCCTAAACTTTCTAAACAAAAGCTTTTTTACCTTCTTGTTCATACGGCTTATTTGCCTGATCATCGATATGTACAGGCACAATGATTTGTTGGACTTTTTTTTCGTTTTTGAATTGTGATTGCAAAACTTCGACGGCAAGTTCCCCCATTTGCACCGAATCTTGTTTAGCCGTCCAAATTGGGTAGAGATCCAATTCGCGTCCCTGGTCAAAGGAGGCGATAGAAAATTCTTCTGGGATTTGCTGATGAAGTCTTTTGGCCGCTTGATAGGCAATTTTTCCAGCATGAGCGTTCATCGCAAATATACCTGATATATCGGGATTTGCCTGTAAAAACTCAGTTGCTTTTTCTACAGCATTCTCCTGAAGAATGTCTGTAAACCAAGCCGAACGGTCAATAGGTATCTTAGCTTCTTCCAAGGCTTGTTCAAATCCTTTTATTCTATCTTCAACGGTAATCGTTGCAAAATTAGGTGCCGTAAACAAACCAATCTTTTGGTGGTGCTCGCAAAGTCTTTTGGTCAATTGATAGGCACCTGTGACATTATCAGAATAGACAGCGGATGTTTCAATTCCCTTGAGATAACGATCTAGTAAAACCAATGGGAAACCGTCCAATGTGAGACGGAGGATCTCTTCGTTATATACCTGATCATCAACAGGAAAAATGATTAATCCTTTTACACCTATTTTTAACATCATCTTTATCGCATTTTTTTCGGTCTCACTATTATGATGTGATTGTTTCAGTATTAATCCATATCCGATTGAATTGACAGCGGTTTCAATACTAGCTAAAATTTGAGCTGAATGCTGTTCAACGACCTCTGGCATAATCAAACCAATAAGCGGGATATCAATTTTGGCTTCCCCGTATTTTTCTTTTCCTGCGTCTCCGGGAGGTTCAGCGACAAAGGTTCCTTTTCCTGGAATTCTATAGGCTTTCCCATCTCCTACAAGTTTGATAAGTGCATTTTTTGATGTAATCCGGCTTACATTGAACTGTTTAGCTAACTCTGCCTCTGAAGGTAGTCGATCATGCGTTTTGTATACACCCTCTTCCATTTTTTTCTCTAAAAATTGACTGATCTTGATATACAAAGGTTTTTTATTGCTAATTCACAATCCCCCCTTTTATCCAAATCCAAGTATATCAGGTAGTATCCGGAAATACTGGATATATTAATAATATAAGCGCTTTCTATATTGTAGTCAAGCGCTTTCGAAAGAAAAGCGCAGGCGGCTGTTTAGGAGCGACAAGCACTTAGAAGGGGGATTTTTCTTTCCAGGTTCAGGGGGGATTTAGCGGAACATCAGCTAAAGGCGCGACGACTATCGCAACACCTACGGAACTTACATCCTGCGAGTCTCTTGCCCTTGTCGTCCGTAACTATACAACACAGTGAGTCTGAATGGCAATTACCTCTGTTTAGAATGTGTACAAACGTAATTTTTATGTTATAATAAGCATATACAGGTTACAATTGCATACAATAAAAAAGACCGTCCATGCGGGAACATGGAACGGTCGCCAATAGACCGTCCCCGTCAAGAGGGGTTGGTAGCGAGATAAAATAATCCCTCACTTACCTGCTAGAGTGCATGAGGGATTATTTTTTATGGTTTTTATCAGAAACGATAAACGCCACTAACATCCCAAAGGATATCATGAGCGTTAACGCACTAACAATGTCCATTGGCAACACCTCCCTCCCGGGAAGTCTCCCATCCGAAGACTTACGGCAGAGCAACAGTGCTACCAAATTCCCTCATGCAAAGCCGATCTATTGTTCTTATATTATAACATAATTAAAATGATAAATGGGCCTATTCCTCTAATAAATATAAGCCGGAAATAGTTCATGGCTCTTTAAAATTTGTCTAGTGTGGGATCTAGCGCAAGCCACGTAGCGACTAGAAAACTTTAGGTGCCTGCTTGCAAGTGAACATCGATTTCCCCATCTCGTATAGTATGGATCGTCAAAAGGTACCACGTCCCGTGCAACGTCGCCCCACCCGTTTCCTATGGCGAAAGTTTGTCCGAAGGACCACAGGATGTAGGTCAGAACGGCGTGGCGATTGGTGTCGCGTCATTAGCCATTCATCCATCTCAAGATGCTTACGCTTTTGTTTCCCGAACATGCCATAGAATACACATCAGCACGGATTGAATCAATGTCATTAAATAGGCATATAAGAAAAGGACACAGATCACCATTGGGAAGGACCATCCTATATGCAGAACAAGGCTTAAACTGGAGGTGACGATATACATAATGATTACGACTGTAAGTGAAGGAAGAAATGATTTAAATAAATACTTTCTACTTAATTTGAGTGCATCCGGTATATTTACGTTATCGATAACAATTGTAAACTCCAAATAAATAAACACAATTCGTAATACTATAAATGTGACCAGTGAAATAAAGGCACCGATATAGGGTAAAAATAACAGAAACAAGGCAGTCAAACCAATTCGTAATAATTGGACAATGATCTCAAGCAAGATAAATTGCAGCCAATATTTTTTGCCATCTTTTATAAATTGAACAAATGAATACTCTTCTTTTTTCACAATCCTATATAGGGAACGAATATATCCCCCTTGGAGAAAAGCTCCGAATAAGAGCATGATGATTAGAATAACTCCTAGAAAGGCCGTTTTTTCAACAGGTCCCGTTAAAAAAAAGAGATTATTCGCAAACAAGGGGATATTCGAAATATGACTAATCGAAGGTAACCCCATTTCTAAAATAAGCTTAACAGAAACAAAAGCCTGTCCAAAAAAACCGATAAAATACAGCCCTAAAGTAAGTCCGATCAAATCAAATAGGATTGGATAAATAAATATTGTCCAATGTTGATGAACTGCGCGAATTCCTTTAAATAGCCCCATGTAATGCCTCCGTTTTGTCGTGTTGATCTTTTACTGAAACGAGATGATTATCAATTGGAATCTTGACCCAAAATCTAGAACCCTTTTCAAGTTCACTTTCTACGCCAATTTCTCCCCCATGGGCATGGACTAGAGCCTTTGATATACTTAACCCTATCCCCGAACCACCATAATCACGTGATCTTGATTTATCAATTCGGTAAAAGCGGTTAAACACAAAAGGTAGTTCATCCTCTGAAATACCAATCCCGTTATCTTGACAATAAAAAGTAAAATCATCTTCACCAATTTCAAATTCCAACCAAACTTCTCCACCTGGTGGTGTATATTTAAGCGCGTTTGAAATAATATTTGTGATCACCTGAATCATTCGATCAGGATCAATATAAGCGGTACAAGGAGTATTCGGGTTTACGAAATGCATTTGGATCTGCCGTTGTTTGGCAATAAATAAAAAGCCATCGTATACCCCTTTCACTAAATAAACTAAGTTCACCTTTTTAATATTTAGCTTAAACCTTGCTCCTTCTGCCTCCGATAATTGTTGAACGTTATGAATCAATCTTGAGAATCTTTCGACTTCTTCATAAATATCTTGTAAATTTTTATCGGTTTTTGGGTAAACCCCATCAATAATTGCTTCCAGACGGGTTAAAACAGAAGTAAGCGGTGTCCGCAATTCATGAGTTAAATCCTCCATCATCTGTTTTCGCCAATTTTCAAGATTACTAAATTCAATTAACAGACTATTGGTGCTATCAATTAATTGCTTTACTTCCTCTGTTCCCTGACGCGGAACAAATTCTTCCCGGTTTCCCTTCAATATCTTCGCCGCATACTTGGCAGCGCCTTTCAATGGTTCTGCATAATATTTTGCAATCATAAAACTAATGAGAAGGACAAGAAGCCCTATGCTTAATAAAATATAACGCTGTTGATCTTTTAATTTCTTTTCAAGCGTAAAGATCGCCGGTGAACTCAAATCCTGATCCATATCAAAATAAGCTCGTAAATAGCCCAGTGTCTGACCGTCTTTCACAACTGGTAATTCCACAGAATAGGGATTAGTAAGTTCAAGATGGCTTAATCCATTTTTATAAATAATCTTATGCATGTCCTCACTAACAAACTCTACCGGAGTACCAAATTCCTTAGCCATTTTATGAAAAAGCACTTCATTTTCGAAAGTATATTCCTCTTGACTTAAACCTGTTCGAAAAACATAACTCATTTGATACATCTTTTCAGTAAAATATTGCTGTTTATATTCTATTAAAGCCAGTTTTGTACTGAAATAAAGAGCCAAATAGATACCGAGTATTGTGAAAAACACGACAGAGGCAATGATCATAAACATTGATACTTGTGCTTTTTTAAAAAAAGCGAGTATTGCGTTCATTTAGCCTGATCCAATATACAATTAAATCTGTAGCCGGCACCAATCTTTGTGACAATATATTTGGGCTCCTTTGGATCTTCCTCGATTTTTTTTCGTAAATTTTTAATATGAGTATCCATCGTTCGACCATCGCCAATATAGCGGTATCCTTGAACAATATACGATAAATCTTGACGACTAAAAAATCGCCCTGGCTTTTTTATTAAAGTATCCAATATTTTAAATTCGGTAGAGGTTAATTTCACAGCTTTGTTGTTTACTAGTACTTCTTGGGTTTCAAAGTTAACGACCAAACTGCCGTGATTAAAACGAAGAATGGTCTCTCTTTCCTTTGTAAACATTTTCATCCGTCTCAATAAAGCATGAATACGGGCTAGAACTTCCTTAATTCGAAATGGCTTGACAATATAATCGTCTGCACCTATATTTAGGCCATTAATCATATCTTCTTCTCTTGACTTAGAGGAAATAATCATAATCGGCACATTGGAAGTTTGCCTAATTTCTTGACAAACAGCTTCTCCAGATAACTTAGGAATCATTAAATCTAGTAAAACCACGTCTACTTTAAATTTATTAAACAGCTTAAGCGCTTCCATTCCATCGCTAGAAATATAGACTTGCCAGCCTTCCTTTAAAAAGTACGATTTTAAAACATCACGGATCGATTCCTCGTCCTCTACAATTAAAATATTCATTTTCATCCATCCTTTTATATTGATATCAAAAAGTTATAAAGATACCAGTAGATGCCGGTAATGTAACAATAGTGAAAGTGATGAATTGGAAAAAAAAGAAAGGTATGTACTATAAAATTACCATCTGAATACGATTATGTCAATTTCATTTCAGAAAGCACAAAAGCATAGGTGTCATTCCGATCAAAAATTGTGACCATTACATAGTAAAACTCGCCTTCTAAAAATAAAGGCGAGTTTATTCCGCTTTTCTTTGTCCTGCTCCAGCGCCCAGCGACTAGCAAACTTTCGGTGCCTGCTTGCGTAAGTCAACATCAGTTCGCCCTTCAGTGTCTAACTGCAGGCGGTAGGGGCTCGAGGTCAAATAACTTGGAATCCAGGAAGGGAAAGAACGCCCTTCCAGATTCCAGAACATTTGCTTGTCGCCCCTGAACAACCGCCTTCCGCTTTTCTTATTACTCCACAAGTCCTGTTCTTTCTACTCCTTCGACAAAGTGGCGTTGGAAAATGGCAAAGATTAGTAATGGTGGAAGGAGCGATAGGAAGCTTGCTGCCATTTTTACTGCGCCAGCTTCGTATGATGACATTTGCTGCGATTCTACAAAACTTGTTATCACTCGATCTAATGACAGCATTTCACTAGCAAGCGGTAAATATTGTGAGTCTGTCAAAAACATTTTTGGTAAATAGGTATCGTTCCAAGTCCAAACGAATGAAAATAAGAACACAACTAAAATGGCTGGCTTGGCGAGCGGAAGCATTACCCTTAAATAAAATTTAATGGCACTAGCTCCATCAATTTTAGCAGCTTCCTCCAGTTCTTTCGGCTGGGTCATAAAGAACTGACGGAAAATAATGACGAACAGTGAGCCTTTTACCCCAAATCCTAATAACGATGGCACAATCAAGGTCACAAAACTATCATTTAACCCTAATTTCGTATAGCCAATAATGGTTGGTAAGACGATTACTTGCGGTGGGATAATAAACGCCATAATCAATAGGCCAAATACTAATTTTTTAAATGGAAATTGCAGTCGGGCAAGGGCGTATCCCGCTAGCCCACATGTTATACAATGGAAGACAGCTGAACTCACTGCCACTACAAGGCTAATTGAAAAGGCCTGACCATAGTGCAAACTTTCCCAAGCGCGCACGAGATGCCCGAAATATAAATCAGTTGGAATCCAAGTAATGGTTGGATCAATTAAATCCTTTTCACTCATCACCATGTTGACAATCATCTTCAGAATTGGATTTACATAAATATAGGAGGTCGCAATAAAAATCGTGTATAGAAAAGCTTTAAAAAGCAACCCTTCATTAACCTCTTTTCCTAAAATCACATATCTAACAGAGGTTAACTTTTGGTAAAAATAACGCTTGTTTTTTGGTCTATTATACTTTTTAACGGTTTCAATATTTGTACTCATTGACGGCCCTCCTTTAACGTCTTGCGGCATTTTGTTTTTTCGTAATCCTTACAAAAATGAACATCACAATTAATAAGAAAATGACAATAATCAAGAAATAGATCCATGCAAGTGCACTGCTATACCCGTAATTACCCGTCCCAATTAAATCGATAATGGGATTAAATGGGAAGGTGAACATATCAACAACCGTATAAATCAAATTTAGGAAAATAAAAGGGGACATGGCAGGTAAGGTTATTTTCCAAAAAACCTCCCAGGGATTTGCCCCATCTATCCGTGCAGATTCATAGGCTGAATTCGGGATCGTTTGCCGTCCCGCCAAGAAAATTAGGATTTGCACACCGGAATACCATAATACCAACACAAAGCGATTTAATAAGGTTTTTACAGGCTGTGCCCATGAGCTATCCCCTAAAAAAGTATCCAAATATCCTCCAAGTGCAAATTTTTCTAAAAAGCCTAAGCTCCCCTCTCCTTGATTGACAAATTCTGTTAAAAGGTACCCGGTTGTAAAAATAACGGGAAGGAAAAAGATCGCCCGAAAAAGAAATCTTCCGTGTAGCTTCTGATTTAATAGAATCGCAATCATAAGAGAAAAAATTAGGATGATTGGGATCATTAATACAACTTCTTGGAAATAAGGAATTAATTGATCATAGAACTCGGAACTGTTAAACAGGATTTCTCGATAATAACCGACACCATTAAAGTCGTATTGCATCCCCCCAGGAAGGATTTTCACTTTATGAAAACTCATATAAAATGAAAATCCTAACGGGAAAGCTAGAAATATTAGGAATCCTAGCAACCAGGGTGCGATAAATAAGCTCCCTTCTAAATTACGGGCAACCTTTGCGTTCATCCTCCTTTTCTTCATATTATCTTCCTCCTTCTAGGATTGTGTAATCCTCTGCCTCTACTGCTAAATCTTCATGATGATAAGGCTGCTTATTATAATTCACAACAATGCTTTTTCCATTTTCATAGGTTGTTTTAAATACACCCTTAGCAATCTGTTGATGATCAACAATAAACTGGTCCTGCACATCTGCCAGCGCCTCATTAAAACTTTGATATTGAGCGGCAATTTCTTCTTCCCACCCCTTATAATAGGTGCTATAGAACCTGCGTAAGGAATTAGAATCCATTAATTTTTGTGTTTTTTCATAGGTTAAGATAAAGGACGGGAGCGCTCCGTACTCGATTCCTTGTAAAAAGCTTTCTTTCGTATCTCCACCTATATTTCCATAATCAAAGGAATAACTCATTAATCCATGGAGTGCAATTTGGGCAAATGGAATTTTTCGATCAACAAATAAATCATAGGAATAATCATTCTCCATCTGCCTAAGGTGATTAATGTTCTTCAAGCTGTAGAAATTTCCGTACGTAACCCGGACTTCTCCAAGCTCCTCCTTTGTTTTGGCCATAATATTTTCTTGAATTTCCTTTGCTTCTTGCCGATCTGCAAAGTGCTGATCATTATAATCCGTTGATAACATGGCGCCAATGCCACTACCATATAAATAGCCATCAATTTGCAGTTCCTTCGCTTTTTTGAAATCTTTTAGAATTGTTTTTTCCATAAATTTCGGACTAACCAGGACATTGCCCCCGCCATACTCATAGAATTTAATGATGGTCGAGCTTAAATCACGGAGCCCATCGCGATTTGGTCGAAAACCATCTTTATTCGTATTATTAAACGTATAAGAGCTGGCATCTAAATAAACGGCAAAGCCTTTATTATGAGCGAAATCTACAAATTTCTTCATTCCTTCATTTCCACCGAGCTTTTTCGCTACAGGGAAATGTCCCCCATAATTTTCATATCCCTTTCTTTGCCAGCCATAATAATGAATCTCCATATCTTCTACACCTAAACTATTGAGCTCTTTCACCATTTGAGTCGCTTCTTCAGTCGTTGTGAGCGAAAGAAAAGAATCTCTTATAAAACCATTTTTCGTTCCGCCGCCAAGCAGATCTAATTGTAAACGAATATTCTCTGATGCCTCTTGCCTGCTTAAACCTTGGTCTTTCATTAAATATTCACGGTATTTTGTTGCCATATCCACATACCCTGGATCTTTTCCTTCCAGCATATAATAGCGAACGGAACGATCACCTCTCTGCATCTCTTCAGAATAAGTGTGAAATCCGGCGAATGTCTTCCGATTTGTCGGTTGGAAAAATTTAAAGCGAAATAAATGTTCAGCTGTTACCCAATTATACTGACTTAAGGATTGTGACGGCGCAGAAACAATATTGGCATACACATCCCCGTCCTCGATAATCCCTAAAAAGGCATCGTTTCCCGATTTTATGCCAAAAGTCGGCATGCGAACAGGTTGTCGATTAGAGAGAGTGGAGTTAGAAGAAAAAGCCAAATCATCTCCATACACCCTCTCCGTATACAAGTTATTTGTGCTTGCCCGGTCTTTTTGAAATTCAATTAAGGCACCTGGACCATCAGGAAGAAATACATAGCCATTTTCTTTTTCTGAAGTGTCAGCTCCTAGAAAAGGAAATAATCGTAAGGAAACGAGTCTGCTTTTTGGATCTTTTTTCGCCTCCTCTTTATCCTTTGGAGCTTCTTTTCCATCGACAATGTCATCCGCTAAAATTCGCGTTTCAACGTAATCGTCAGCAAGTCGTACCTCTACAGGAATGACAAAGCCCATTTTAGGCAAGTCATAGGTAATTTGAAAGCCATTTTCATTTTTTTTATAGTCAACCGTGCCTCCTTGACTGTTAAAGTTTGATTCCTTCACAACATCTCTACGAACATTAAATTCTACGTACGTAAACATGAAAGGAGATTGCAAATGGACTTGCCAAACCTCGGATGTCTGTCCCTCTCCCCAACCTTGCGGATTAGGAAATGATCTTAAAACCTTTCCAGATTGTTTATTAGTCACAGTAAAATGTCCACTTTTCGGGTCCGCTTGTAAAATTAGGTTTTCATTTTCGGCCACTGTTTCAAATTTACTTTCATCTGGAAGGGAACCTACCACTTTATCTGTTCCTTGCGGTACCTCTGTCTCTTCACTTGCTGCATCATCTGTTGTACTTTCTTCTGTATCTTGATTGTCTTCAGCCACATTTTCTTGGCCTGTTTGCTCCCCTTCAGATGAATCTGTTTGCGCCATGACGGTTCCTGAGCTGAAGATAAGTAGTAAAGCTAAAAGGATAAGTAGCATCGCTTTTTTCCTAAACATCACATTGTCACCTCCTGATAAAGTGTATAGACAAAGTCAATTGTCTCGGAAGATAGGCCAATGATAATAAAGATCAGTACCCACAACATAATCATGGCAAATATCGATAACAAAATATTAACAATCGTTTCACCAACGGAATAATTTTGCAGGGCTTGCACCATCCAAAAGAATAGAGCCGCACACCAGATAATCATGGCTGATGAGAAAAATCCGTAAATCGAACCCTCACTTAATGTCATAATATTGGACAACAATGCAAGTGGAAGGCCTAATATAAATACCGGTATTAAGGAATAGGCACTGCCGATAAACACATCTTTAAAACGAGCCTGACCATAACGAATCGCTCCGATTAGGTAATGGCAAATCACCCAAGATACCCAGACTAACGTCCCCCCTAATAAAATCGATCCAGCATTTAAGTTTTCTACTGGTATCGGCTGGAAGGTAAAGCTCGTATAGTAAATTCTCGTTAAAGCGACGATTACCACTAAAGCGAGAATAACGAAAGCACTTAAATAACCGCCTTTATTGCTATATCTAATATCCGCAAAGCCCTCTAAAGGATGGATAAGGATATAGAAAGCATGTTTTAAATGCTCGATTAACGTAAGTTCTTTTTTCTTCGCCTTTTCCTTTTTAACTCTTTTGCTTTTACGTTTACTCTTCCTTTGATATTGCGAGCCGACAATTGTCCCTACTCCAATCACAAGAAACGCATTAGCAAAATAGGCAAAGTTCTTTTGAAACCATTGCAGTCTGATTTGCCAAAAGGAATCTGAATAACCTACTTCATCCCCTGACAGTTTATACAATTCTCTTGCTTCTTCATAATCCTCCCCGGAAAAAGCAGCACGTGCAAGTCCTTCATAAGCTGGGGAAAACAAAGCATTTTGCTTCACAATTTTATCCCAGTACTCTTCACTTTCTGCATATTTCCCTTCTTGGGTGAGAATATAGGCTGATTGAATATCATGCCCAAAATCAGTTGTTTGAAGGGCCTGAACTAAATTAAGGGAATCATCTAAAATAAAAATCTTATTCTCACTATTGGTATCAAGGGCAACCGGGCTTTTCGTAACACCGACCTGCGGAGAACCTGAAATCACGGGTGCTCCCCAGAAAAAGAGCAGTTCACCGTTTTGATTAAATTGAGCGACAATCGCATTGGCCTTATCAATCACCGTCACAATGCCATTCCGATCCACCGTGACATCGGTAATTTCTGTAGCGGGAGGTCCTTCCTCATCAGATTGCGCCATCGTTCTTCTTCGCAAAAAGTCTAAATTAATGTTGTCACTAAAGGAAAAATCCTTCCATTGGTTTTCTCCGCGGATATTAATCTTTTTGATTTGCTCCGTTTTATCCCGGGAAACGGTATAAATATAACCATTATGATCAATATCAATGTTACGAATCGGGTTCGGGAGCAGTCTAACCTGCCGCTTCAATTGCTCTTCCGTATAGAAAATATTACGAACCCGGTCCATTAAAGAAACCTCTGTTACATTTGTACCGTAAAATCCGTAAAATTCGCCTTCAGGATCTAATTGAATAATTCCTTGATAGGTTCCACGGGAGACTACAAAAACAAAGCCGCGCCGGTCAACGATCATATTAATCGGTTCATAGACAAACTTATCATCCACATACTTCGATTCGGGACGTCCAAATTCCTTGATAAGCTTACCATCCTTATCTAATCGGAGAACCCTTTTGTTGCCAGTGTCCGCTACAAAAATGTCTCCATTTGTATCGACAAAAACTCCTGAAGGCTGATTCAACGGACTTTCTTGAACCGAAATCACCCGAATAAGCTCTCCGTCTTTATCCAAATGAACAATACGATTATTTCCTGTATCAGCAATATAAATATGATCATTATCATCAATAAATAAATCTTGTGGTTGCTTTAATGGAGAATAAACGCTTTCGCCATTTTCATCAGTCACATATATATCTTGTGCCAATACCCCGGTCGGTTCATATGCAGGCTGCGTGAATATCGTTCTACCAAAACCATTCACACTGAAAGTATCATAGGGTGCATCTGCCTTCACACTCAAAGAGGAAGACAGAAACAAGATTATAAGGCTGATAGAGGCGAATAAGCAATGCCATATTCTACGTATTATTTTCATTACAGTACCTCCGTTTTTCTTGCCTTATTTAATTCCAGAATGAGCCATTGTCGCAATAACCTTTCTTTGGAAGAACAAGAAGATGATTAATTGCGGCAAAAACATAATCAGAGCACCAGCGGCAGCCGCTCCCTGTCTTGCTACTGTATTAGCTAAATTGGCTGTCAAGGATTGCATATAGTAAGGCAAAGTTTTCATCGATTCATCCTGCATAAACAATTGCGAAGTTTCCACATTCCCCCATGCACCTTGAAAGGAAATAATCGCAATCGTCGCAATCGCAGGTGTTACAATCGGTACGACAATTTGCAAAAACATGCGAAATTCAGACGCACCATCAATCTTTGCCGCTTCCATCACCTCATTAGGCACTTGATCCATAAATTGCTTCATCAAAAACACCCCTACTGGCATCGCCACCATCGGCAATACATGTCCCCAGTATGTGTTCATAATCCCTAAGTTTTGCACAACCACATAGCGTGGAATTTGCAAAACAGTGGGAACAAACAAGAGCGAGAGCATAATGATGCCAAACACGAGATTGGCTCCCGGAAATTTATGCTTCGATAAGGCATAAGCACATAGTGAACTCGTAATTACCATCGCTGCAGTGGCTGCAACGGTCACAATGACACTATTAAAAATATAGCGTGAAACAGGAATAAAGGTGTCTTGTGTCATCGACATCAATTCAACAAAGTTTTGAAAGGTCGGGTCTTGCACAATAAAAGTAGGCGGAAAAAGAAACAACTCATGTAATGGTTTAAACGCATGATTAAAAATATACACAATCGGCAATAGCATAAAAATCGCTAATAATGTAAGAAAGAACAAAATCACCCATTGCGTTGCATCCAATCTTCTAATATCTCTGCCAAAGTTTTTCATTTTAAAAACGAGACTGTCGCCCATATTTTTAAATGTATCGATTATTTTCATCCTAAGCTTCCTCCTTTTCACCAAATAGATAAAAGAAGACTCGACTTAGCAAAAACATAAGCAACAATAATATAACCGAGACAGCACTGGCATATCCGAGCTCAAAACGAATAAATCCGTAATCTTCAATATGGCTGATCATCACTTGTCCGGCATAATTAGGGGTTGGATTTGTCCCTGAAAGCTGGACACCTAATTCTCCAGATTGTAATGTATGAACGATTGACATTACCCCTGCAAATAATAATTGCGGCTTTAAGGAAGGCAAGGTAATATACCAAATTTCCTGTAATCGACTAGAAACACCGTCAATTTTCCCTGCATCATATAACTCCTGATCGACATTTAACAAGCCTGCCAATAAAGCGAGGAAACCAATTCCCATACTTGACCAGATGGAGACGACAATCATAATATTCAAAAGCCAATCTTGATCCTGCAAAAAGATAACCGGTTCTGTAATAAAGTTATATTTTAGGAGGAAACTGTTAATATAGCCTGTTCGATCCCCTGAAAACATTACCTGCCAAACAACGGTCATCGCTACCCCCGCTGCAAGCGATGGCGCGTACATCGCAAGCGCAAATATCATCCGTAATGTGTTGGGCAATTGGGAAATAAACCAAGCCAACAGAAATCCGAGAATAAATCCAACAGGTCCTACAAATAGCGCAAACTTAAAGGTATTCGGTAATACATTCTGCAGAAACACGATATCTTGCGAGAACAAAGTTTGATAGTTTAACCAGCCTGACCATTCTGGAAATTGAATCGAATTAAAATATGTGAAACTTAATCCCATCGCTGCTATAACAGGAACAACGATAAAGACAATAAACATAATCATAAAGGGAGCAATAAACAAATAGGATAAGCGAAATCTCCAAATATCAGCCATTAATTGTTTTGCCTTATTCTTCATTTTTAGTTTAAATGGACTAGGGACTCGCTCAACTGAGCCTGCCTTTGCATTCTCCACTTGCGTATGACTATTCATCTTTGTTCACTCCTTCCCATGGCTTTGATACATCAAGTAACTTTAATGGATGCAAAACATTGCCGTTTTCATCAATGATGTCAAATTCCATTTGCTTCCTTTTTAATTCACGATTAATCTCTTTTACAGCCTTCTCTAATTCCACTCGCGGGTTTTCACTCTCCAAAACGGTCTGGTTCCAAGCGAAATCTAATTGTCTTGTTGTCATATAACTTCCGGGTGTGTTAGGTAAATCCTTGACCCACTTCCATTGTTCCAAAATCGCCTCTAAATCTGCTTTTCTCCAAGGCATTTCTCGAAATGCTTCAATATTGGCTGAATTCCAGCGAAAAGTTTCGCCCCTGAATTGTTCCAAATTCAACCCGTATTCTGTTTGGATTTCGGGTGAGGTATACCATTTAATAAATTCCCATGCCATTTCTTGTTTTTCTTTTGGCGTATCATTAAAGAGCATCATGCTTGTTGTATCCATTCCCGTTCCTCCAGCCCAGCGAACAAGTTCCCCTTCACTGTTGATATGACCAGGAATAGGGGCAATTCCCCATGTATCCAAAATTTCTGGGGCTGCCACTAATAACTGCATATACTGATTAAAATCGGAAATACCAATCGGCATCGTCCCTTTTCGGAACTGTTGGTAAAAACTTTGCACCTGATTATCAAGACCATGTAGGTTAAATAAATTTGTCCATTCTTCAAATCCCTTAAAGGCTTCTGGTTGGTCTAAAGCTGTAGCCAATCCGTCTTCTGTATAAAGCTCTGCTTCATTTTGATAGAGCATATAGGAAAAATCTTTCGGATCAGCATAAAAATTATACTGATTCTGCAATAAAGTCGGAATCATGTCATAGACCTCTTCCCATGTTTCCGGAACGTCTAGACCAAGTTGTTGTAAAATATCCTTCCGATAAAACATCACTTTAAAATTAATCGTCTCCGGAACCCCGTAATAATGCCCATCATAATAATAAGGAAGCAATGATCCGGGTGCATATTGATTCAGCAATTCTTCCGAGCCAGGCAACTCCGAAATATCTTTTGCTGCTCCACGGAGGGCCATTTCAAAAGGCATACCACTTGGCACTCCAAGCGCAACATCTGGCATAATGCCCGCGGCTTTTGCTAAGACTAATAGATTTTGATCTTGGATCAGATTCACATTTACTTTTATGCCGTGTTCAGGAGTAAAATATTGGTCGGCCAATTGCTGTAGTTCCTCCGCATAATCTCGGCCCCACATCATCCAAACATTTAATTCTTCATCTTTTTGTTCCCGTAATTGATTCTGATCTTGGAAAGAATAAAGCAAAGAATGAAAAGTTCCTTTTATTTTTTCAAATGGATTGGCTGTCATTCTTGGAAACTCTTCTTTTGCTGACACCAAATAGAGTTTATCGATCTCTAATGGACTGTCCATTAATTCTTGTCTCTGTTGATCGACTTTCTCTTGCATTGTTCCAATAACCACTTGTTTATTGGGAATCTCATTAGGTTTTTCCAATAATTTAGCTAAGTCTTGGACAGCTGATTCAAAAGCCTGGGAAACATTATTTCTCCCCCCATTAATTTCAATCGTTTGCTGCGCCATTGCAGCGAGTTGATCATGCATGTCTTCAAGTTGTTCGATCAATCCGGGTAACTCTTTCTTTACATTCCAAACCCTAAATTCATCGACAACGGCCTTTCCCTTTTCAATTCTGCCCCCAGAAGCAAGGCGCAGTTCTTGTGATACAGATTTAATTTGCTCAGATATTTCTTCTATTTGGGTAATGACCGGCATGAATGGTTCATAGGTGGCTCCTAAGGTAAGAGTATGTTTCCCCTTTTCCAAGTAGAATTCGTACGGATGTTCCTTTTCATCTTGAACAAAAACTTCCTGCCATTTTGTTGCATAAGGAATTTTGAAATGTTTCATTTCCGCAAACGGAATTTGACCATCAATGTAAATACTTCTAAAAGTTGACAAACTCTTTCG
Organism: Bacillus subtilis; assembly: GCF_008764245.1. Lineage (GTDB taxonomy): Bacteria > Bacillota > Bacilli > Bacillales > Bacillaceae_C > Lederbergia > Lederbergia ruris. The sequence continues at coordinate 67,740 of NZ_VTQV01000013.1, forward strand.
ATAATTCTGTAAGCCACGAAAGCCTATTTTATACTTTCCGGTTTCAGGCACTTCGAATTTCCATGTAACGGCTTGACCGCCATTTTGCCAGCTAGTTCCTCCTAACGTATTAAACTTTATTTTGTTTAATGATTTAGGTGTTGTTAACGGGTCCCGATTATATTGTACTTGGATCGATGTTGAGTTTTTTCCGAGAAAATCTTCCGCTTCCAACTGAATCGTATGATCGGAACTTGTTTCGCTTTTTGGATATTCCGCTTTCACATCTTGATAAGCCGGATAGCTTGTGGGTGGTTGAATCGCAATAGATTCAATCGCAACGGCCTCTCTTTGCGGCTGGATACGAATCGTATTTTTTCCTTTTTCTAAATAAAAATGCAGCGGTTCCACACTTACCCCGGGATCGCGCAACGTCGCTGTCGTCCAATCGGTCGTTTCCTCAACTAATGATCTAATTTGATTTCCTTCATCATCAAATTGTGGGTCCTTATCTTTATACTGTCTTCGTAATTCGATGGAGCGGGCCTCCCGATAGGGAATGGATTCGTTTATCGCGACACTTAAAATAACGGATTGACGACTTCCACCTTCTCCTTGCGATAGGGGAATATAGTCCATCGCGATTTCATATAATCCTGCACTCTTCACATCCACTTCATATTCTACCCAGCCGACTGCATCCGCAAATATTCCCACTTGATCCCGGCCTTTATAGGAATCTACGGTGAATGAAGTATCATCGGCCTGTTTCGCAAAGTCTTTCGCTTCCACTTTTATATGGTCTTTTCCGGGTTGAATCCCTTCATCTTGCCATTTATGGATAATATCGTAATAAAAAGGTTCAATAAATTGCGATAAATCTGGTTCTATTTTTGTTTCCTCTTCCTCTGCCGCTGCGATTTTGGGAGCTGTTAAAGGTTGGAATAGGCTTAAAATAAAGGCGGCTATCACGAACAAGTAGAACGATTGTCTGATTAAATTCTTTTTAAACGCTTTCATTTTTTCCTCCCTTAATCTGTCATTAATTCTTGACTATTCTTATCAAAGAATAATGCTTTTCCCATATCGACCGCCACAGTTATTTCATCCCCTTCATCATATCGATATCTTGGATGTGCTCTCACTGTGAAGGATTCTTTTCCATACGAGTCTACATGGTAATAATGGTCTGAACCAATAAACTCATTAAATTGCAAAAAACCTCTAATCGTGGCATGTGGATAGGATTCTATTAATTCTCGCTCAACCCCGATATGTTCGGGTCTTATCCCCATGACAACCTCATATTCTTGCATTCTTTTATTCCTCATCATCGCGGCTTGCTCATCGGTTAAACGCAAATTAAACGCACTCGTAAAGAAGCGAATATGACCATCAATTTCTCGGATCGTTCCATGGAAAAAGTTCATTGGCTGGTTTCCGATGAATTTTGCTACAAACATATTTTGCGGTCGATTATAAATCACTTCAGGCGTATCTACCTGTTGAATAATTCCTCTGTTCATGACAACAATCCGATCGCCCATTGTCATCGCTTCAATCTGATCATGGGTGACATAAATCGTTGTAACGCCAATCGCCTTATGCAAACGAATGATTTCCGCTCGCATTTGCACTCGCAGCTTCGCATCCAAATTGGATAATGGTTCATCCATTAGAAAAGCTTGCGGTTGCCTGACAATGGCTCTTCCTAAAGCAACACGCTGCCTTTGACCACCACTTAATTCCCTTGGTTTACGATCAAGAAAGCTGCCGATTTCCAATACCCGTGCCGCTCGTTTAACCGCATCTTCAATTTCAAACTTCGGTACTTTTCTAATCCGAAGTCCAAATGCGATATTTTCATAAACACTTAAATTTGGATATAAAGCATAATTTTGAAAAACCATGGAGATATCACGATCTTTTGGAGGAATATCGTTCACAAGCGTGTCGCCGATAAAAATCTCTCCTCCAGAAATATCCTCCAATCCGGCAACCATCCGCAAAGTGGTTGATTTTCCACACCCTGACGGTCCTAGAAAAACTAAAAACTCCTGATCTTCAATATCTAAATTGAAGTCTTTCACAGCAAATTCTTTGAATTTTCCATACCGTTTTGAGACATTATTCAATAAAATTCTTGCCATATAGGTTCCCTCCCAGACAATAGAATAGATACCTTGCTTTATTTTATATAGATATTACCTTATTTCCTGTGAATTTGGTGTGAAGATTTTTCACACCACTTAAATTTTTCACCAAGAAATGATCGGTGAAAACTCTCCTTCGTATTGGAGAACTTTCTGGGCGGACTTCGAGTTATTGAACAAACAAAACGAACCCCCTGCTTTATATTTATCACAAGGGGGTTTTTGGTTCTGGTTATACAATTAGTTTGCTATATCCCTCTTCGTAAAAAAGACAACAGCAAGGAGTAGAAATAGAACAAAGTAAATCGCCATCATCGTAATCGAAAAAGACATGGTCATTCCCTCGACTAACGGGGTCCCGTCTATATATTGCATAAGGTTGGTGTTCGCAAATAAGCTATACTTCGGCCATTCAAATTTACTGGCCAATAGATTCGTAATGGTTCCTCCTGACATGAGCAAGAAGATGGAGATTCCAATCGCAAGTCCGCTAATTCGAAAAACAGCGGAAATCATAAAGGCCATTGTCGTCAACATAAAAACACTTAGAGAATTGAGCAGATATGTCTTAATCAAATAGATCAATAGACTTTGTTCAACGACTTTTCCATTTGCATAAGCTAAATGAGTATTATGGGCTGCGTCCCCCGTTCCGAAAAGGATAACGCCGATGAGCGCAGAACCAACAAACAAAATAGCAAGCATAAACAACAAAAGTAAAATCGTTGTAATATATTTAGATAATAATATTTTCCAACGCTTGTACGGCTTGATCAACAAGTTTTTGATTGTACCACGGCTAAATTCATTGGCGACAATGCCTGATGCGACAATAATCACGAGCAATCCAACTAAGCTTGTCATCTGCGCATTTTCACCTATAAATGTCCACATGGATGATGGTTGTGTTGGAGGCAAGTTATGTTCGATTCGATATTCGCCAATTGCAATCTCCTGCTTAAGATACCCTTTTAGAGAAGGAGCCATGACAATATCGGAATCAGCCAACATCTCTTTGTTTTCAATTACTTCGCTTTGTAGCTCTTCTTTCCAATGTTCGTTTCCTAGTTCAGCCCGTGTATCCAAATATTTTGATATCGCCCCACCAGCTATTAAGACGAGCAATAAAAATCCAATCATAATATATGTGCTTATTTGTCTAAAGATTTTAATCCATTCATTTTGTATAAGTCTATGCATTTGCCTTCACCACCTTCTGATTCGTGATTTCAAGAAACCGATCTTCCAATGAAACGGATTGTTTTTTCATTTCATAAATTAGTAAATCATGATGCACTAAAAAATTGATCACTTCGGGTACTTGTTCTTTTCCAAGCGTGACTTCAAAACCTCCTGGTTGAGCTTGAATGAGGTAGTCCTTTTTCTCTAACAATTTTATTGCCTTCTGAGGTTGGTCAATCGTACATACATATTTATGCTTTTGTATGGACTCCTCTTCTTTGACCATCTGCATATCAATCAACTTTCCCTTTTGGATGATCGCGATCCGATCACACATCATTTCCATTTCAGATAGCAAATGACTCGAAACAATGACGGCGAGGTTTTTTTCTTTTGCGAGACTTCGCAAATAATCACGAATCTCTCGAATCCCCGCTGGATCTAAACCATTAGTTGGTTCATCTAAAATCAATACCTTCGGATCATGCAAAAGGCTTTGGGCAATACCTAAGCGTTGCCGCATCCCCAAAGAATATGTTTTTACCTTGTCGTGGATTCTTTCCGTTAATCCTACTAACTCTACCACTTTATCTATTTTTTCTTTCCCAATCCCGGTTGTTAATCTGGCAACTTGTTGTAAATTTTGATAGCCTGTGAGAAATTTGTACATTTCCGGATTCTCGACAATCGCACCTACATGGCGAATTGCCTCTTCAAACTCTTTTTTTACATCTTTCCCACAAATCGTAATGTCCCCACCGCTCATCCGAATCAGACCAACGATCATTCGGATAGTGGTCGTCTTCCCTGCACCATTTGGACCAAGAAAACCGAATACTTCCCCAGGCATAACTCCGAAGCTTAAATCATCAATAATTTTCCTTCCACGGATCGTTTTTGTGACATTTTTCAATTCAACAATTGGCTCCATTTTCTCTCACACTCCCTTTTCCTCCATTTTCATTTTGAACCAGTCCAATACGGATAATCCGTATTCTTCACGCAATGTTTCTACATGTTCATGACCAACGATATGACCGTTATAAATAGCCAATACTTCATCTAATAGAGATTCCACTTCATTGATCTCATGTGTGGCAATGATTACTGTTTGTTTAGAGAAATCAATATATCTTAATAAGCTTGTGACCATGGATTCCCGCACCATTGCATCTAATCCCGAAAAGGGTTCGTCTAACAAGATAACGGGAGTATTGCGGGCCAATGTTAGCACTAGTTTTAACCTTCCGCGATTTCCTTTGGAAAGCCTTCTAACTTTTTTCTGTGGCTCTAGTTTTAATTCTTGTATAAGCAACTTGGCTTTGCCTATATCAAAATCGGGGAATTGGGAAGCATAGAAAGATAAGATCTTTTCAACTGTGAACGCTTCATAAAACATATCCAGTTCCGTTAAATAAGCCACCTGCCTGCATGTTTTTCTAGTAACTTCCTCCCCCAATACGGTAATGTTTCCTTGATTAGGATAGACTAAGCCTGTAATCAGTTTTAAAGTAGTTGATTTCCCACTCCCATTTGGTCCTAATAATCCGTAAATTTTTCCGGGTTGAAGCTCAAGATTGATATGATCTAGCGCTTTTTCTTTTCCATATCTTTTTGTTACTTCATGAAAGCGAATCGTCATCCTCATCCCTCTCTTTCAAATAGCATTGTAATCCAGCTATTATTTCACTACTAGAAAAACCTAAATCTTTCATATTTCCAACAAATTGCTCAATCATTTCCTTTTGCATCGATTGTTGTAATCCTTGCACAATCCCCTCATCCTCTAATACGAATGAACCTTGCCCCCTTCTCGCTTCCACAATACCCATCCTTTCCATTTCAGTGTAAGATCGTTGAATCGTGTTTGGATTGACGCCTGATTGAATCGCCATTTCGCGTACAGAAGGCAATTTCTCGCCAGGCCTGATTTCACCTCTTGCAATCTGCCTGCAAACTAGATCCACAATTTGTAAATAAATCGGTTTTGTGGCCTCATACTTCTTAGACATTGCCTCTTACACCTCCACCTTTTTATCCAGTAGTCGGCTTGAGACAACGAAAATAATGATAGCGACTAAAAGATATAAAATGAAGACTGTAATCGGAAAATTGTGAGCTTCTTGACTCTGAACGATGGACCAATTTTTTCCGACTTTGTCATAGTGCATATTTGGAACAGGATTGACTTGAAGCCCAAATGAAAAGATCGGGGTATTTCCTAGAACCCGGGCAATCAAGGTTTCCAATGTATTCCACACGATCCAAATACCGACTAGGACGAGCCAGCGAAATGGTTGAATTCGCGGATATTTAGCAAGCGCGTGATAAATCGTCCAATAAAATAGCATCAATACACCAAAATAAACGGATACCGCAAAAATCCCTAAATGAAAGAAAGCAATGAGATTGATTGGTAAAAGGTTTGCGGAAGTCGTGACCATATCAGATGACATTAATTGCTTCAGTAAAATAAACCCATAGCCCAATAAAAGAAGCTGGGAGATAAGTTGAAAACAACCCACTGACGCTAATTTTGAAAAGATCAACTTCCAACTGCTTTGTGGATTATACAGCCACATTTGCGTTTTCCCTTCAAGATTCAAAACATAAATCAGCATAATTGGCATAAATAGGACTTGAATAGACATCGCAAAAACATACATTGGGACAACAAGACTTTGATCTCCCATTTTATCGGCCGCAATAAATCCGACAACCATTGCTAAACATACACAAATCAGCCAAGCGATGGACCAAAACCGTAATAATATCATGTCTTTTTTAAATAATCCCCAAAATGCTTGCATGAATCGTACACCTCACTCTGTATCACTGTATTAATTAAATAGTACACTAGAACAAAATAGAATGTCAACATCTTCTTTGTGTAAATGAATCCCCCCTCAATTTCAGTAGGATTCGTAACTAGATCGTGACCACTTTGAGATTCCTCTCCCGATTTCGGGCATGATTTGTACGCGATTGTTACCGTTTTAGGCTCTCTCCATCGATTTTGGGCATGATTCGTGCGCGATCGTTACCGTTTTAGGCTCCCTCCGTCGATTTCGGGCATAATTCGTGCGCGATCGTTACCGTTTTAGGCTCCCTCCATCGATTTCGGGCACGATTCGTGCGCGATCGCTACCGCTTTAGGCCTCCTCTCTCGATTTCGGGCATGAAATGCGAACGATTGAAGAAATTGGTCAATTGGTTTTTGGTGACGCTGCCTTTGTCCTATATCAGCTTAAATTTTTAAATACACTCCTAAAGAATTCACTTCTTTTTCCAAAGAAAAATCAAAAAAGTGCTTGACAATTTCGCTTTCGATGTCTACCATATAAAGACAATTGTTTTTATACAAAGGACATCCAAGGAGTGAACGAATTTGAAAAATGGTGTTTCTATCGGTCTATTTGGTCTAGGCACAGTTGGATCTGGAGTGATTCAATTGATTCATAACCACCAAGAAGAACTTTTCCACCAAGTTGGCTGTGATGTAAAAGTGAAAACGGTCTTGGTTCGTAATATTGAGAAAGATAGGGATGTACAAATTGGGGATACGGAGTTAACGACAGACCCCAATAAAATTTTGCAGGATCCGGAAATTGATATTATTATTGAAGTGATGGGCGGAGTTGAAGAAGCCCGTGAACATATTATCAAAGCTTTGAACGCCAAAAAACATGTAGCAACAGCCAATAAAGATTTGATTGCTTTGTATGGCCCCGAACTCCAACAAATAGCGGCAGAGAATAATTGCGACCTTTTCTATGAAGCTAGTGTTGCCGGTGGCGTACCGATTTTAAGAGGTTTATCAGACGGACTTGTTTCAGATAGAATCCAGAAATTAATGGGGATTGTTAATGGGACGACGAATTATATCCTCACGAAAATGGATGAAGATGGCTTTTCTTATGAGCAAGCTTTAAAAGAAGCTCAGGAGCTTGGTTTCGCTGAAGCCGATCCAACAGCCGATGTGGAAGGATTAGATGCGGCAAGAAAAATGGCGATTTTAGCAAGGCTCGCTTTTTTCACCAATGTTGCGCTTGATGATGTGGAAGTGGACGGCATTAGCCAAGTCGCTGTAGAAGACTTAAATTACGGTAAAAAACTTGGTTTAACGATGAAATTGATCGGTCTTGCCCATTTCGAAAATCAACAATTAGAAGTGAGTGTGCAACCAACATTCTTAGCAAAAAGCCATCCATTAGCTGCGGTAAAAAATGAATATAATGCGATCTATGTAAATGGGGAAGCGGTTGGGGAAACGATGTTTTATGGTCCTGGAGCTGGTAGCTTGCCGACTGCAACGGCTGTTATGTCTGATGTTGTTGCGATTATTAAAAACATGAGGCTTGGTGTGAATGGCCATAGTTTTGTCGGACCTCGATTTGTGGGTGCACTGAAAGCAGCTGATCAGCGTTTTAGTCAATATTATTTTCGTCTCCATTTAAAGGATGAAGTCGGTGCCTTTTCGAAAATTACCACTTTATTCAATGAGCTTGGAATCAGTTTTGAACAAATTTTACAAACCCCTTTAAGTAAGGATGAGCTTGCAGAAATTATTATTGTGACGCATACTGTTTCTTTAGACAATTTCCAAACAGCATTAATGAAATTAAAAGATTTACCTGTCGTAGATGAAGTGATTAGTTATTATCGTGTTGAAGGAGATGGAAAGTAAATGAATTGGCCGGGATTATTAGCAAACTATAAAGAATATTTACCAGTAACAGATGAAACACCGGCGCTTACGCTACAAGAAGGCAACACCCCTCTTGTTCATCTCTCTAATTTATCTAGAGAGCTTGGGATTGAGTTGCATGCAAAAGTGGAAGGAGCAAATCCTACCGGCTCTTTTAAAGACCGTGGCATGGTCATGGCTGTAGCTAAGGCAGTGGAAGCTGGAAGTAAGTCGATTATTTGTGCCTCCACAGGAAACACTTCCGCGGCTGCAGCTGCTTATGCAGCGAAAGCAGGCATAAAAGCGATTATTGTGATTCCCAAAGGTAAGGTAGCCCTTGGGAAATTAGCGCAAGCGATGATGTATGGGGCTGAAATTGTCGAAATCGAAGGAAACTTCGATGAAGCTTTAAATATGGTTCGTGCCATTAGTGAATCTTCCCCCGTGACACTGGTTAACTCTGTGAATCCTTACCGATTAGAAGGCCAAAAAACCGCTGCCTTTGAGGTTTGTGATCAATTAGGCCAAGCACCCGATATTTTGGCGATTCCTGTTGGGAACGCGGGGAATATTAGTGCATACTGGAAAGGTTTTAAAGAATATCATGAAATGAAGCAAAGTGGCCTGCCGAAGATGTATGGCTTTGAAGCGGAAGGAGCTGCCGCGATTGTGCAAGGAAAACCAATTGCTGAGCCTGAGACTGTGGCAACCGCCATTCGCATCGGGAACCCTGCTAGTTGGCAGCTTGCAGAAGCAGCCCGCGATGAATCAAATGGGATGATTCAATCAGTATCAGATGCTGAGATTCTCGAAGCATTCACATTACTCGCCAAGACAGAAGGCGTATTTGCAGAGCCTGCCTCATGTGCTTCGATTGCTGGCGTTTTACAGCAACATAAAAAAGGCAACATTCCGCAAGGAGCTAAAGTTGTCGCTGTCTTGACTGGAAATGGCTTAAAAGATCCACAAACAGCCATTGGTGAGATCAATATTGATACAACGGTGCTTCCGAATGATGAAGATCAAGTTTTAGATTATATTAAAGGTATTATTTCAAATGAATAAGTGCGTCATTACTGTTCCGGCCAGCAGTGCAAATGTTGGCCCGGGATTTGACTCAGTTGGCATTGCGGTAAGTAAATATTTGACTGTGACGATGGAAGAAGCGGATCAGTGGGAATTTGAACATCACTCGATTCATTTACCACCTGTTGCAAATCCACATGACCATTTAATCTATCAATCTGCTTTAAAGACAGCTGAAACTTACCATGCTTCTTTACCCGCTTGTAAAGTTTTGGTAGAAAGTGACATTCCACTGGCGCGTGGACTTGGTAGTAGCGCTTCCGCCATTGTCGCTGGGATTGAGTTGGCGAATCAACGATGTCGTCTCTCATTATCTGACCAGGAAAAATTAGCGGTCGCTACAGAGATCGAAGGGCACCCAGACAATGTGGCTGCCTCTTTATTTGGTGGATTCGTCATTGCCTCTCAGCTCACAAACGGTGAGATTGAATGGTTTCAAAAGGTCGATCAGCAAGTGGAATTTGTCGTTTCGATTCCCGATTTCGAATTAAAAACGGATGATGCTAGGCAAGTTTTACCAGAACAATTCACTCGTCACGAAGCCGCGGCGGCAAGTTCTGTTGCCAATATCGTGTTTGCTGCTTTTATCTCCGGTGACTATGAACGAGCTGGTAAACTGATGGAACAAGATTTATTTCATGAACCTTATCGAGCTAGACTTATTCCAAATTATGACCAAATCCGCTTTGAAGCAAAATCAGCGGGAGCCTACGGTACAGTGATAAGTGGTGCCGGTCCGACGACCATTTCTCTTGTTGGAAAAGGAAAAGGGGAAAAAGTTGCCACATACTTAAAAAGTAAATTTCCCGATTATACAGTTGAGTGCTTAAACATGACATCAGTCGGTGTACAGGTTCACCCTGCTCTCTCTTCTACAACATAAAAAGAAGCCTTGGACAAATGCGCCCAAGGCTTCTTTTTATGTCAAACATTTATTGAACATACAAGCCGAGCTTGATACTGTGCTTATCGCGAAATACAAAAAGTAGTATGAGCTGTTGCAATTCGACTTCGATCCTTTGAAACCTAACTTTGAGTTAATGATGCCAGAGGCTCTACTAGTAGAGTAGTTCAAATTCGTTTGGTTAATTGATAATATTGCTTTTTTTCTTTATTAAACTCAGTTGTATATTGATTAAATTGTTTTTCTTGTTGGTGCAGTTTTTTATACAATTGATTAATTTCTTTAATTTGTTCATCTAATTCTTTTTCGTTAAAATTTTGCTCTTCAATTTGGCCATATAATTTTTGGTTTAATGCAATGACGGAATGATAATTTTCTGTATAGGTTAAGTAGAGCTGGTACCGCTCTTCATTAAGCTTTTCAATCGATGATACGATCCTTGCTTGCTTAAAGTTCCTCACTTTTTTGCTAATGGGTTGGATGGACGCCATCGTCGTATAAGCTTTACTAAAGTTTTCCTTACTTTCTTCTAAATGTTTCTGCTGTTTTTCAATCGAGCTTAGCGCTTCTTTTGCTGTTTTCTTAATGTCTTTACCATGATCCACTTGATAGGACATCAATTGATCGTATAATTTTATTTCCTCTTGTCCGGCTTTGCTTAATTCCTGTTGATTGTTTGCAAATATTTTTTCGAACTGAGCCGATTCCTCTAATGCCTGTGTGATTTCTTCGATCCGCTTTTGTTCCTTATGTTGGATATATAAGGATGCTATAAAATAAATGGCGACAATCATTAATCCAAATGTGCCTATTCTTCTAAACCACTTCATTGCTTTTTCGATCCCCTTTATGCCTAATGAATGGAGTAGCAACGTCCATTGCATTGGAATGTATAAGGTGTTTGGTCATTGGTTAGCACCTTGGTTTGGTACTTGTTTTTTTGTAGATAGTTAAGTATTTTGGGAAGATATTGAATCGTTTCAGGTTTATCATGCAATAAAATGATTGGTGACTCTCCTGCCCTGCTCAAGTTGTCTGTTTCTTGGATAACTTTGTTCACAAAACGTTTATCCTTTAAAGCCCAGTCCTCACTGTCTACATTCCAGTCCCAAATTTTGAAACCATGTTGATCTAAATGAACTCTCATATCCACCGTTAGATAAGGAACACTTCCATATGGCAAGCGAACTAAATTTGAATGGACCCCTGTCAGATCTTCAATGATTTTTTGACCCTCGAGCATTTCGGATAAGGGAGCTTTGGGAGATTGATAGATTTGCTTCGCATTATGAGTGATCCCATGCATCCCAACAGCAAACCCTTCATCGACCATCCTTTGCACAACATCTGGATGATTCTTTATGTTCGGCCCCAGCATGAAGAAGGTGGCTTCCATATGATATTGATTTAACAGATCTAGGAGCTGGCCCGTAAAAGGGGATGGTCCGTCATCAAATGTTAAGTATACAATCTTAGACTCATTATCCTTTTGCAATTGTTCCAGAGCTTCTGCTTGTTGTTGCTTCTCTAATTCAATCTCTTTTTTTATTTGGATCGATTCATTGAGTTTGGATGAGGTAAAATCATGTTTTTCCACAGGTGATGCTTGAATGGATTGGGCCATTGCAATGGAAGGATTCGCCTCATAGCCCTCTGCTGATTTTACCTTGACTAACATTCCCCCTAGAAAAAGACAGAGTATAACTAGAGTGGTAAATATGTAGACTAGAAACTTCTTATTTTGGGTATGTTTTGTTTCTCTCATTCCGGGACAAACCTTTCTAATAGAGGATGTGCAAAGAGTATGGATCAAATGGATAAAGGATAAACAGCTAAAGGCGCCACGCCTTTGTGACCTGCGTCCTGCAGGATTCAGTGATTTATGTATAAGTTAATAGTCTATTCGATCATTCCTCGACAAAATTCTGCCAAGGCCTTATTATTTATTGTACCAAATTATGTTACAAAAAGGTTACATTCGTCGAATTTTGTTTATATAAATTTTGCTGTTCCTTTATTACCTATAGTACAAATATCCTACCCGCTGCTCTGATGATTTAAATCGAAAACATCCACAGAAAAAAACATCCAGCCTTCCCTGTCATTCTTCATAACAGGGACTGGATGTTGCCATTAAACATATGAAACTTCTACACTCTCACCATTGACAATCGCCTGAACTTCTTCTCCGTCTAAAGTTTCCTTTTTCAATAAAACTTCAACTAATCGTTCATATTCGTTCTGATGGGCTTTGATCATCAGCTCTGTTCTCTCCAAAGCTTTTCCATATAATTCTTGCATCTTCGCATCTTTATCTTGTTGATCAAATGTTAAGGTGAATCCATCCTCCAGCATCCCCGTTTCAACCATATCTTCTAACAGTTTTTTCGCTTGCTGAACGTCCCCACTAACACCTACGCTATGTTCCCCTAAATAAAGTCGTTCAGCCACGCCACCTGCCAAAATCATGCTGATTTGATCAAGTAATTCACTTGTCGTGGATAAATGCATTTCCTTCTGAATGGGCGCCACATATCCTAATGCTTGCCCTCGTGGAATAATCGTTGCTTTACGAACTGTATTCGGCTTGGTTAATGCTTGAATAAGAGCATGACCTGCTTCATGAATAGCGACTCTCCGCTTTGTATTAGGATCATTCAGTGCCCGCGAAGTAGAACCAAGGATCGTACGGTCAAGCGCATAATCAAGATCAGCCATTCCAACCAATTCTCGCCCTTCTCTAACAGCTCTTCTACTAGCTGATTCAAATAAGGAACTAATTTCAGCACCAGAAAATCCTGAAGTACTATCTGCTAGAAGATCTAATGAGGCAACGACCTCTTCAGAAAGTTGCTTTCCTTTTGTATGGATATCGATAATTTCCTTTCGCCCTTTCATATCTGGCAATGGAACATGGAAGCTAAAGTCAATACGGCCTGGACGTAAAAAGGCATCATCTAGCATATCCTTACGGTTGGTCGCGGCAATGAATAAAATCCCTTCATTGGCATGTCCCCCATCTAATTGAACAAGCAATTCTGTCAACGTTTTTTCCGCCTCTTCGCCACCGTGCTGTTTTCTTTTTCCAGCAAGTGCATCCACTTCATCAATGAAAATAACCGCAGGTGTAGATTTACGCGCATTTTCAAATAATCCCCTAATCCGGGAAGCTCCAACCCCGACAAATAATTCCGTAAAAGCGGACCCACTTGCTGTAAAAAAGCTTGCTCCCAATTCATGAGCCATCGCTTGGGCGAGGAGCGTTTTGCCTGTTCCTGGAGGGCCATATAATAAGATCCCTTTTGGCGCCTTAATCCCCAACCGTTTGGAACGTTCAGGTTCTTTGACGATTTCCAATGTTTGCAGGATCTCATCTTTCATTTCTTCGGGTAACCCCCCGATATCTTTCAGCGTAATGGAAGGAAGTGGCATCGGTTTGGCTGTGCCATGCTTCATTTTCGCCCCAGCAAAACCACCTTTTTTCTGGATCAAAAAACCAGCACCCACCAACACAATCAATAAACCACCGAAAAGCCAATTGCCGGCTTGTGAACCGTCAGAGTATTTATATTGCACATTATACTTCTCTACTAATTCTTCCACCTTCGGACTATTCGGGCGAAAATGAGAAATGTATTTTCCTTCTGGTGTTTTTATATAAATGGTCCCATCCGCCATTTCTTTAAGAGAAACGACATCACCATTCTCTGCTTGAATCACTTTTTCTATTGAGGAAAACGGAATAACCTCTCCTTTATTTATCGAAAAAATCGACCAAAACGTAAGTCCTGCAATTAAAATCAAACCAATGACTAGAGGAACCATCTTCGTTGCATTTTTAAAATTTGATTTCAACCTTCCATCTCCTCACATTTTAGAAAATCTAGTCCTAGTATATCATTTTAAGAGATAGTCGTCATTGGCTACTATTGACAGTTTGCAAAATTTTAGATCACGATCAGGCAAAGAAAATGAATTTTAAAAAAGGTATCCGCCCATTAGAAATCAACGGGTAGATACCTTTATATATTTCAATCTGAGGAATTTTAACGCCAGTCTAAAAATCCTTGTTCCAATCCACGAATTAACACTTCGGCGGTTCCCATATTGGTTGCCAGCGGGACACCATACACATCACAGAGACGCATTAACGCCGAAACGTCCGGTTCATGGGGTTGAGCTGTTAAGGGATCACGTAAGAAGATAATTAAGTCCAATTTGTCTTCAGCAATAAACGCACCTATTTGCTGATCGCCACCAAGTGGCCCTGATTGAAATCGAGTCACGGTTAATCCTGTTGCTTCCATAATTTTTAAGCCAGTTGTCCCTGTCGCATATAATTCATGGTTTTCAAGAATCAGTTTATAGGCTATGGTAAAACGAATCATATCCTCTTTCTTTTTATCATGGGCAATCAGTGCAATTCTCATTCTATCTCCTCCTTGTCGGCCTGTAATACTGGACTCTGTTGTTGCGAATCCGTGCCGTTTAACCACTTATATTGATTCAATTGTAATTGAAAAAACCTTAATGGTCCTAAAAATAAGTCTGGATTGTTTTCAAGTTTTTCCAATTTCAGTTGATTTTCATGAATCATGTTTTCAAATTCCTCTACGCGTCCCTCTAATGTTTCAAGCGGATCGCGGAAGAAAAGATGGACATCTCGCCCAATACTTTTCTCAAATAATTGAAATTGATAAAAGAATTTCGTTGCAATCGATTCACTAACCTCTTCGTAATTTTCATTCTCAATAAAATTACGATATGATTTGGCTAATACCGCATTGTTTTTTGTAAGTCCACCGAATAATTTTCCAGCACCTTTTAATATTACTTGAGAAGGCGTCCTTCTTAACAGAATATTTTCATCATCCATTTGAACTGGGATGGTCATCCGATCTGCATCTCTCTGCCAATCTGCAATCACTTGAAAATCGCAGCGGAGCTCAATGGGCTGCTCCTCTAGATATTCATTGAATCCTATTTCCCATTCCTTTAAATGGGATTGTGATTCTTCTAATTTTTCTTTTGCATAGGCAATCCAATTTTCCAAAGATGAAACATAACTAGGCATGATGGTGTCTTGAATATAGTCATGTATCCGTCGATTGATTTCCGTATTCAATTCAAGGTGAATGGTACGAAATTCAGTATCTTCCTTAATGAAATCAGCCGATTTTCTGATTATTTGGGGAATCGACGTTTTCATTTTCCCTTTTATTTCTTTTTCTATCTTTAAAAAGGCTTCACGAATATCCTTCGCTTTTTCCTCTTCTATATCTTTTAATTGATTGGTTGAACCGTGCAATCGGCCGCAAATGGCCTTCTCACTTTCAATCAAATTCGTCATATCTGCCTTCAATACTTCTAGCTGATTCATAAAGTAGTCAATCCATTTTTTTCCATATGCAAGCCACTGTGCTGTATCCTGGGGATTGGCATTCCATTCTTCGAACTCTATTTCATTTTTTCTTGCCCAATGTTTCACGTCGTCTATTAGAGCTTGAATGGCGCCATTTAAATGGATCCCACTGCTAGATTTTCCGATCGTTGCTTGTGCTCGATCGACGATATTTTGATTAATATTTCCAGGGAAATGGTCGTTCCATGTCAGAATAGCAGAATACACATAAGCGACATCAGCTGTTTGTTCCAATTTTAGCCATGCTTCCAAATAGGTTGGCATTAGCTTCTCTACATTTTGAAAAGGAAATGAACCACTCATCAACTTTTGGTAGGTTTCTTTAAATTCAGTTGATAATTTTCCCAATCTGTGTTCCTCTGAAATATTTAAACTGAGCAATGATGTATTAAAATCGCTTAACCAATCGAATAAAACACCTTGTTCTGCAAACCTCTTCCATAATGTCTGACTCAAATGGTCGAAGGTTTTGAAATCCACTGAAGAAACTTTTTCTAACACAGGAATAAAATAAGTTGGTTCAAAACATACATGCCCATTCTCTACATAGGACAGAAGAACATGGAACCATTCTTTCGCTTTCGTCCTAATTGACTCGTTTACAGCTAGTTCAACAGCGTTTTCCCAATCCTCCTGTTCCTCGAAAAAAGCACGCGCCAGCTTTGTGACATTCGGATAATCGGGATTGAGCAGAACAGCATTGAGAATCATTTGTTTTGCTTCTGTGTGATTTCTCTGAAGAATATATAAACCAAATAACTGAAGAGCGATTTCCGTATTTAACAGGAGCGAATCAGTTTTAATGGATTGGTAGATTTCCTCAGCGGTATCATGCAGCTCTAATTCAAAATAGGCATCTGCCATATTTTTACGCGCCCATGGTTGCCATTCATTTTGGATATTTTCCCATTTAAAAATGGCTGTTTCATAGTCTTGTGCATGAAAATAGATTTCACCTTGGGCAAAGCGAATTTCCGTCAAATCAGCTTGGTTTTTCTTTTGCTCCTGAAAAAAGTGTTCCCCTAATACCGTAACAGGAGATTCATCGTGCTTGTCTTGCAAAAACTGTTCAAAAAAACATTTTTGAATGAACATTTCTTCCCTATTCATCCCTATCACCAACTTTCTTTAAATAGATGTATCATGATGCCTGTCCGCTGGGTATATAAGTCCGATTTGTTTTCTAGCTTCTTCCATTATTCGTGCTGTTACCAGCGAATGATGATGAGAGTTTATCCTTGATTCCAGTTCCCCTTTTTCAATTAGCTGAATAAATTCTTTCACCTCATAGTACATAGAAGGAAAGTCAGCTGCCTTACTAATCGTTTCTTCACGACCATTACGATATTGAATCTTTACTTCTTTAGGTGTCGAGATTTCATCTATTATAATCGTTCCCTCTTCACCTTGAATCTCTGAAGGGCGATAAGCATTCACGATTTTCGAATGCGTTACAACGGCTTCAAAATGTTCATATTGCAAAAGCAAACTGCCTGACCCGTCTACTCCTGAATCGAGCATCACCGCATTTGCTTTGATGGCCTTAGGTTCTCCAAACAAGACAACCATAGGATATAAACAATATACACCTAAATCCATTAACGAGCCATTCGAAAATGCTGGATTAAAGGCATTTAATACTGTTCCCTCTCGATAACGATCATATCTTGAAGAATATTTACAATAGCTTGCGTCATATCTTCTCACTTGACCAATTTTATGGATATTTTCTTGGATCGCTTGAAAATTCGGTAATAAAGTTGTTTTCATCGCTTCCATCAAGACAACCTGATTTTTTCGCGCCGCCTCGATCATCTTTTCCAGTTCTACCGAATTGGATGCCAGCGGTTTTTCACATAAAACATGCTTCCCCCTATTTAAAAAAGCCAAAGACTGTGTAGCATGAAATGAATTTGGACTAGCAATGTATACAGCATCAAGCACATCACTTGCTGCCATCTCTTCTACATCTGTAAATATAAATGGGATTCCATGCTTCTCTGCAAATTCCTTTGCTCGCTCTTCTGTACGAGAATAAACAGCTGTTAATTGAAATCCATCTACCTGTAAGGCTGCTTCAATCATCGATTCTGTAATCCAATTTGTGCCAATAATTCCAAACCGTATCATTATCATTTCTCCTTCCTCATGATCCTTATCTATACTATATTGTATTTGGCGTTTTCTTGCATCCGTCCATGCTGAAATTTATCGAAAAAAAACAGAGTTTGTAAAAATCCACTTGAAACATTTTGTTTCTATGGTAAAATACTTTGTATATTTATTCAAAATATTTTCAAAGAACAAAAGTAAAAGCGCAACGCTGTTTTGACCAACATTCTGTTGGTCTCCCATTGACAGTTTTTTACATACACAACTGTGAAGACGAAGACGGCTTGAGGGAAATTCTTTTAGAGAATCGGTGGCTGGTGAAAATCGATGTCTTTTCCTCAGAATAGCCCAGCACTTCTGAACTGGCAAATGCCCGGTCCAAACCGTTATCTTTCTCGAGGCTGTATAGAAAAGCGGAAGCGCCTGTTTAGACAGGAGTTACCAATGTCTTTCCATACAGTAAACGAGGGTGGCACCACGATCTTACGTCCCTCATAACAAGGCGCACGCGTCTGTTATGGGGACGTTTTCATTTTTATGATAACCAATTAATAAAAATATAGTAGGAGGATTCAAGAATATGTATAAAGTTTTAGTATCAGATGCCATTAGTGACACAGGTTTAACTGCTCTATATGAACATCCTAATTTTGCAGTGGATAAGAAACCAGGCCTCCCTCCAGAGGAACTAAAAGGAATCATTAGTGAGTATGATGCACTCATTGTGCGCAGTCAAACACAAGTGACAGCAGACATTCTAGAAAATGCCGATAACATACGAGTCATCGCTCGTGCAGGAGTTGGTGTCGACAATATCGATATCCAAGCGGCAACCAAAAAGGGAATTATCGTGATTAACGCTCCAGGTGCCAACACCATCTCTGCAGCAGAGCTAACAATGGCGATGATGCTATCCCTTGCGCGCAATATTCCCGCTGCCCATGCTTCTACATCAGAAGGTAAATGGGAGAGAAATAAATTCAAGGGTGTTGAAATGTACGAAAAGACACTGGGTGTCATTGGAATGGGAAAAATTGGTACAGAAGTTGCCAATCGTGCGCTAAGCTTTGGCATGAATATTCTCGGATATGATCCTTATTTAACCGAAGATCGCGCCCATCAAATGGGGATCACAAAAGCTTCTTTGGATGAAATTGCCCAAGAAGCCGATTTTATCACTGTCCATACTCCTTTAATTAAAGAAACAAAAGGCCTTATTAATGATGAATATTTGGCGAAAACAAAGCCTGGTGTGCGCATTATTAACTGTGCCCGTGGTGGAATTATTGATGAAAATGCCTTAGTTCGCGCCCTTAATTCAGGCCATGTTGCTGGAGCAGCGATTGACGTGTTTGAAACAGAGCCAGCTTCAAATACAGAATTACTTAAGCATCCAAACGTGGTTGTCACGCCACATCTAGGCGCCTCTACTGTAGAAGCACAGGAAAAAGTTGCCCATGAGGTAAGTGAAGAAATGATTGATATTTTTGAAACTCAATCGATTCGCCATGCGGTCAACATGCCACAAATCTCTGGAGAAACGCAGAAGAAGTTGCAACCTTATATTGATTTAGCAGAGCAAATGGGAATTCTAGCCATTCAATTACTAAAACAAGCTCCAGATCGAGTAGAAATTTCCTACGCTGGAGAAATCGCCATGGAGAGCACTGACTTGCTCACACGCCATATTTTGAAGGGCATTTTAACCCAGCATCTAGGTGACACTGTGAACCTAATCAATGCGCATCATCTATTGAAAGATCAAGGAGTTGCCTCCAATGTATCGAAAAATCCAAAGAGCAAAGGATTCGCTTCTTACATTGAAGTTACGCTTCACCGTGGAGATAATAAAGCCAATATTGGCGCAACCATTTTAAATGGCTATGGATCGCGGATTGTGAAGATGAATGACTACCGAGTAGATGTTCGTCCAGAAAGCAACCTATTATATATTAAACATCATGATATTCCAGGTATGATCGGCCGCGTTGGTTCCACACTTGGGGATTATGATATTAATATCGGCACCATGCAAGTGGGACGTGCAGACGTTGGCGGAGAAGCGATCATGGTCCTTACACTGGATAAAAAAGCAGAAGGGGATGTACTTGTTGGCCTCAAAGCTTTAAAAGGACTTGAAGATGCACAGTATTTGGAACTCCCCATTGAAAAAGTAGCCGTTACGAATTAATTTGGGAATCAAAAACTAAAATGATCCTAAAACTCCCCCAAGCATGCACAGGCTTTGGGGGAGTTTTATCGTGGATGAACTACAACTAAATTTCAGGGACATAGAGCTCTCCTATCTACCCTGATTCTGGATTTCTACTGGATTTCGGGGACATAGAGATCTCCTATCTACCCTGATTCTGGATTTCTAGGTCATAGGACTTAAATCAGCCCCGAAGTTTTACTAATCTTTCTCCCAGATCTTTTTCCTGAACACTGTCCACAAGAGTTTCATAGTGTTTATTTTTCAACCATCGACAGTACGAGTTCTTTCACACCTAGTACATTGTCGAGAATATAATCAGCTTCATATTCTTCGAATTGCTTTCTAGCCTTCTCTCCTGACAATCCGGTTAATACGGCGGCAAAGCGACAGCCCATTGTTCTAGCTGCTAATAAATCAGCCAAGGAATCTCCTACGATCAATGTTTCTTTTCCGTTTTTGATTGGGAAGGCAGTCTCAAGACATTCGGGAATTGATTTCTGTTTGCTAGACAAGGCCCACACATATGTAAAGGGATGGGGTTTAGATAAACCCTTGTGGTTTTGAGTCACTTTTTCCGCCGCTAGCACGTCATCAGCCGTCACAATATTATTCGGATCGAAATGCTCGAACCACCCTAAATGTTGAAAGGGCTCGACTGTTTCCAACTCCGGACGCCCAGTGCCAATTCCTATCTGTACACCAGCTTCTTTCAGAGATTCAAACATAGCCGCAATCGCTTCTGGTTTAGCCAAGACCTTTTCATCGGATAAAAATCCTTTTTTCCCTGGTTGCACAGAAGGACGTCCTGTTGATTGAAAAACATATTGATCGCCCACATACCATTCTTGTGAAATAAGTTCACAGGTTGACCACAGTTCACCCTGCTCTCCGAAAACTGTATGATCGACTCCTAGTTTTTCTTGAGCAAGTTGATTCAAATGCGTGAACAAACCCGCTTTAGAGGCATCAGCACCTTGGAAATCGTCAAGAAAGCTCTCAAAATCGAAAAAACAATTGGTTTCCGCAAGAGTCTCTTTCATTTCTAATAAAATCTCACGATTGATTTCATGGGTAACCCAATGAGTGATTCGTTCACTCTCTGTTTCTTTTATTTGTTCTAAAAGCGTGATAATCTGATAAGCTGCTGTTAAATAAATCATATCCCAGTTGGCATTTAACCCACATGATTTTAAAAATGTAAGGACTTTATCTTGAACGAAGACACGAGCACGAATTTCATCGATTTCATCATCGGTATAGTAGGTTTTAAATTCGTTTGGAGATAATCCTAAATATTGCTCACTACATAAAACCTCCCAAACGGTTAATGCCGATGCATCAAAATAACGTTCCTCACTTAACAAAACGCCATCTACATCAAATAAGACTGTTTTTATCATATCGCCTCTCCTTAACGCTACTTTCTTATCACTATTTTTTAAAAATTAATCTTCGTCTTTTGCATCCCAGTCTTCTGGAATCGGTTCTGCTAACCATTCTGCTAACATCATTTTATACTTTTCCATTTGGTCTAAATGGGTATCAAATTGATCTTTGTAAATTAAATATTGCTCCCCATCGTGTAATGCACGTATTTTTTGCCTGAGTATCAATTTTTCAATTATTTTCGGGCTAACTTGCAAATACTCTGCTGTTTCCTCTATCGTCATATACAAACTACATCGCGCTCCCCTACATAAAAGTTATGTACAGCTATGGATAAATCGAGTAGGGGGCTAATCATTAGTTGATTAGCCGACCTCTCACACCACCGTACGTACGGA
>NZ_VTQV01000140.1 GCF_008764245.1 Bacillus subtilis
ATCACAGTCGACTACCACTCTGTATCCTTGTTCATAGTACGTGATGGATTGCTTAATGGCTTGATGTTGGTTCCGTTTTGGACGAAAACCATAGCTCCTCTCCGAAAAATGAGGGTCAATGATTTTACCGATCACCTGGTAGATGGCTTGTTGAACCATTCGGTCCCGTACACAAGGTATGCCAAGTTTTCGCATTGAGCCATCTAACTTTGGAATTTCAACCCGTTTTACTGGCAACGGTTCGTACGAACCATCTTTCAGTTTTCTAATAAGTTGGGTCCGGTATTTTGCTACATGTCCAAATAGCTCATCTACTGTCATTTCATCGACACCCGCCGCCCCTCTATTTGCTTTCACTTTCTTACAGGCATTAAAGAGGTTGTTGATGTCGACTACTTTATCAATCAAATCGATACCACCCTGTTGTTTCATTTCTGTAAGGACAGGACTACACGCTCCCGCATACTCTTTGGTTTCCAACCTATCCCTTTGCGGCCAGCCATCTGCCGATGTTTTCTGTGGTCTTTGCACTGTCCTTACCTCCATTTCATTTCAGGATTATTATTGTTCAGCCCTTCATCCTTATAGACTACTATGACTTCTGCTGACTTCTTACAGTTCAACCTGTCATCACTGACCGGTTTGTTCCTGTGGGATATTCCATCCCTCTTGTCGGGAACCCCTGTAAGACCTCCCCGGGTAAGAGCTATAGCCTTCCTCCCATGTAACCGCCGCATTTACTGTATGGAACTCGGGCAGTATTGGACTTTGTTTTGTACTGCAAACTCGTCCATTCCAATTCAGCCTTATATGCAGTTTCTGTTCGTCGGTTCGGGATTTTGCCTCCGGCTTCCTTCAGATTCCACCTCACGATGGACACCCTTGCCTTTGGCTAACAGTTCCTACTGCCAAGTCTGTAGTGGACTTTCACCACCAAGTTATAGCCCATGCCGGGCGCACAGC
>NZ_VTQV01000141.1 GCF_008764245.1 Bacillus subtilis
AAGTTTCGAAGCACAATGAAAAAAATTAACTTTTATGTGTCCTAAATATTGACGTAGATCCACTTGTTAAACAATCCTGCCCCGTTACTTTAAGTACATTTATTCACATACTCCATTTTCCTATTCTCCTGTCATTAGTATACAAGAACAAAGTTAAAAGAACACCTGGAGATTAACTTAGAGCTATACCAAGAGATTAAATTAACAATCGAAGAATAATGAAGGGACTAGAAAGTTTAGAGAACTCCTCTCTCATAAGATCCTTTTGTATAGTTACGTTAATTTAATATGAATTTTTAATAAGTACACCCCCTGTTTACCCGTTCATTCGATTATAGGAGTAGGAGGGGATTTATATGAGTAGAATTATTAAAGGTCACCTAATTAATATGTGGGAGTGGAGGGAATGGGCTGATTATGTAGAATATGGAGAGTCTGAGTGGTCAAAGAAAAAGGACTGGTACAACGCTTACCGAGATACACCAAGCAAGGAAGAATGCGATCGAATATGTGCAGAACGGTCTAGCGAAGTAAAGGTATACAGTATTCAGCAATAATTAAAAGCCCTATTAGATGCTGTAGCTTCCAAAGCAAATAGTATATTCGGTGCTTGAGGTCATCATCTAATAGGGCTTCAAGTTTTATAATCAGTCGTTACGGGGATACGTTGAAATATAATTTTTGTGGAATGATATTAGTGGTTTGAATTACGATATACTATCTCTGCTACCTGTTTTCCATGAGCAATAATAGACTTGACAGCTCTTCTTATCCAAGGTTTAGTCAAATCATCATCTCCCGCTTTATTATGTATCTCTTCGATTAATTTTTCACCAAAAACACAGACTACTTTGGCACTTTCTCCATTATCATAAACAATATCCTTAATCGGCTTATTGATGCTAGTATAGTTTCATGGACACATCTAAGTTAAATTTATACAATGACTTTTAAGGAG
>NZ_VTQV01000142.1 GCF_008764245.1 Bacillus subtilis
CCTCCTTAAAAGTCATTGTATAAATTTAACTTAGATGTGTCCATGAAACTATACTAGCATCAATGCTAGATCATGAACAGATATTAAGCAAGGCAAATCTTATTAATCGCCTAATACGGCAAAAAGCTATGGTTGATTCTTTGCTGCCGGAAGATAGGGAGGTTATTGAATAGTATTATGAAAACGGAGTCTTATAGCGATGAAGAGTTAAAAAAATTATTATTGGAATACTCAAATAAACATACTGGTTCTATCACATATTTAGGTTTGCAAAAGGAAACAGGAATTAGTCGAAAAACTTGGAAAAGGCGCATGGGAGAAACTATTGAAACCCTAAATAGAAAGGTAATTACCAGTCATAATAATGTAGGTTTCGATGAAATACCATATCCGAATTTTGATTTAATAATAGATAGGTTTTTAAACGATGAAAAAGGTCTAAGAGATGCTTTATATCATATTCAAGAGGTATTTATTAAAAATATTGAAGAAAACAACAAGCTTTCTGATCAACTAATGAAAAAGGACAAAAAAATTGATGAACTAACACAAAAAATAGAAAAGCTAAAACATGAATTGAACGAAAAGAAACAGGAAGTAAGAAATTACGAAAAGATAATAATTGAAAGTACAAATCCAAGTGTAAGAAGGAGAAAAGGAATTAGTAGTAATCTTATTAAAATGAGTGAGCATAGAAAAGAGTCTGCTGCTTCGTTAGAATTGGAAGACGAATTTCCAGAACTGTTCGGGGATTTGGATGATGAGAGTTAAGAACAATTAAATATCTGTATACTCCGATCTGCATTTATTTGAAAGTTAGTATAATGATGTATCAATAGAGTGTACTCTATTGATACAAGTATAGTAGACTGATAAAATCATAGTTAAGAGTGTCTCATAAGACTTGTCTCAAAAACGAGGTGAAATTTTGCAGAAAATCGGTTATGTACG
>NZ_VTQV01000143.1 GCF_008764245.1 Bacillus subtilis
ATAGCCCTATAGGCCATGCATAAAAGAAGTGCCATAACCTACATTTTTAGTTTGCCATAAACATGTGAGATAAAAATAATTACCATAAAGTTTCTTTAAATCACTAACAAACTTAGTAACAGAAGGTTTAGTAGGACTAGCCATAATAGGCGGATAAGCTACGTAGTCATCATCCTTATCTAATTCTAATTTATAGTAATGGTTATTAATTTCAAAAATATCGTCTTTATCCGGAAAATATATATTCCCTTTAAAATATGCGTGTGTAGGGAAAAACCAAATTTTTTCACTTGAGTTGAAACCACTATAAGTTTTGGTAGTTAATTTCTTAGTCGTATTGGCCATTATAAACTCTGCTAAATCATCTAACTGATGCTGTTTGCCTCTCCAATTAAACATCCCATAGCTCATACAAAATTTTTTAAAAGAACTATTTATTGCTAGTGTCTCACCATCTATTTCTACCACTTTAGAGTAAACATTAGAGACAAATTTTAATATATATTTTACTCTTTTATAGCTATCTTCCATCACGAATAGCGGCTCAATAATAAAGTTTGAAAGTCTTTCTCCTTCAGTTTGTTTTTGCTTCGTATCTACCTTTTCATAATAATATCTATCTGTGCTGTTCATTAAAATTGTTAATTCTATTTCCATTCCCATCTTCACTTCCCAAAAAAGATAAATACCATCACCACCGTTAGTTTTAACAGACTTTACATCATTTTCTTTCATTAATAATCCTCCTAACATAAATAACCCCAAACAGCTATGACAGGAGTGGTATACTCTCTATTCACAGAACGCTTGGGGTTTTCCCTCTTTTTGTAATTTATTTTTTGTGTACTTAAACTATAATTGTCTGTCCTATTCTCCTTTCGTATAATGGATCTACGTCAATATTTAGGACACATAAAAGTTAATTTTTTTCATTGTGCTTCGAAACTT
>NZ_VTQV01000144.1 GCF_008764245.1 Bacillus subtilis
GATATGTGATTGCGAGGAAGAGTTTTTGTTTTGGGTAAGGTGGGGAAGTGGAGTATTTTTTTGTATGGAGTTGGAGAAAGGGATATTTATGAGGTTTGAAAGTTTGATAGGGTAGAGAAGTATAGTGGTTGGGGGGTAAGTGTAAAAATGGATGGTTATGTTGTTGGAATAATTTAGTGATTTGTTGGTTTTTGTGATAATGTTGGGGATGAGGATGTTTTTGAGGTTGTGGGGAGAAGTTGGTATTGAATTGGTGTAATTGAAATAGTGTTGGTTGTGGTAAAAAGAAATTATTAGGAAGATAGTTAACCATTGGTTGGAGATGAGGTTTTTGATTGGGTGAAGGTGGATTAGAAAATTGATATTGGAAAGGGTAGTGTAAGAGAAAGGTTTGAAATGGGTGGGTGAGTTGAGGTGTTGGATGAGGAAGAATGTTTTTGAGGGGAGGTGATAAGTTATGAAAAGGAAGTGTTGTAGGTAGAGGGGGAAGGTGATGAAAGAATGGTTTGATGGGTTGGAAGAAAGAGTGTTGATTGTGGGAGTGAAAGAGGTGAAGGAGAAATGGATTAGTGTAGGGGAAAGAGATAAGGAGATAGGGAAGTTGTATGAGTTGTGGGTGTAGGTTAAAGGGTGGGTGGGGAAAGTGTAGGTGGGGATGGGGTGGAGTTGGTTGTAAGGGAAGAGGTGGGTGATGGTTTGGTTGGATGTGTTGAAGTAATTGTATTTTGGGGTTAGAGAGATATGGTGTGAGCGTTGGGTGTGAAGGTTTAAATGGAGAGTGTTGGTTTAATAAGTGGGAAATAGGGTTGGGAGTTGTGGGATATTTGTTTTTGTTGTTGAAATGTTGGGTGAAGGAGTGATGGAGAATGTCTTTGACCGGATGGATAAGGGGAGAGGGTTGAGGTTTGGTTCCTTTCAATTGAGGTTGG
>NZ_VTQV01000145.1 GCF_008764245.1 Bacillus subtilis
ACCGCTCCGCTTTAAAGAGAAGGATTTGCCTCCTCTTCAGCCTAACGGCTTGGACACAGCATTCCAGCGCTGTGCTTACCCTATCCTCCTGCGTCCCCCCATTACTCAAACGGCGGGGAGGTGGTACAGGAATATCGACCTGTTATCCATCGCCTACGCTTTTCAGCCTCGGCTTAGGTCCCGACTAACCCTGAGCGGACGAGCCTTCCTCAGGAAACCTTAGGCATTCGGTGGAAGGGATTCTCACCCTTCTTTCGCTACTCATACCGGCATTCTCACTTCCAAGCGCTCCACTAGTCCTTGCGGTCTAGCTTCACAGCCCTTGGAACGCTCTCCTACCACTGACACCATCGGTGTCAATCCGCAGTTTCGGTGATCCGTTTAGCCCCGGTACATTTTCGGCGCAGAGTCACTCGACCAGTGAGCTATTACGCACTCTTTCAATGGTGGCTGCTTCTAAGCCAACATCCTGGTTGTCTAAGCAACTCCACATCCTTTTCCACTTAACGGATACTTGGGGACCTTAACTGGCGGTCTGGGCTGTTTCCCTCTCGACTACGGATCTTATCACTCGCAGTCTGACTCCTGAAGAACAAGTCTTTGGCATTCGGAGTTTGTCTGAATTCGGTAACCCGGTGAGGGCCCCTCGTCCAAACAGTGCTCTACCTCCAAGACTCTACTTCAAGGCTAGCCCTAAAGCTATTTCGGAGAGAACCAGCTATCTCCAGGTTCGATTGGAATTTCACCGCTACCCACACCTCATCCCCGCACTTTTCAACGTACGTGGGTTCGGGCCTCCAGTAAGTGTTACCTTACCTTCACCCTGGACATGGGTAGATCACCTGGTTTCGGGTCTACGACCTCATACTTATACGCCCTATTCAGACTCGCTTTCGCT
>NZ_VTQV01000146.1 GCF_008764245.1 Bacillus subtilis
GAAGTTTCTGAAGAGCGGCATTCTGGAAGGTGGACTGATCAGTCCAACAGAAGAAGGTGCTCCGCAAGGTGGCGTGCTTTCCCCGATTCTTAGTAATGTCTATCTGAATCAATTAGATAGGGAACTTGGAAAACGGGGGCATAAATTCGTACGATTTGCGGATGATTTCTGCATCTATGTGAAAAGCAGGCGGGCAGGGGAACGTGTTTTGGAAAGCATTACAAAGTTTCTTGAACATGACTTAAAACTAAAGGTGAACCAAGAAAAGAGCAAGGTGGGTTCTCCGGTCAAACTTAAGTTCCTCGGTTTCTGCCTCCATTCCACATCTAAGGGTGTAGGTTGTAGACCACATCATTCCGCGAAAAGTCGATTCAAATCGAAATTGAGGAAAATCACCAAACGGAATCGTCAGGGTCGCTTTGATGAGATTGCCAAAGAAATCAACCAAGTGACAGTAGGTTGGATAAACTACTATGGAATAGGCTTTATGAAAAGTTTTATCAAATCCATGGCACAGTGGCTGAACCACCGGTTACGGCAACTGATATGGAAACGTTGGAAGAAGATATGGACAAAATACCGTCGGTTGCGAAGACTGGGAATTTGGCATGAAGAAGCTTGGAAAGTAGCGAATTCCCGGAAGGGATACTGGAGAGTCTCCAAAAGCGAAACGCTGCATAAAGCAATCAAATCAGAAACGCTCACCAAGTGGGGACTGAAAGACCTGAATCACTTGTATGAGCGTCGATACTTAAGTTATTGAACCGCCGTATACGAGGTCCGTACGTACGGTGGTGTGAGAGGTCGGCTAATCAACTAATGATTAGCCCCCTACTCGATTT
>NZ_VTQV01000147.1 GCF_008764245.1 Bacillus subtilis
GAAGAAGTGGGAGTCAATGTGGCGTTAATTCGGAAACGAATCAAATCAACCAGCATGGTTTATTTGAAAAGCCATAGCTTATATTGATAATGTCAACATTTTGCTCAATTGCCCACTCAATCCCCATTATCATATTTTCTACTTGCCCAACTGCTTCATCATTTAATACTTGTACATCATAAATCTCTACATTATTGTTAAGTCCAATTATTGTATCTTCATGATTCGTAGCTGCCACAATACTCGCAATCATTGTTCCATGTTCATTCACAGGAGTTGTGTCTAAAGAATTATCAAAAGTATTAAAACTTTTTACAACATATCCTTTGAGTTCTTCTAATTCAGAATTAATTCCACTATCTAATATTGCGACTTTCACTGGATTAGAGTCCAATAGATTCACTTTAGGATTTACCATGCACATAGCCCAATTGTTTGTACATTCTTCATTTTCCATTGAATTATCGTGAGTTTCTCTTTCATTACACCCCCCTAATAGTAAAAATAATAATAGAAGTATCAATTTTTTTTTCAATATTAGTCTCCTCTTTTGCTGTAAAAATGATGTTTCCATAGATTAACATACCATTTTTAATTGTTAATTACTACAAAAAATAGATTTATCTTTAAGGCTGTAAATTTTGGATTATCAGACTTCCGGTCGGATAGACAAAAGCTGACAATGGTACGGGATATATCTAGATGTTAAATACAAATAAAGTTGTTTACTTTCAATGTCTGAACTCCGCATTCTTCCGTTTCTTAAATCGATTGAACGGAAAAATAGTTGTTTACTTTTATGCGTTCAAACAGTTGATTTATCAACCTTATGGTAAAAGCAA
>NZ_VTQV01000148.1 GCF_008764245.1 Bacillus subtilis
GAGCTGAGGAGAAGGATGGAGGAGGTGTGAGTTTGTGGCGGGAAGGGGAAGGGGGTATGTGTAGGGTTGTGAAAGGATGTGAAGAGGTGGTAAGGTTGTTGGGGTTGGTTGGAATTAAAGGAGATGGTGGAGGGGTTGTGGGGGGGGGGGTGAATTGGTTTGAGTTTGAGGGTTGGGGGGGTAGTGGGCAGGGGGAGTGGTTAATGGGTTTGGTGGAGGAGTAAAGGGGGGAAAGGGTGTAACAGTTAGGAGTGATGGTTTAGGGGGTGGAGTAGGAGGGTATGTAATGGTGTTGGCTGGGGAGGGTTTGGGGGGTGAGGGTGAGTTAGAGAGGAAAGAGGGGGGTTGGGGAGTGGTGTTGGTGGAGATGTGTAGGGATTTGAGGGGTAGAGGTGGAATTGGGGTGTTGTGTTGTGCAGTGAAGTTGTGGAGTTTGGAATGAGGGGTGAGGGTTGAGGGGGAAGATTTGAGATCAGAGTTAAAGAAGGGGGTGGGGGGGGTTTAGGGGGAATAATTGGGGAGAAGGGTTGGGAGGTAGGTATTAGCGGGGGTGGTGGGAGGTAGTTAGGGGTGGGTTTGTGGTGAGGTAGGGTGAAGGTAGCGGGAGTGAGTGGGGTACTTGTTGTTGGGTGATAAGAGAGTTTTAGGATGGGAAGAGGTTGTTGAGTGAGGGGGGGTTGGTGGGTGAGAGTTTGGTGGATTGGGGAAGATTGGGTAGTGGTGCGTGGGGTAGGAGTGTGGGGGGTGTGTGAGTGGGAGTGTGGGGGATGAGGGTGTGAGGTGGGGTAGGGATGGTGGTGTTGGTGAGGGGTTAGGTGACGAAGTAAGTA
>NZ_VTQV01000149.1 GCF_008764245.1 Bacillus subtilis
AAAGAAGTAGTTACTATCGCAAGATACGTTAATAACTACTTCTAATACTAGTACAATTAAGGCTGGTTATACGGATCAAGTATTCGGATTAACTAATTTCATTTGCCCCAAGACTACGAGACCTTGCAGATGCAAAACTTTATTCATTTGAAAAGCCAGACCAATATCCAGAAATGGAGAAGTTGCTTCGTGGAAGAATTAACACCAAGATCATTCAGGAAAATTATGATGATGTATTAAGGTTGGCACATTCCATTCGTAAAGGAACGGTCTTTGCTTCTCTCATTATGGGGAAATTAGGTTCTTATTCTCGTCAAAATAGCCTTGCTACTACATTAAGAGAGATGGGGCGCATAGATAAAACCTTGTTTATATTAGATTATATTTCTAGCGAAACATTGCGTCGACGAATTCAACGTGGATTAAATAAAGGAGAAGCTATGAATGCATTGGCGCGAGCTATTTTTTTTGGGAAACATGGGGAACTTAGAGAAAGAGCATTACAAGATCAATTACAGCGTGCCAGCGCCTTAAACCTCATTATTAATGCTATTAGTATTTGGAATACCGTATATCTATCACAAGCAATTGAACATTTTAAAACTACAGGAAAGTATCAAGAGGAATTGCTCCCACACATATCACCATTAGGATGGGAACATATAAACTTTCTAGGAGAATATTCATTTATACCTGAGATTTTGAGCTCAATACATTCCCTACGTCCACTTAGGATATAAAAAGACCCTAATTTTTCCGCTTAGCGTAGAAAAATTAGGGTCATCATATCCAAAAAATGTCTTAGCGTATAATATCCGCGT
>NZ_VTQV01000014.1 GCF_008764245.1 Bacillus subtilis
AGAAAAACCAAGGGCTTATTTGGCCTGCCTTCTTTTTGTCCCCTTCGCCCTTGTTAGTCTGAAATCAAACCATTGGCGTGTTTGTCAAGAGCGATTGCGGCGGCTTACCACCACATTTAGACCTTAGAGCTACTTTTAGGCTTTTGTTTTCATAGAATTTTTGACACTACCGATTATACTCTTATTTTACCATATTTTGTGTTAAATGTTATTCAATTGTTGTATTTTGTTTAAAAATATTTCAATAATGTTACAAGCATTGATCGCTCTTCCTTAAGAAAGAGCTCAAGAATAAGGATGCCCCAAAACGGTGATAACTGTTGTAGGGAGGTATTGCCAAAATGGTGTATGTAGAAGTTGCCATCGCGGTCCTTTTATTGGCTGCGTATATTCATTTTCAACGTGCTAAGCGGAGAAATAAATATGAATTGGATTTAATAAATCATCAATTACATTCAAGTGAAGAGGTAAAATGGACATTGGCCATGGGACTATATCTAAGATTTAAGCATGAGGAAGAGATATCCTCCGAAGGTGACGAACAAGATGGGGAAGCTGGCCCTCATTATACTAAGAAATTTATTAAAGAGGACCCCCTCATTTTCGAAGACTTTGTGGCCGATATTTTTGAGAAAGCAAAGGGAGGAGAAACAGATGTCCTTCCGTCGAGACGAGATTTTGGGGTTGATTTTAAACATAAAACAGAAGAAGGCTTATTTCTTGGTCAAGTGAAGTGTTGGAAGGACGATGTTGGTTTTGAACCAATTGCACTAATCCATTCAAATATGGTAAAAAAGCAAGCCGTTGGCGGATATGTCATTACAACATCTGCCTTTACAGATGCTGCAAAGGAATATGCGGAAGACCTAGATATAGAATTAATTAACGGAAGAAGGTTAGTTGAATTGTGGATGGAAGCATTGCAAAGCAACGAGGAAGAAATAAAAAAAGTACTCCCGAATCTATATCAGGCTGAAATGGAAGAAGGACCTTAATAGCCTCCGTATAAAGCTAGAAAAGAGTCCCTATTGAGAGACTCTTTTTAGTGCGTGTTCAAAAAGGAGGATAAAAAGGACCAAGTCGGCTAAAGGCGCTGACGTCCTGTCAGCAACGCCGACACTAGTACATCCTGTACGTCGAAAGTTCGAGGCGGCGCAGCCTTCGAGCAGCGGACTTGTACAGGATGTACTGACTTCTGCGTTGCCCACAGGACGTGGGCGAATTTAGCAGAAGATCATTATCCTGATACATGAGCACAAGGAAAGCTTCCCCGAAACCGCATCGCACGCCGGAAAAGTGGTTTTCTTTTCCAAGGAGCGGAGAAGCAAGCCAACGAAGAAATTCGCAGCGTCATTTTTACCGGACTTTTTGAACATCCTCTTTTTAAAAATTATTCCTCGCCTGGAGAATTTAATTCTACAGTCATAATGGTCATAACTGTGGCTACTAATAATAAACCAATTGTTGCCATAAACATTTTTTCTCATCTCCTACCAAGTGATTTGTCCTTTGGAGCCTGGAGGTGAGTGCTGAATCATCTCGGCAAGTGGGAAGGCGTACGCCATTACGATTAATAAAAGGGCAATGCCAATCCAAAGCCACCAGTTCTCCAAAAATTTCGGTGTGTTAGCAGTATCACTTTCTGCCATCGGAAATTCAGTCATCTCGACAGGCTTTTTGGCGAGAGGCGCAAAAAACATTAAGTTACAAACAATATAAACGAGTAACATAGCTGATAAGAATAAGATCGTTCCGCCAATCGCCATTGTGACATGATTGGAGAGAATGCCATCAAACCACTGCATGGCTACTTGGTGACCGTTGTAACCAGCATAGGCTGTTCTTCTTGGTGCTCCAAACAATCCGAGAATATGCTGAGCAGTGGACATTAATAACATTCCGACAGACCAAGTAATAATTTGGATAAAAGCGAGCTTTTGAATAGACTTGGTTAGTTTGCGTCCCGTTAAATAAGGGATCAACCAAAATGTTATTCCCATAAAGGTCATGGCAACCGGAGCTCCAACAGTGATATGGAAGTGTCCGACAATCCAAAGTGTATTATGAACAAGCTCATTTAATTGAAAGCTTGCATTAATAATTCCACCAGCGCCCCCTGGGATAAAGAATAGCATGGCGATAAAGATGGACGTAAAACGGACATCCTTCCATGGCAACTTTGTGAACCATCCAAACAGACCTGAGCCGCCTTTTTTCCTTCCTGATATTTCAAAGGTGGCAAAGATTGAGAATGCCGTCATGAGTGATGGAATAATCACCATAAATGTTAAAACAACTTGGAGAAACTTCCAAAAGCTCGAGATTCCCGGCTCTGTTAACTGGTGATGAAATCCAACTGGAAATGAAAATAGAATAAAAAGTACAAACGCTAAACGGGCTAAAGAATCACTGAATACTTTCGTTCCTAATAATTTCGGTACAATGACATACCACGCCATGTATGCAGGTAATAGCCAGAAATAGACGAGCGGATGGCCAAAATACCAAAACAACGAACGGCTGAGTTCTACATTAATTGTACCCACCCAGCCAAATGCCCAGGGAATATATTGAAATACAACGGTCGCAACGACCCCTAGACAAGCGATAAGCCAAAGGATAATAGTTGTAATCGTCATAAAGGCGAATAATGGACTTAATTCTCCTTTATGTTTTCTTTTCCAAGCGCTATAGTGGCCAATCAAAGCGAAAGAACTAATCCAAGTTCCAATGACCCAAAGAGCAAGCCCAATATAAAACCAACCACTTGCTTTTAATGGGGCATAGAAGGTATAAAGCACGGAAGCTTTGCCTGAAATAATGAGTGCCGTCGTAAGGATGGTTCCGATCGTTGTTACAGCAAATCCTATCCATAGAGTACGACGAACCTTTGGTCCAAAGTTCCCTAATGACTTACTCATACCGGAAATAAGAAAAGCAAAAATAAAAAATGTTGTATAGATAAGTGCTAATAATACGCCGTGCGCTGTGAGAATTTGATAATAATCTAGCCAAGTTGGCAAATCTAATGCATCATTACGAACGAAAACTTGTAAGAGACCACAAAATGTTCCAATGATAAAAGCGATATAAGCGACAATAATGTTAGATAAAGCAAGTTTTCGATCTTGAATTCCGATCATGGTTCATACACCTCAATCTCTGTCTGCATAAAATGATGTCCTGTTCCGCAATACTCATTACAGATCACTAAATAATTTCCAGCTTTGTCAAAAGTGTAACTTTTATGTGTAATGCGTCCGGGCACCACCATCATATTGACTTTTGTTCCTTCAATCGTAAAACTATGAACAACATCCTTACTTGTTGAGGTGAAAATAATTTCCTTCCCGACAGGAACACTTATTTTAGCAGGGTTATAGCCAAAGGCTTGAGCCACAATCACCACTTCATACGTATCCTTATCAATCTGTTTCACACCGGGTTCATTAAATGGAGCCGTTTCATCCACTATTTCAGGGTCGATGACATCCATTCCACCTGCAGGCGTATGACCGTGTGCAAATGCGGTGACGCCGACAATGCTTAAAAAAACAATAAGCGAAAGGATACCAAAAATGAGCCAAACTTTTTCATACTTATGCAAATGCATGATTACACCTACCTTTAATTCATTTTTAAGAAGTTCATTAACTTCAGGGAACTAGATTTTACCTTTATCTGGAAACATACAATCCATAAACGGCAAACCACATCACACAAATAATAATTCCGACGACAAACACACTGATGAGTGTACCTTTTAAATCAGGTCCCGAATGGCTATTTTTTTTATTCATTTATCCTTACCTCCACTCATGATCGTATAGTCTAAATGTAGTTGTAGAAGGTACGCTTAGTCTGTGAGAAAAGTCACAAAACCCCGTTAGGAAGAGAGATTTCAAGAAATAGACAAAAAAAGTCCGGCAATCAAGAATTCTTGATTGTCGGACTAGAATATTAAAAGCCTTTATAGAATTAATGCTGGATGGTAATTAAAAAATATTACAAATCTCAAGCGGGCAATTTTCACAATGTATTTCTCGTTTTAAAAAAGAAAGATCATAAATCATCATGCGCCCATCGACCATCGCTAATACATTTTCCTTTTTTAACTCGTTTAACAAACGATTGACAACCTCACGCGTCATCCCGCAAAAGTTAGCGAGCTCTTGATTCGTCAGGGAGAGGTCAATTAGAATGCCATCCTCCTGCTCAACGCCATAGCTATTTGTTAGGCGAATAAGAGTAGAGTATAACGCTCCTTTTTTTCCATGTAAAACTAAGTCCCGAAATTTAGATTGATTTTGCTGGTTTTGTATATTCATTAATTTCAGCATTTCAATGCTCAAATGGGGTTGAAGAATAAGTTGTTCTTCCAAATCCTCTTTTGAAATGATATGAATGATCCCAGCTTCTAGCATCTTTGCATAGACCGTAAAGGGCGTGGGATCGCAGAAGAGTGGGACCTCGCAAATAAAATCCTCCGGTTTACAAATTCGAAAGGTTATCTCCCGTCCATCTGGTGTGACTTTGCCAATCTGAACCTTACCTGACTTTATGATAAAAAGAAAGTCAGCCTGATCTCCTTCTTGGAATACATATTCTCCTTTTCCTAAATCTTTTTCTTGATGGACGATGGAATGGAGCATTTGGATTAATGAGGGAGAGCAAAGTTGTGCCGAACTTAACATGGTGAACACCACCTTTGAATATTCGAAGTGAGTCATCTTTTCTTTATTATACACCTAGGACAAGCGACTTTATAGGAGTTTTCAAAAGTGGGGAGGGGAAGTGCACTTCCTTGATAATTGTTTGCGTGATCATAAGAATTTTTAATTGGTTGAAACTCCGGTTGGGTGTGAATCGTGCCCGGAATTGGGGAAGTAGTTTATCATGCTAAGGTGAGAATGCTTTGCGTGGGATTGCACGACAAAAAACTCTCCCCCTACATACGAGGGAAGAGAGTGTAAAACTTATGGAACGATATGGCCAGCTGCTTTATAAAGGTCGTACCATTCTTTTCTTGTTAAGTTGATTTCAGAACCAGCACAGGCATCTTTTATCCGCTGCGGGGTAGTCGTTCCAAGGACAACTTGAATATTAGCCGGATGGCGTGTAATCCAAGCGGATGCAATCGCCGTATTGGTGACACCATATTTTTCAGCTAATTCATCGATCACTTGATTTAATTTCGGGAATTTTTCTAAATCCCCAAGAAAAGGCCCTTCAAAGAATCCTTGTTGATAAGGAGACCACGCTTGAATCGTGATATCTTTTAAACGACAATACTCTAAGATGCTGCTGTCACGATTGATCGATTGATCGACAGGCATGTTCAAAGCAATACCAGAATCAATTAATGCCGCCTGAGCCACACTCAGCTGTAATTGGTTGACAACTAATTTATGAGATACATATTTTTGTAGTAATTCTATTTGCATTGGGTTATGATTTGATACTCCAAAATAGCGGACCTTTCCACTATTATGTAATTCATCAAAAGCTTCCGCCACTTCCTCGGGTTCCATTAGAGGATCAGGGCGATGGAGCAGTAAGAGATCTAAGTAATCGGTTTTCAGTCTTTTTAAGATTCCCTCTACAGATTTGATGATATGCTCTTTAGAAAAATCATAATAATTATCTTTCGTGTTAATGCCACATTTACTTTGTAAAATCATTTTATCTCTGATACTTGCGTTCATTTGGATGGCATCAGCGAAAAGGGATTCACATTCTCCCCCACCATAAATATCCGCATGATCGAAGAAATTAATACCTTCTTCCATAGCTGTGCGAACCAAATGTTCAATCTCAACTTTAGTCAGTTCATTGATACGCATATTCCCCATCACAATGTTGGAAACGTTTAAGCTTGTGTTTTTAATTGGAAAGTATTTCAACTTTTCTCCTCCTCTACTTTTTCCCGCTTTAACGGGTAGTAATCTCCACTGATTGAAAAGTCTCCCCTTTTCCATAATCATACAATACCGATTAGGGTGCAAGCGGTCAATGTTTATGTTTTTAAATATCGGGTATTAAAAATAGTGTTCAAGTATTTGTTCGTATTATGAAGGATATGGTCGAACTTATGAGGAACCTAACTAATGATATCGGCTCAATCCAAGTATTGGAGTATAATAGAGCGATAAGCCGTATTAAGGGAATTGTAGATCCTTCCGTAAAACTATATAATAAAAGACGATACTTTCATTAGATGTATCTTTGTTTGCGCCTGTTAAAAATATGAGGATAACTTGAGCTAAAATAAATATCTTTAATGATTGAGGGAAACAAGATCATGTAAACGCTAGGATTTTTAGAACGCTATACTCCGTTCGTCCACTTCTATTAATGAAAATCCTTCAAGCTCATCCAACGTCGGGATAATAGACTGAAATTCTGTTGAATTCCTTAAACAATGGTAAAAAATCAAGGAAAGAATGGTTTAACAATACTTGTGATTTACTTCACAATCAGTTGTTGCTTGCAGGAAACCGATATTTCGCTTCTAAGCAGGGATGCAATATAATCATCGAAAGAAAATACTGAAAAATGAGATAATAGCATAAAGAGATGATTAATGTAGATTTTTAAGAGATAAAAATATTATGGAGGTTTTATGGTATGAAAAGGTTGGTATCAATTTCGATGTTGAGCATTTTATTACTTATTTTGGCTGCTTGTGGCAATGGCGGAGGTGATAAAGCGGAAGCAGGAAAAATTGTTGTATCTGGAAAGGAATATACGGAGCAAATCATTATGACTCATATGTATGCTGAATTCCTGAAAGCGAATACTGATTTAGATGTTGAAATAAAAGATGCTCTTGGAGGAGTCTTTGTCATTCAAGAAGCAATGAAAAAAGGCGATCTTGATCTATACGTTGAATATACGGGGACTGGTTATTTAAATGTGTTGGATGAGGAATATAAAGCAGGCATGAGTCCAGATGAAGTATATGATGAAACGAAAAAAGGGTATGAGGAAGAGTTTAATGCAACCTGGTTGGAGCCACTAGGGTTTAATAACACTTATGCTTTGGCTGTAAGATCGGAGTTGGCTGAAGAGTTGGGACTTGAAACCTACTCTGATTTACAGGAACATGCCTCTGAATTAACTTTCGGGTCAGATCCCGAGTTTTTTGAAAGAGGAGATGGCTATGATGCATTGGTGGAAGAGTATGATTTAGAATTTGCAAAACAAGTTAATATTGATCCAGATTTAATGTATGTGGCAGCAAAAGACGCTGAAGTTGATGTTATTACCGCCTTTTCAACAGACGCAAGAATTACTCAATATAATTTAGTGATCTTAGAGGACGATAAGAGTTTCTTCCCTCCTTATTATGCTGCACCTGTTATTCGCCAAGCAGTGTTGGACGCTAATCCTGATCTAGAAGAAACATTAAATAAATTAGCCAATACCTTGGATGATGAGCGTATGCAGGAACTAAATGGTCAAGTTAATCTGGAGAATAAGGAACCAGAAGATGTAGCGGTTGAATTTTTAAAAGAAGAAGGATTGATCGATTAATTAAATAGTGTGAGTTGTGTACTAGTAAGTGCACGACTTTTTCAAAAATAGAAAAAACACCAGGAGGATTTATGATATGAAAAAGCTCGCAGCGATTTCGCTGATCAGTATTCTATTATTTATGTTGGCCGCTTGTGGTAATAGCGGCGGCGATCAGGCTAAATCGGGAAAGATTGTTGTTACAGGGAAGGAATTTACTGAGCAGCTTATTATGACCCATGTATTGGCAGAATATCTTAAGGCCAATACAGATCTAGATGTGGAAGTAAAGGGAGCTTTGGGTGGGGTCTTTGTCATCCATGAAGCGATGAAACAGGGTGAAGTGGACCTATATGTGGAATACACAGGAACTGGTTATTTGAATGTCTTAAATGAAGAATATGTGCCAGGTATGAGCCCAGATCAAATCTATGATGAAACGAAAAAGGGTTATGAGGACGAATTTAATATTACTTGGTTAGATTCACTGGGTTTTAATAATACGTATGCATTAGCCGTACGGAAGGAATTGGCAGAAGAATTAGGGATCAAGACGTTTTCTGATCTAGCGGAACACGCCTCTGAGCTATCTTTTGGAGCAGATCCAGAGTTTTTTGAAAGAGATGATGGCTATGACGCGTTCGTGGAGGAGTACGGTACTGATTTCGCAAAACAAGTAAATATTGATTCCGATTTAATGTATGAGCCGGCCAGGGACGGCGAAATTGATGTAATTGCTGGCACTTCTACAGATCCAAGGATTAAGCAGTATGATTTAATAATCTTAGAAGATGATAAAAACTTTTTCCCACCTTATTATGCGGCTCCGGTTATTCGCCAAGCGGTTCTGGATGCCAATCCAGGATTGGAAGATACATTAAACGAATTAAGTGATGTTTTAGATGATGAGCGTATGCAGGAATTAAACGTTCAAGTCAATCTAGAGAATAAAGAGCCAGAAGATGTAGCGGTTGAATTTTTAAAAGAAGAAGGACTGATCGATTAATTAAATAATGCGAGTTAAGTACCGAAAATCGGTAGAACAGAAGAGGAGGACTCCTATGATAAAATTTGAAAATGTAAAAAAGCAATATAAAGATGGCTTTGTAGCAATTAAAAATATTAATCTAGAGGTTGAAAAGGGAGAACTGGTCACATTAATTGGACCGAGTGGTTGTGGAAAAACGACTACAATGAGAATGATCAATCGGTTAACGGAGCCTTCTGCGGGCAAAATATTGATTAACGGGGAAGATACTGCGAAAGCTGATCCAGTTGAATTACGCAGAAATATTGGTTATGTGATTCAACAGATTGGTTTGTTCCCCCATATGACGATTGAGCAAAACATCTCCCTTGTGCCGAAGTTGAAAAAGGCAGATGTGGAAAAAACGAAAAAACGAGTGGATGAATTATTAGATCTTGTTGGCTTAGATCCCTCTACCTTTAAAAAACGCTATCCCTCTGAATTAAGTGGCGGACAGCAACAGAGGATTGGTGTCATTCGGGCTTTAGCGGCGGAACCGGATATCATATTGATGGATGAACCATTTAGTGCGTTGGATCCGATTAGTCGTGAGCAGCTTCAAGACGATATTGTTAATCTTCAAGAAGAAATTCAAAAGACGATTGTCTTTGTAACACATGATATGGACGAGGCAATTAAAATTGCCAATCGAATTGTTATTATGAAAGATGGAGAAGTTGTTCAAGTAGATACCCCAGAGAGAATCCTGAGGCGTCCAGCCAATGATTTTGTCAAAGGATTTATTGGAGAAGAACGCCTAAACCAAGAAATCAAGTTGCCGACAGCAGGTGATATGATGTATACAGAAGTTGTGACTGCTTCACCAAAACGAGGACTTGCTTCCGCTCTTCATATAATGAGAGAAAAACGAGTGGATAATTTATTTATAACAGGTAAAGACAAACAATTTTATGGGGTGGCAACACTTGACTCTTTAAAAGAAAATTATCGAAATGAAGATTTAATTGTCTCCGATATTATGAAGACAAATGTCAAAACATTAACGTCTGATGCGATTCTAACAGATGTAGCGGAAATATTTACCGAGAGTCATTCGAGTGCTATTCCGGTAGTAGATAATGGGAAGTTGGTTGGACTTGTCACAAGATCAAGTATGATACGTGGTTTAGCCGATATGAACGGAAATGGAGGGGATGACTGATGGAACTAATCGAAACATTTATTAAAAGAAAAGATGCCATCTGGGTTGCCTTTCAAGAACATCTATTTTTGGCTGGGGTTGCAATGATTATTGCCATCGCCATCGCCGTGCCACTCGGCATTGTCTTGACAAGAAATAAAAAGGTGGCTGAGTTTGTGATAGGGATAGCGGCCGTTATTCAAACCGTTCCCAGCTTAGCATTGCTAGGCTTCATGCTCCCATTATTCGGAATCGGCAAAGTCCCTGCTGTTATTGCCCTAACGCTATATGCCCTTCTACCAATCCTCAGAAACACCTATACCGGGATTATCGGTGTCGATAAGTCCTTGGTTGATGCCGGAAAAGGAATGGGAATGACATCCAGGCAGATTTTATTTATGGTAGAGCTGCCATTGACCTTGCCCATTTTGATGGCGGGGATTCGGACAGCGACAGTATTAACGATTGGAGTAGCAGCCTTAGCAACCTTTATTGGGGCAGGTGGTCTAGGTGATTTAATTATCCGCGGATTGAATGTAATGGATAAAAACCTCATTTTATCTGGAGCCATCCCGGCAGCTATTCTAGCGATCGTCTTTGATTTCCTCTTGAAAAAGCTGGAAGACAAGGTGACACCAAAAGGGTTGAAATCATAATGAAGCAGGCAGGGTCTAGCGAGGAGATCCTGCCTTATTTTTGTTCCTAAAAGCTTCTGCGAATAGTGTGTAAAGTGCTTTGAAGCTAGGTGGAAAAAACCGTTCCCCTTAGTTCGTTGTAAACACCCAAAGTTAGGAAAAGTTCCTTGAACTGGTCACATAGCGGCGCTCTATATGCCCGTTTTGCTCGGGAACACTTTGGATCGGTCATATAACCAGTTCTATAGAGCCCAAAATGGTGAGGCATCACAAAATCGGTCATATTGGATTGTTGGTGGATCCTGAAGTTAGGCTATATAGCGGAGCTTTAGTGTTCTCAAACTTCCATAGCTACTTGCTTACGATTTTTTGTAAGATCGGGGTCAGTTTCTCCGCTATGCTCATAAAACCTAAGTCAGTGGCATGGGAGCCATCGACCGTTTTTTCATGGCCATTTTCACCTAAAAGGTCGGTTCCATCATAAAAATAAAGCCGCTGATCGCCCGCTTCTTGTAATTGCTGAATCAGTTGCTTTTGGAAGGAAAGGCGCTCTAATCGATCTTCCCGTAAGGCTGGGTTCACAATTTCATGGGCATATGGATATTTGGAAATCACCAAAATAGGGACCTCTGCATGAACCTCCCGATAAAGTTGGATAAACCTTGGCAAAGTTTCTTTATATAAAGCCGTACTGACACAGTTTGGCTCATAATCCAATACAAGGCAAGCGGGGTCCTCTATTTCCCGAATGAGTTTAGCCATATTGGCTTCTCCCTTGCCATTTCCTGAGAATCCGAGATTAATAATCTCTCTGTTCAATGTCCTACTTAATATATTGGTATACGCCATACCTGGTCGAGAGGCACAGCCCCCTTGAAGAATGGAGGTTCCGTAAAAAATCAATCTCTTTTCACTTGGATATGGTGGGGGAGGTTGGATGGCTGATCCAGCTTGAAGGCCAATCCACAATTCCTTCACCCCTTGATAGAGCGGGAAATTTAAAGTAATCAGAACTGAGTCCTCTTCTTGCCTTTCGAATAAGGTTACTTCATATTGCTCTTGAGTATGATCATATTTTGTCACTCCTGCAAAACGTTGTTCCCCTGGTTCTCCTATATAACAGTCAAATCCACATTGTCCAGTGGCTGGCATATGAAACATATTGGCTTTTCCTTGTAATCTAACCTTTACTGCTAACTTTTTGGAATTGGTCCGAAAGCGTACCTGGCCCCCAGCTGTACAATTAGCTAAAATATCGACAGCCTCCGTCACTTCGTATTTAGGCTGCAATGGTAATCTCCGAAATATTTCTTCCTCCTTAAACCAAGCGAAACCATTAATCTCAAATGGAGACTGTTTCGGATTATGCCATTGTAGGGAATCCCCAGTTACTGTATTGGCTTTCATGTGTTTGTCTAATTTTTCGACTTGAATAAGCGGTTTATTTCTGCTCATTTATCTCCCTCTATTCGTGTAAAAATGACGTTGTTTAAAATATTCTGTGTGGACTGGAAAACTCCTGCTCTTCTTATAGGATTGAAACAATAGCTGATATTTTAATGAAAGAGGAAGGAGGTATTCTAAAGAGGGAGAAGTGGTGATTTTGAAAATAGGCACTTTACAAAAAACAGAAAGATGGTAAAATGGAGATAAATTCCATAAATAATAATAAAAAAGGAGGAACGTTCCACCTTATTTTTTAATGAAATTTAGAAATCGCTTACAAAATCCTTTGTTGTTTTTCCATAGGGGAATGAGAGAAAGACAGTACTCTTTAATCATTTATAGGGAACCACAGTGATCTCAATTTATAGAGAAGGGGGATTCTATTGCAATGAAAAATGAAATCGTACCTGACGTACCGATACAAAGAAATATAAGTAAAATGAAACAATTTAGACTTCGATTATGGAAAGATCGTCATTTACTCCTTCTTTTGTTGCCGGGGTTGCTTTATTTTATCGTTTACAAGTATGCCCCGATGTTTGGGATTGTTTTAGCCTTTAAAGATTTTAATCCTTTTGTCGGTTTTCTTGAGAGTGATTGGGTAGGGCTTAAGCATTTTAAAACCATCTTTGCAGACGATGAAGTTTTAAGGGTAATTTGGAATACATTAGCCTTATCTTTTCTACAAATTTTATTCGTATTTCCCGTGCCGATAGTTATTGCATTAATGCTAAATGAAGTTCGAAATCAAGCCTATAAGCGAGTGATTCAGTCGATTGTCTATTTGCCACATTTTCTTTCATGGGTAGTTGTCATAAGTATTGTATTTATCTTCTTAAAAAGTAATGGTCTCGTAAATAGTCTTATTCAGGAACTCTTTGGGATCGGTCCGTTTAGTTTTTTATCAGATCCAGGCTTTTTTAGGCCATTGGTTATTCTTGAAGTGATTTGGAAGGAATCGGGTTGGAGCACGATTATTTTACTGGCTGCCGTGGCCGGTGTTAGTCCCGAACTTTATGAAGCAGCAATAATGGATGGGGCTAGTCGTTGGAGAAGGATTTGGCATGTAACCTTACCAGCAATACGAAATGTCATTATTATTTTACTCATATTGAGGATTGGAAATGTCATGGATAGTGGATTTGAACAAATCTTCCTCATGTTAAATTCCTTTAATATGGAGATTGGGAATGTGTTAGATACATTTGTTTATTTTAAAGGAATTCAACAAGCTGATTTTAGTTTCTCCACAGCTGTCGGTTTGTTTAAAGGAGTAGTAGGCTTAATACTGGTTGTGTTGGCCAATACGATCGCAAAGAGATTCGGAGAAGATTCTTTATATTAACCGGTACAGGAGTGTTATAAATGAAGATTCATAGAACAAAAGGAGAGCGAATATTTGAAATTGTTAACGCCGTTGTCTTGGCTTTAATCGCGGCAACCATGTTATTTCCGATGTTTTACATCTTTGTTGTGTCTTTTTCTTCAATGAAAGATGTCATGCAAAGTGATTTGTTGCTATGGCCGAAAGAATGGGTAACAGATGCTTATCGATATATTTTAAGTTCTGATTCGTTTCTGCGGTCCATTGTCGTGACCATCTTTGTGACGGTTATAGGCACTCTTGTGAACTTATTATTTACCTCTACTATGGCTTTTTCTCTTTCAAGACCTATTATTGGACAACGATTTTTCATGTTCATGGTCTTATTTAGCTTTCTATTCAGCGCCGGGATGATCCCTACTTATCTAGTGGTGAAAGAAACAAAGTTACTCGATTCACTCTGGGCATTAATCCTTCCTGTTGCGATTAGTCCATTTAATTTAATCGTGATGAGGCAATTTTTTAAGAGTATACCAGAAGAATTAAATGAGGCGGCCATTTTGGATGGGGCCACATATCTGCAAATTTATCGTCGCATTATTCTTCCATTGTCCAAGCCGGCTTTAGCCGCTTTCGGATTGTTTTATGCGGTGAGCCATTGGAATACCTATTTCACTGGCATTCTCTATTTAAAT
The DNA here is from genome assembly GCF_008764245.1 of Bacillus subtilis. Lineage (GTDB taxonomy): Bacteria > Bacillota > Bacilli > Bacillales > Bacillaceae_C > Lederbergia > Lederbergia ruris. The sequence goes on from NZ_VTQV01000014.1 coordinate 13,784, forward strand.
GATCCGGCAAAATGGCCAGTACAGGTTGTCTTACGTCAAATTGTGATCGTCAATAAGCCTGATGCGGCATTAGGCACGAGCCAGATGTTAACAGAACTGCAACCACCACCTGATACCGTACAAATGGCAGCTATTTTACTGGCAACGTTACCGATTTTAGTCGTCTACCCATTCTTACAAAAGCATTTTGCTAAGGGGGTGATGTTGGGATCTATCAAAGGTTAGATGATAAGAGTTTATGCGACGGTTCGCCTCACGGTCATTTGCAAGCTCAATTGGAAATAAAATTTGAAATGGGGTCAAAAAATGCGTAGGATGAAATATTTATTCATGTTTACGACTATAGCTAGTTTGTTATTTTTTGCTATTGGCTGTTCCTCTGATAAAGGGGGCACCAATGCGGACGGCGGTCAAAAAAGTAAAGACAACGGCCAAAGTGAACAAAATGAAACTCACCAAATTAAGGCAATCGGCTATACCTGGAGCGAACCTCCCGCAAAGGACGGCGAGGGCCTAAAAATGCTTAATGACAAGTTAAATATAAATTATGATATGCAGTTTGTACCCGAAAGTGAATATAATGAAAAGCTATCAGCAGTCATGGCGTCTGGTGATATTCCTGATATGATTGCTTTTCGTTCACAAGGACCTACACGATTAAATTATTATAAATTTGCAAAGCAAGGGGCCTTTATGCCACTGGATGATTATATTGATGATCTTGAATACAAAGACTATATTCCGACTCACGTTTGGGAAGCAATGAAGGTAGATGGGAAGGTTTATGGTATACCAACCTATTATCCGGCTTACACATTGACACCAATGATTCGTAAGGATTGGTTAGACAATTTAGGATTAGAAGTTCCAACTAATTTTGAGGAATTAAAAGAGGTGGCTTTGGCATTCACGAATGATGATCCAGACGGAAATGGAAAGAAGGATACTTACGGATTAGTGCTTGGATCAGGTTTAAGCCCAGATTATTCTTTCGGTGCTTATTACAGCGGATCTTGGTATCATAAGAACGATGAAGGACAGTATATCCCGGGTCTTATTTCAGAGGAACGTAAAGAAATTGTGGAAATGCTTCATGACCTATATGCAGACGGGGCGGTTACACCAGATTTTGCTTTAATGAGCCATGATGATACAAATAAAGAATTTTATTCTGGAAAAGCGGGAATATATTATGGAACTCAATATGGTATGTCAGACGCCAATATGGAAACTTTGGTCGAAATCAATCCAGAGGCTGAAGTGGTGCCAATTCCTCCATTTAAAGCACCTGATGGCTCGGAAGGCTATCCATTTGAAATCGGTTATCTTGGTCTAGTTGCTTTTTCTAAAGCGAATGAAGGAGATACAGCCAAAATTGAAAAAATGCTGGAGATTCTTCGATTAGGTAAGCAATTTATTCCTTGGGAGGAAAGAAATCCGGATAATGAAGATTTCGATTGGTTAAATGGTCTCGAGGGAAAAGGGTATGAGATGGAGGATGGCAAAGCAAAGACAATTGACAAGAATAATCAACCGAAGTCCTATTTGATTGATGCACGTGGATGGCCGGAAACACCTGCAGCAGCAGAAGATTGGAATTCTTATAAAACGCCTCAGCTAATTGATCTGGTTAAGAAGTATTCTGAAATGCATGAAGGGATTCAACATTACGCTGATCCGACAGCAGGCCTTATTTCCGAGACAGATATGAATAAGGGAGCAGATCTTTCGCAAATCTTAACCAATGCTCAATCAAAAATGATTGGCGGAGATATGCCCATTTCCGATTGGGACAAAATGGTAGAGGAGTATTTGCGTAAAGGCGGTCAAGAAGTAATTGACGAGTATAACGAAGCAATCAAGGAGAACAGCCGAGAAGGAATTTGGGAATAAGATGAATTCTCATCTATTTGCTAAGTAACTTCATGGAAAAATCCTTAAGATTCAATAAGAGTACTGTATAATTATAAGCTGTAGAGGAATAAACTTTACAGCTTCTTTCATTACTAAGGCAGAGAGTTCCGGGAGGGAAATATTTATGAATAGAATAGAACTACTACAGAAGATTAAGGGAAAGCTCATCGTTTCATGTCAAGCTCTTCCCGGAGAGCCTTTATATGGTTCAGAGTTTATGGCGAGAATGGCGATTGCCGCTGAAATGGGTGGAGCGGTAGCGATTAGGGCCAATACAGTACCCGATATTCAAGCGATCAAACAGGCGACACAATTGCCTATCATTGGCTTGATTAAACAGCATTATTCCGATTCCCCTGTTTATATTACGCCTACTTATAAGGAAGTTCAGGCCTTAATAGATGTTGGGGCAAATATCATTGCATTGGATGCAACCCAACAAACGCGCCCTGATCATATTGAGCTGAAAGAATTAATTCAGTATATCAGAAAGAAAAGCGAATGTCTGATCATGGGGGATATCTCCACCTTTGAAGAAGGGATTTATGCTAGTGAGTGTGGGGTCGATTTGATATCTACTACGTTATCTAGTTATACAGATTATACAAAAGATCGGGAAATTCCTGATTTTCCGTTGCTTGAATCACTTGCGATAGAATTAAAGGGTACTCCGATTATAGCGGAAGGAAATATTAAGACTCCTGAGGAAGCAGCAAGAGCTCTTCGACTAGGTGCATATGCCGTTGTGGTTGGATCCGCTATTACAAGGCCACAGCTCATTACTGCAGACTTTGCCCAAGCGATTAAACAGACATAAACAAAACATATAGAAAGAGAGATTACCTTGAATAAAACACCCCAATCTATTCACCCAGAAGTCATGATTACAAGTATCTACAATTCTTTAACAAAATCAGAACAGAAAGTAGCAGATGTGCTAAAGACCCACATGAATGAATCGGTGTACTGGTCTGTATCCGATTTAGCCGAATATGCCGATGTTGGAGAGACAACAGTCATTCGCTTTTGTAGAAAATTGGGATATAGAGGTTATCAAGATTTTAAACTCGCAGTTGCCCAGAATAAGGTGGATACCAATAGCCAGGAATTTGGCGAAATTACAGAATCGGATAGTTTAGAGACATTGGCTCAAAAGATAACCGCTGAAAATATGACAACCATCCAAAATACATTGAAAACCATTCAAACGAGAGATCTGGAACAGGCGGGAAAGGAAATCATCCATTCTAATAAATTATATTTGTTTGGGGTTGGAGCCTCTGGTTTTATGGCACAGCAAGCACAATATCGATTCATGAGACTAGGGTTAAATGCAGAATCAGCAACAGACTCCCATATTATTGCTATGAATTGCGCGGTCGCAACAAAAGGAGATGTGGTTATCGGCATCTCCACGTCGGGGAGTACGAAAGATATAGTGGATGCTTTGGAAATCGCTAAACATAATGGTGCTTTTATTATTTGTATTACGAAGCATTTAAAATCACCGATTACAAAATGCGGCGACATTGTATTATTAACCTCAACGAAAGAAAGCCCATTACATGGTGGAGCTTTCTCATCATCCATTTCGCAGATGCATGTCTTGGATATACTAACAAAGTATATTGAAATTCAGGAGAAAGAACGTTCTTTGAATGCTTTAAAAATAACGGCAAAAGCAGTGTCGAACAAACTGTATTAGGGATGGTTTATCTAAGGTATAAACATTTTTTGGTGTTTTATTGCAGGACTGGTAATACACTTGGAGGGATGAAAATGAAGAAGATGATCTATATTCCTTTAGATGAACGACCTTGTAACTATCAATATCCGCAGTTATTAGCAAAAATGACAGAATTAGAGCTGCTTGTCCCTGAGAAATCCATATTGGGAAATATGAAAAAACCTGCTAACACAGACTTATTGGTTTCATGGATGGATCAGAAGGTGAAGGGAGCTAGTCATTTGCTTGTTTCGATTGATATGCTTGTATATGGAGGGATTGTTCCTTCACGTCTTCATCAACTAACATATGAGATGTGCATGGAGAGGTTATCCACTTTAAGGTCAATGAAGAAAAAGCATCCTGATATCAAGATCTTTGCTTTTGATTTGATCATGAGAGTTCCTGCTTATAACAGTAGTGAAGAAGAGCCCGATTATTACGAAGATTATGGGGAAAAACTTTTTCAACTAGGATGGTTACTGGATAAAAGAGAACAAAACTTATTAAGTGAAAAGGAATATTTGGAGCTTACACAAATTGAAAAAGAGATTCCTGCTGAAGTACAAAAAGATTTTACCCTTCGGAGAGCAAACAATTTTTTAGTTACGCAAGAAGTGGTGAATTTGGTGGAGGAGGGAATCATTGATTACTTGATTGTTCCTTTAGATGATAACGCTCCATTTGGATTTTCGCCAAAGGAACAACGGCAATTAATGTACGAGATTGCTAGACGTAATTTACTAGATAGGGTGAATATTTATCCAGGAGCTGACGAAATAGGATGCACATTATTTGCTAGAGCATTTTGTGATATTTATCAATATGTTCCGGAAGTTTTTATTCGCTACTCTTCCACAAAAGGTCCTTTTATCGTTCCTAAATACGAGGATCGGACACTATCCGAAAGTATTAAATCGCATATAACAGCTGCAGGTGGGGTTCATGTACATAATGAGGGAGAAAATCATTTTATTTTAATGGTCCATTCACCTGCAATCGAACAAAGGGAAATGGCCCAAGCTAGTTTAGAAGTTGAAAAGCGGCATCGTACCTACTTTTCAGAAATCAATATTAGAGAATTTGTCCAAGCTCTTATTTGGTATGCAAATAAAGGGAAAAATATTGCATTGGCAGATGTAGCTGTAACGAATGGAGCTGATCACTCGCTGATGCAGCTTTTGGCAAAAAAGGATATGTTCGATCATCTTATGTCCTATGCAGGCTGGAACACGAATGGAAATACAATGGGAACAGTGATTGCCCATGCGATTATCGCTTCTTATTATAAACAGACCGAAGTTGAGTTTCCTGCTGGACATGAAAAGGCGAGTAGAGAATTTTTCTATTTACGCCTTGTGGAGGATTGGGGCTATCAATCAATTGTTAGAACGCATCTTTCTCAGCATATCCTTCCATCACTAGGATTAACACCTCGCTTTTTAAAAGACAGAGAGGCTGAAATAACAGATCAGGTAGAGGATTTATTAAATCAGTTTATTGACACCCATTTGTCAGCGATAAAAGAGGGAAAAATCTCTTTAGAGAATGTGCATTTGCCGTGGAGCCGAATGTTTGAGGTTGGGTTCGCCCTCAAACTGAAGATAGGTCAATAGAGGATCAGATTTCAGGTTGGAAAGGAAAGATGAAATGGTTATACAAGAACTATCAGCTGATATCGTCATCATCGGTGGCAGTCTAGGGGGATGTGCAGCCGCTTTGGCGGCATGTAAATCTGGATGTAGCGTTATCCTGACAGAGGAGACGAAATGGATTGGTGGGCAGCTGACAAGTCAAGCTGTTCCACCTGATGAACATCGATGGATTGAACAATTCGGGTGTACGCGCAGTTATCGCAGTTTTCGGGAAAATGTGCGCCGGTATTATCGCCATCATTTTCTGCTAAGTGAAAAGGCGAGAAGGGAAAATTTTTTCAATCCAGGGAATGCGAGTGTTAGTAGAGTTTCTCATGAGCCGCGGGCGGCATTAGCTGTTCTAAGGGATATGTTGGCTCCTTATCTTCATAGTGGGAAACTGACGATTATGGAAGAAACGACAATAAAGGCAGCAGAAACAACCGGAGATCAGGTGCTAGCTGTTGAAGTTGAAAACAGGCAAATCGATAGGACCCTCGTGTTGACAGCACCTTATTTTTTAGATGCAACAGATACGGGAGAGGTATTGCCCTTAGCTCATGTTGAGTATGTAACAGGTGCTGAATCACAAAAAGAAACAGGAGAACCACATGCTCTAGCGGGAGCGGCTGATCCAATGGATATGCAGGCAATTACCCATTGCTTTGCGCTTGATTATATAGAAGGGGAAGACTTTACAATTCCCAAGCCAACGGATTATGATTTTTGGCGGCAATATCAGGCTCCGTTTTGGCCGAATAAACAACTTGATTGGACTGGAGTAAGCCCAATTACCTTAGATCCGATCACATATGGATTTTTTAAAGAAGAGGATAAGTTTTCTCTCTGGGAGTATCGAAGATTAATTGATCAATCTAATTTTTCAGAAGGTCTATATAACAGTGATATCTCCCTTATAAATTGGCCACAAAATGATTATTGGTTAGGTCCAATTATTGATGTCAGTGAGGAGGAAAAGCGGAAGCATTTGGAAGGGGCCAAACAACTGAGCCTTTCACTATTATATTGGATGCAAACCGAAGCACCCCGTCCTGATGGAAAACAAGGTTATCCAGGATTGCGGTTGCGATCAGATGTAGTAGGAACAGAAGATGGATTGGCGATGTTTCCTTATATACGAGAATCACGAAGAATAAAGGCGGAATTTACTGTTCTCGAGCAGCATGTTAGCACAGCTGTAAGGGGAGAAGCAGGCGCGGAGGTTTTTAAGGATAGTGTTGGAATTGGCAGTTATCGTATCGATCTCCATCCGAGCACAGGACTTCATTCTTTTATTGATATTTCCAGTCTTCCTTTTCAAATCCCATTGGGTAGTCTCATTCCCGTTAGAGTTAATAATTTATTACCCGCCTGTAAAAATTTGGGGGTTACTCATATTACCAATGGTTGTTACCGTTTGCACCCCGTTGAATGGAATATTGGGGAAGTGAGTGGCTATTTGGCTGCTTATTGTTTAAGAAATCAGCTAAAACCGCGTCAAGTACGAGATGACGAAAGCTTATTAAAAGATTTTCAGATGTTGCTCGTGAGCGAGGGAATTGAACTTGAGTGGCCATCGATCGGTCCTGTTTAGGCGGCTAATGTGAAAATTACACAATGACTAACTAAGTCCTTTTGGGAATCAGAAAAAATTGACACTCCCACACTAGTACCACTCTTAGGTGTGGGAGTCTCAAAGGGAGGTTGAGAATGATCCGCTTTTTCTTATTAAAAAAATGTTTGATAAGGAACAACAATCTATAATACGAGATCATCTTGGTATTGACCTTCCTTTTATTCATATTTTTAAAGAATTGATTAGTTTAGACCAATATTCCACCCATATGATGGGGATGTATTTACGGCAAATTATCGTCATGGTTTATCGGAATTTCCAGAAGAATTTTTCCATGGATTATGATCCTCATAGTAATACCAATAAAACGGAACAAATTGTCTACCGGGTGATCAATTATATCGATTCCTATCTCCTTCAAATTGGCGATCTCACAGAGATTTCAAGTCAGTTACATTATAATTATTCGTATCTTTCCCGAATTTTTGCAAAAAAAATGGGAATGACGATTCAAGAGTATTATAATCGTAAACGGTTTGATAAGGCTGTTGAGTGGCTGCAAAGTGGAGAATGGAATGTGACACAGGTAGCCGAAAAACTTCAATATCAATCCATCCATTCATTCAGCAAAGCCTTTCGAAAAAACTTCGGCGTTTCCCCAACCGAATACCAAGCTTTATTAGGAAGTACAAAAAAGGAACAATGCAATATCAAAAAGGGATAAACTTTTTAATTTGAAGCCCTGTTATAATGGGAATACGTTCCAGATACGCGATCATTTGAACGATCGGATGAGTAAAAGGTGGAATTTTCAAATTTTACATGATAGCGCATTCATATCTTCCAAGAGTCCGACAGAAATTAACGTATATTCCTGTTTGTCAGGGGAAATAGGTCTTATTCCCATAAGGTTGAATTTCTTTTAAAACCAGTTTCAAAAACAATTTAGAGGAGGATGAAGCTGATGAATGTGAGGGTTAGAAAGTGGTTTTTATTAGGGATGATGCTTTTTCTTAGCATTGTATTTATTTACGGCTGTTCTTCAGATAGCGCGGGAGAAAAAGGTGATTCGGGAAAAACACAAGAAGAAAAGGTGGGTGATACTGGAGGGGGGAATGCAGTCGGGAGAACATCGCTTGACCCATGGGCCTATGATGGTGACCCTGTCACACTAAAAATGATGATTTGGATAGATGATGAGACGTTTAGAATAAGATATAAAGATAAAATAGAGGAGATATTTCCTGAAATCACTTTAGAATTAATTAGCGGTGGTGACAGTGAAGAACATTTACAGGAACTCTTTGCCAAAGGAATCATGCCAGATATTCATATTGGAAGACCAAGGGCAGATCTTGTAACATCACTTGATTTTCTAGAGCCTATTGATGATTATATTGAGAGGTTTGGATTTGATTTAAGTATTTTCCAAGAAGGCATCGTTGAAAACCTACGTGCTAGTGACCCTACTGGTGAAGGGCATTTATATGGATTACCGCTAGAAAATAGTGTTCGAGCAATGTTCTATAACAAAGATATCTTTGATTTATTTGGTGAGCCCTATCCTGAAGATGGGATGACCTGGGATGAAGTACTAGAATTGGCGAGTCGATTAACACAGGAGCGAAATGGTATTCAATATCGGGGGTTAGCGATTGATCCTGTTAACACACCTTTTATGCAATTAAGTGTTCCAGGTACAGATCCTAAGACGGGAGAAATCCTATTTGTAAATGACCCTAATATGAAAAAATCTTTTGATTTGCTGGATAAGTACCGAAACGTTCCGAATATAATTAACACAAGTGATACACCTGACGGCTTTCATGATGGTCCGCGGAATATTGCCATGAGTATTTTGAATGCCCCATGGTTTGAATTATTAGCACGGGAAGAAGGATTCAATTTTGATTTGGCAACTGTCCCAACATGGGAGGATCTTCCTGATATTGCACCAACGTGGGGGGCATTACCCTTAAACATTACTAAGCATAGTGAACATAAAGATGCAGAATGGTCAGTCATTGCCTATTTGGCATCGGAGGAAGGGCAAATTCACTTATCACAAGCGGGCAGCCCTCCTGTTATTGAAAATCAAACTGCGTTTGAACAATTCACAGCAAATAGTATAAAGGATCGGGATCAAACCTATCATGCAACGGCACCGTTCAAACAGACATTGGCTCCATTACCACCTTATTCAAAATATGATGAGCAATTTGAGCCGTTTATGAATACAAAAGCAAAAGAATTTTTAACCTCTGATCAAGATGTTGTCACCTATATTCGCGAAATGGGAGAAGAATATGCAGCGATTGTAGAGGAGATAAAAGCTCAAGAATAGGGTGAGGGAACACTTCATCGTGAAAAAGTGAAGTGTTAGCTTCCCTCCCTTTAGTTGTGGGGAATTCTACTAGAAAATTACTTTAGCACAAAAAATGGAGGTTTTCAGAAATGAAGAAGGTGAAAGTGGCAGTGATTGGCTGTGGGACAATAGCACCAAGCCATATAAAAGCTTACACTGAAAACGAACGGGTGGAGGTCAAATACCTTGTAGATATTCAGCCTGAGCGTGCCGAAACATTGGCAGAGAGATTTAATGTGCCAAATACTATGGGGAATTTTAAGCATATTCTGAATGATGAAGAAGTAGAAGCTGTATCGATTTGTACGCCGAATGATACACATGCAGAGATTGCGATTGCGTGCCTGGATGCAGGAAAGCATGTGTTATGTGAAAAGCCGGCCGCTATAAATATGGACCAAGTGAATGCAATGAAGGCGGCGGCTGACCGAAATAATCGGATTTTGAATATTGGTGTTGTCAACCGTTATAACACAGCGGTTAATAAGATTAAAGATCTGATTGATAATGGGGAACTCGGTAAAGTGTATCATGTTTATTGTTCTTTCCGTGCCCATCGCTCTATCCCGGGGCTTGGCGGACCGTTTACAACAAAGTCCAAATCAGGTGGGGGAGTCTTAATTGACTGGGGTGTACATTATCTTGATTTGATTTTTTACAGTTTAGGCCAGCCGAAAATACTTACCGTATCTGGAACTGCTCACAGTGAATTGGCAAAGAATATGAAGGACTACACCTATCTCACTATGTGGGCAGGCCCGCCTGATTATAATGGAATCTATGATGTGGACGATTTTGTCACAGGCTTGATCCGGACATCAGGACCTACAGTCAGCTTAAATGGAGCATGGGCACAAAATATCGGAGAATCAGCGACATTTGTTGAATTTCTCGGAGATAAGGCCGGCATCAAATGGCAATACGGCGGGGATTTTAAAATTTATTCCGCTAAAGATGGTGTCTTGTATGAAACGATTCCCTCTTATACCAAGGCAGACATGTTCTATGAAGAGATTGATGGGTTTATTCAATCGGCTATGAGCAATGTGAAAAGCCGATCAAATATAGACAATGTACTTGTTACCTCAGAAGTGATGGAAGCTTTATATACATCTTCAGAAAAGGGGAGAGAGATTGTTTTATGAAAAAGATTGGCTTTATCGACTTTTATCTTGATGAATGGCATGCGAACAACTACCCAAATTGGATTAGAGAGAATGCTAGGGAGTCAGGGAGAGATATAGAAGTTGCTTATGCCTGGGCAGAGACTGATCTTGAAGGCGGTTTGGATACAGCAAGCTGGTGTGAAAAGCAGCAGGTGCAAGAATTATCTTCGATTGAAGAGGTCGTGGAGAAGTCGGATTATCTAATTGTTCTTTCCCCAGATCATCCAGAACACCACGAACGATTAGGACAGATTCCGCTCATGTCCGGAAAGCCCGTTTATATGGATAAAACCTTTTCGCCTGATTTAGAAACGGGGAAGCGGATGTTTGAGCTAGCTGAGCAATATGGTACTCCTTTATTTTCTAGTTCAGCTTTGCGCTTCTCCACGGAATTGTTCAATTATAAAAAAGACGAAAAACAATTGGAATATGTGGCAACAACAGGGCCAGGCACATTTAAAAATTATGCCGTCCATCAATTTGAAATGATTGTATCGTTGATGGGAGTCGGGGCCAAACGTGTTAAAAGTCTATCCACAAATCATGTCAATTTGCTCCATGTAGAATATGACAATGGAAGCCAGGCCTCGTTTTCCCAAATACAGCACGCGGAATTTCAAGTCCATTTACAATTTGATAATGGAGAGGGGGTTTGGATTCCACAATGTTCCGACATGTTTCCTAGATTAGTAGATTCAGTCCTTACTTTCTTTGAGACAGGAGCTTCCCCTGTTCCGAAAGCGGAGACATTGGAAGTGATGGCCTTACTGGATGCTGGGAAAAAGGCATTGGAGACTAGAGATACTTGGATAGATGTCAAATAGCGGGATAGGGACTTTTAACACTGAACTTAAATCCTCGGGAGGATTGTGAACTAATGGGATTAAATGGAGAAGACTCAGCCTCGAATCACGATAATTCACTCCAAAGCGATAACTTCGCGTTAGAAAGGCATTAATAATTGAAAAATGATGAAGGGGGATCATTTTGTGAAAATGTATGAACTTAGAAAAAATAGGCTTGCATTCCTTATGTTCATTTTCTTTACGATCCTTTTTGCTGCCTGTTCCAACCAAACAGGGAGTGATTCAAAAGGGGAATCAAATAAATCAGATACAACTGATTTAACTGAAAAGAATAGAGCCCCAGTTACAATCAAAATTGCTTATGCTTTTGGAGAGGAATCCTTTCACGGTAGATTTGATCATATTGATGAAAAATTAGAAAATATAGAGATTGAGTATGTACCCTATGAAAATACTTTGGAGTCGCTTCAAGAAATTTATGCTAATAACGTTAAACCGGATATTATTATTCAATATAACGACATGACGCCGGTTAAAGAATTAGATGTGATTGAGCCTATCGATGATTTAGCTGTTAAACATGGTTTAGATTTAGAAACGCTACGCCCCTCCCTTGTGGCTTATATTCGTTCGCTTGATGAAGATGGAAAAATGATTGGCTTGCCGGATGGTTCTTCACATGTTGCCCTTTATTATAATAAAGAGATATTTGATTTGTTTGGAGTGGAATACCCTGATCCCGAAAAAAGTATGACTTGGGATGAGGTGTTTGCATTAGCAAAACAAATGACAGGTGAAAGAAATGGTCTCAACTATGTTGGCTTTGAGTTTGCTTGGGGCAATACTGCAGCCGGTGCTCAAATGCCGTTAAGAGAGTTTGCGATCAATATGACCGATCCGGAAACAGGAGAATTTTTATTTGATGATCGACCAGAATTTAAGCAGTATTTTAATATGATGGATACCTTCTACAATATCCCTGATATTTATGATCCTGAAACAGAAGGCTCGTGTCTCTTTTGTGAAAAAAGAGCGGCCATGTCGCTCGCTTCAAATTTGTTCTTGAATGAGGGAATGGGGGATCTCGAAGATCAAGATAGCTTGGATATGTTACCAACGCCTGTCTGGGCGGATGCGCCAGACATAACACCCTATTTAGGTTCGTCCCCGATGATCATTGCAAATTACAGCGAGCATAAAGATGAGGCTTTTCAAGTGTTAATGGAGTATATTTCTCCTGAAAATCAATTAGAGATGGTGCAAAACGGATCATCAGCCAGTGTGCTTAGTGATCCAGCAATTCTTGAACAATTTGCAGTGGATAATGAGTACTATAAGAATAAAAATCGGGCTGCCTGGTTTACAGGGGAACCGGCCCTATATGAAGAGACGCAAAGTCGGTGGGATATTTTCGTGGATATTGGTGGCGCTTTAAAAAAACTGGCAGAGACAGATATTGACGTGAATACACTTATGCGCGAGCTTGAAGAAGAATCCAATGCGAAAATACAGGAGGCGATGTCGCAAAAGTAATTTCTTCACATCCATAAACTCGATTGGCTATTTAACTAGAACTTCAGTCTAAGTCCCTTTTGTTGTGGGTAAAAAGAATAAAATCATCTCACTTGAAAATAGTGCGAAGCTAGAATTTGCAAAGAATCGGAAAAATGAAAGAGAATTGGAAGTGTAATACATGGTTTACGGTATCGGTATAGATATTGGCGGCACAAAAATAGCATCAGGTATTGTCAGCGACACGGGTAAGGTGATGTATCAAAAAACAGTTCCTACTCCAAAAATGGGAAGAGAAGAAATTTTAGCTGTATTAAAAACAATTATTTTAGAGCTAGTGGAATGGTCCGAACTGCAAGGATTGTCCCTTGCAGGGATAGGAATTGGTACAGCGGGACAAGTTCATTTTTATGAAGGAAAGGTGATTTCCGGAACACCGAATATAAGGGACTGGAATGGTGTCAATTTGCGGGGGGATATCGGAACTTACACGAATTTACCTGTTTACGTTGATAATGATGTCAATGTGTTAGCCTTAGCGGAATCTGTTTTTGGGGCTGCAAAAGGGTATGAAGAGGTGATCTGCCTTGCTCTTGGTACAGGAATAGGTGGTGGAATTTTTACCAACGGGCAGTTGCTTAGAGGCGATTGGGGCGGTGGTGCGGAACTTGGCCATATGTCGATTGATTTGAATGGCGACCTTTGTAATTGTGGACTCAATGGTTGCTTAGAAACATATGCATCAGGAACTTGGATTGCCAAAAGAATGCAGAAAGCACGGCAAGAACAGGGGCTCTCTGCTGATGTAACAAGTCGTGATGTCTTTGCACTTTATCGACAAGATGACCCGCTCGCTAGGCGAGTCATTCAGACAATGATCCATGGTCTAAGCTATGGCATTGTCAATCTAATTCACCTATTCAATCCTCAAGCAATCGTTTTGGGTGGGGGAGTGATGAGTGAGGGGCAATGGATTGTTGATTCAGTTCAAAAGAAGATCAGTACAATGGGAATGAACTCATTAGTAGAGGAAGTGGAAATAAAACTTTCTGAACTCCATTCTAATTCGGGTTTGATTGGGGCCGCAATGCAAACGTGGTTATATAAATAGGAACAAAAGCGCAAGCGCCTGTTCAGCGACGTACAAATTTAAAGACTTCTGACAAGATAAAGGAAACACGGCGACGAAGGAGCTGATGTTGACTTATCGCAGGAGGAAGGCGTAAATTTGCTAGCCGCTAGGCGCTGGACCTGGATGTCAACCACAACATAAGCAACTTATCCGCAAGCTAGAATTTTATAGTACGCTAAACCAAGAAAAAGAGCGCCAAGGGGATAGTCATGGCGCCTTATTATAATGTGGAAGCTACATGCCTTTTCCAGCATGATTTTGCCGTGAATGATTTTTATTTTTTACCTTTTTTGACCCACTTAAAGGTTCAGGTTGTCCTTGATGATTCGCCTTTCCCTTGTTTTGGCTTTTAGCCATATCCATCACCTCCGATGTTTGTCGTATACGCGTATGTTTCCCATGACCTTTAAAAATATAATCTCGACAAGGTCTTTTAGATAAAGTTACTAGTTCAAAAAGGAGGATAAAAAGGACCAAGAAGTTCGAGGCGGCGCAGCCTTCGAGCAGCGGAATGTATGCATTTAGATACATGAGCAGCGGAGAAGCAAGCCAACGAAGAAATTCGCAGTGTCATTTTTACCGGACTTTTTGAACATCCTCTAAAACGTATCTGTCGAATCATTGGCAATCATGTATAATAAAAAGATATTCACAGCAAGGAAGGAAGTCATGATTATGGAAGCTTTAATAGAAGAAAGAAGAGCGGGTTTAGTTGAAAACATCCATGAGGGGATAATCTGTGGCGTCAATGATCAACTTGAGACAGTTTATACTGTGGGAAATGTGGAACAGTATGTTTATTATCGCTCAGCCGCTAAACCGATTCAAGCGATCCCAGCTTTTATGATAGATATTAAGGAGAAATATCAATTAACCGATGAGGAAGCTACTTTATTTACAGCCTCACAGCGCGGGGAAACGTATCATATCAATGCATTGGAATCTTTATTAAAGAAGTTGAAGGTTCAAGAGAAAAATTTGTATTGTGCCCCCTCCCTTGCTTTAAATTCAAAGCCAAGGAATGAAATGATTCGAAACCGTCAGGAGAAGCGGAAATTATATCATAATTGTGCTGGGAAGCATTTAGGGTTCCTTGCCGTATGTCGAGAATTAGACTACCCAATGGAAGGCTATTGGAAAATCGATCACCCCCTTCAACAAAAAATTGTTAGCATTCTTGCTGATTTGGCTGAAATTTCGATGGATAAAATAAAGGTCGGAGTGGATGGATGTGGAGTTCCAGTCTTTGCACTACCCTTGAAAAACATGGCCACTACCTATTTAAAGCTTGCTTGTCCGGATCTCATTGAGGACATGGAAGTAAGAAATGCTGTAATCGAAATGACAAAATTAATGAATGAGAACCCTAACATTGTGGCGTCGGCACGTTTTGTCTGTTCTGTTTTATTAAGAGATTCCAATATTGTCGCTAAAGGTGGCGCTCAAGGAGTCTATTGTTTCGGATTAAAAAAGGAAAGAATGGCCTTTGCTTTAAAAGTTCTAAGTGGCTCGGAAGATGTGTGGCCTAACATTTTGGCCTCGATCTTGGAGCAAATCGCCTATGAAAATAAGGCGACAATAGCTGCCTTAAAGGAGCTGAGGACGTCCGCTATAAAAAATGATGCAGGCACTAAGGTAGGAGAAATAAAAACAGTCTTTTCATTATCTAATGTTCGTTAAGACTTA
Source organism: Bacillus subtilis (assembly GCF_008764245.1). Taxonomy (GTDB): domain Bacteria; phylum Bacillota; class Bacilli; order Bacillales; family Bacillaceae_C; genus Lederbergia; species Lederbergia ruris. The sequence goes on from NZ_VTQV01000014.1 coordinate 29,301, forward strand.
ACAGAAATGTGGAGGTAGTTTTTTTGCAAATTGAAGTGATTGTTCAAAATTATGTCGATGCAATAAAGGCGCAAGAATTAGGGGCAGACCGTCTAGAACTTGTGATAGGGATTGAAGAGGGCGGTCTAACACCTAGTTATGGAATTCTTAAAAGTGTGCTTCAGCATGTTACCATACCTGTTCAAGTCATGGTACGACCACACGGGTATAGTCATATTTATTCGGATCAGGAAATAAAGATCATATTGGAAGAGATCAAGTATATGTATGAAGTAGGAGTAAGGGGAATTGTGATTGGTGCGATTCATCCTAATCACACAGTAAATATTTCATTGATAGAATCGATCATTAATGCTCACCCAGATTTGGATATCACATTTCATCGAGCCTTCGATGAAGTACGTTCGTTACATGAGGCTTATGAAACCTTTATTCCATATAAAGATCATGTAAAACGAATCTTAACATCTGGTGGAAAGTCATCGTGTTTAGAGGGTTTAGACCAATTGACATCATTAGTTCAGCTTGCGAAAGAGCTGAATGGACCGGAGATTTTACTAGGTGGAGGGCTCGATCCTGATAACATAGAGAAAATCCATGCACAGGTTAAGGCAGGCCAATATCATTTCGGGAAAGGTGTTCGGGTACAAAACTCTCTTCAAAATACATTTGATGTAGACAAAATGCAGAAATTACAAGCTGTTTTAAAATAGCATAACTTAATGGATGCCCCCGTTAGTCCAAAACACGGGGCCTTCGCTTTTCCATAAAAGCGAAGAATTAGAATACGTTTCAATCTTTTTAATTCCGAATGTCTAAAAAGATTGACAAGGGTTGCTTTTCGGCTATATAATTATTCTTGAAAGCGCGTCCATTCACTTTGAGTTTAGTGGATGTGCTGATCCCTTTTGTTAATAATTCGGGTGGAGAAGAAGAGAACCCTTAGAAAAGTTTAATGGGCCGATTTTGCCATGCAGTCCATTAAGTTTTTTTAAGGGTTTTCCTTTGTATAAAAATCCCTTAGAAGTCTTTTTGCCAGTGTTAATTGTCCGACGATCTGAAAAGATGTCATTTTAAAATATCCCATTCCTCCTTAATTAGTTCGCAGTGATGATTGAAAATTTATGAAGTGTTATAAATCTTCTTTTTTGGGTGTCTTTATATCGGTTACTTTTGGATGAACATTATCCCTCTTGCAAAAACATATGCTTTTACTTTGTTGATCATGAAACCAGGCTAGAAAAAGCGAAAAGGAGAGGGTATTGTGTCATTTTTACATTTTCTATTTGAAGAATATATTCAAGGTCATCTAGAGATGTTCGTGCGGGTCGTAATTAGTGCTGTTCTTGGATTTTTAATCGGGTTGGATCGATCATTTAAAAGCAAACCCGCTGGAATCAAAACCTATACATATGTTTGCGTCGCTTGTACGCTTATCACAATAATATCCATTCAAAGTGCAGAAATGTTAAGTCAACATAATAGCGGAAAAATGATGGATCCGATGCGCTTGGCGGCGCAAATCGTTTCGGGTTTAGGGTTTTTAGGAGCGGGAATGATCTTAAAGGATGGATTAAAGGTAAAAGGACTTACATCCGCAGCGATGATTTTATTTGCTGGTGGAGTTGGAATTGGAATAGGAGCCGGATTTTACGCGATTGTGATATGTGCCGTTGTTGTCTCATTTTTGACTACGAACGTAGGACTTTTACTAGAAAAAAATAAACTAGACAGTCATAAGGAAGCGGAAATTGATATTGAATCATAGTTTGGTAGAACCCATATAAGATAAAAAAGCAACATTCTATATAAAGGAGTTTTATTCATGACGAAAATTTTTGCACACCGTGGTAGTTCAGGGACTCATCCTGAAAATACGATCACAGCTTTTAAGGAAGCCGTTAGACTTGGGGTCGATGGAATCGAATTAGATATTCAACTGACAAAAGATGGGGAATTGGTCGTGATTCATGATTATACATTAGACCGTACAACAGATGGGACCGGGAAGATTTTGGATTATACGGTGGAAGAACTTAAAGCATTTGATGCTGGCTCTAAATTTTCACCTGAGTTTGCTGGTGAAACGATTCCTACCTTTCGGGAAGTATTGGCGTTACTTCAAGATACCAATATAGAGTTAAATATTGAAATTAAGAAACCTGTCAAAGAAGATACAGGAATTGAGGAAAAAATGATTCAGGAACTGGAAAAATATCAGTATAGCAATCGGTCGATCATCTCCTCCTTTAACCATGATTCTCTTAAAAGGGTCATTTCGATCAATAAAGATCTTGAATGTGCTATTTTGTATATGAAAAAGTTCGAGAACCCATGGGAATACGCTGCAGAAATAGGAGCTAAAGCACTTCACACATATCGGCCGGAAACAGACCGCGAAATGGTTACAGAGGCCCAACATAAAGGTTTTCCTGTGAGAGTATTCACTATTAATAAGGCGGAGGATATGACCAAGTTTTTCGAAACAAAAGTAGCCGCTATTTTTACGGATTATCCGGAGAAGGCTATGAAACTGTTAAAAGAAGTGGAGAAGGAGGAATAAAATACTTATAAAATTGTCTCTATGTGCGATCTCTTCCCTGTTTATTTTTAAAATAGAGAGGGAAGAAATTTCAAAAGATTTTAAAAAGGGACTTGAAATTGCCATATGTTTACATTATGATTTAATCAATCAAATTGATTTATAGAAAGTGGGTTCTTTATTCAAAATGTAAGCCGATTGAATCAACTGCGGACATTAGCTTGAGATTACTTTATATTTTGAGGGAGATATAAAGTGATAGAAGAGAGACTCATACAGTAGGTGCCACCACCTCATCTGGATGAAAGAATGGTAAGGAGTGTTGAATTTAATGCCTAATTACAAATTGCTAGCGCTTGACTTGGATGGAACAGTTTTAACGGATGATAAGAAAATCACGCAAGAAACAAGGAAATGGATACGAAAAGCAGTGGATGAAGGCGTAACGGTCATCTTTTCAACTGGACGGGGAATCCAAACTACTGAAGCCATTTGGGATGATCTAGCCCTTGATGCGCCTATGGTTTTAGTGAATGGGGCAGAAATATGGAAGGGTCCGGGTCAATTATGGGAACGTCATTTTATTAAGAGGGATGATATTCGTTGGCTTCATGAACAAGCAATGAGAGCAGGAGCAAAATTCTGGGGTTATAGTGTCGAGAGCCTGACGCATAAAAAAGATTGGACGGAAGAAATGTTCGAAAGAGATTGGTTGAAATTCGGGATGCATCATCCAGATCGAGAGGAGATTGAGAGATTAAGAGAGTTATTAAAAACGAGAGAGAGCATAGAGATTACGCGCTCAGCTCCTATTAATATCGAAATATCGTTAAAAGGAATCTCCAAAGAAACAGGAGTACGAAGAGTCTGCGAACTTCTCGGGATTACCATGGATCAAGTAATGGCTGTTGGGGATAACCTGAATGATCAGCGTTTGATTCGAGCGGCAGGATTGGGTGTTGCCATGGGAAATGGAGATGATGAATTAAAGCAAATCGCCGATGTTGTCACAGAGACAAATGAAGAAGACGGTGTGGCTAAGGCCATAGAGCGTTATTTATTAGGATCATATTCTCCGATAAAGGCGTAAAGTTTTCGATATTTTAGCATAGAGTGGGGATGAGAAATTGCTCAAGTCAAACAAATCAGTTCATATACCGGAGCATATTGAGTTATTAGAAAGTCCAGAATTGGGAGGCGAAAAGAATATAAGGCGAGAGGAATCTCCAAATGAGTCATCCTGGAGTTTACAGAAGGAGGACACCTTTCAGATAGCACCAGGCATGACTCATTCCCAGCAAATTTTACAAAATGAAAAGTTCCAGCAATCCATACACATTCTTCAAGTAGATCCACATAATCAGTATATTAACCCGATTGTATTTTCATCGAAAGGAAAAGTAGAATTTTTGGAGACAGTTGGAAATATGCAAAAGGAACTCATAGAGCAGGGAAAAAATATCGTAGCTGGAGTAAATGGAGACTTCTTTAGTTGGTTAGGAGTCCCAACGGGGTTACAAATTTGTAATGGTGAAATATTTACCTCTCCATCCATGATTAAGGTGTTATTAGCCATTATGGCAAATGGGCAACCCTTGCTAAAGGACCGAGTGAAGATGAATGCGACTGTTTCGTTTGAATGCGGTTGCAGTATGGCGGTAGAGGCAATCAACCGCACAAGATACTTAAAGCATACGAATCATGCTTTCCTCTATAATCGTCGTTTCGGTTCATCAACCCGGACCCCCGAAGGTGTAGTGGAAGTTGTGATTCAAGTTCCCGATGGGCGTATCTTTCCTAATAAACAGGTTACAGGAGTGGTAGAATCCATTATTCAATCCGCTGATACGCCAATTGAAAAAGGGCAACTTGTGCTATCTGTAAGTGGGTCTGCGGCAGATTGGATCCAAAAGCAAGTGCGGATCGGGGATAAGGTCAACATCAATGTTTCGTTGAATCAAGGTCTAAATGAAGCACGTCATGTCATCTCAGGTAACTCAACTTTAGGGTTTGTACTCCTAAGGGATGGAGAAATACCTCGAGAAATACTTGATCCGGAGATCTCGCTTAATCGTGATCGACATCCACGGACAATGATCGCGATTAAGCAAGGCAGTTTATATATTGTTGTTGTAGATGGAAGGCAGCCAGGACATTCAAATGGGATCACACTGGCAGAAGGAGCTTATTATTTGCAAAGCATTGGTATGGAAGCAGCCATTAATATTGATGGGGGCGGTTCAACTACCTGTTACATTCGACAACCTGGGGATGAACGGCCAATCATTGTGAATCGCCCTTCTGATGGCTTTGAACGGGCAGTGGGAAATGGACTGTTTTTTGAAACGATGGCGCCTATTTCCACATTAAATAGTTTAGTTGTAAAACCGGATTCTCCAATCCGAGTGATGGCAGGTAGTAAGGTCCAATTCGAAGTAAAAGGGCAGGATCGTTTCTTTAACGCTGTTCCTGTTCGTCCCTCCACACTTACTTGGTCTGTGGATGGCAGAATTGGATATATGGAGGAAAATCACACCTTTAGAGCAGGGTCAAGTAAGGGATCCGGTGAGCTAACGGTACATTCAGGAGCGGTTTCACAACAATGTTCTATACAAGTAGTCGAAGAAATCACTCGTTTAGAGGTGAATCCGCCTACAATTGTTGTTGAGCCTGGCGGTGAAATCGCATTAGATATTCGCGGTTTTGATCGAGCCGGCAACAAGGTATGGGTTTCCCCTGACCAATTAGATTGGTCCATTAAAGGGGGGATTGGCAGCGTTTCAACAATGGGAATTTTACAAGCTAGTCAAGACATCAAACAGGGAAAGATCACGGCGAAATATAAGGACTTAGAAGTGGAAATTCAGGTCAGTGTAGGAAAACCTCCAAAGACTTTGGCTACTTTTGATTCGCTGAAAGGGCTGACCGTATACGGAGAGAGGGCGGTTGCTGATTCCGTTACATTGACGCTAGCTCCTAGACCTGAGCCCGTTCGTTTCGGAACATTTTCCGGAAAATTAACCTATGACTTTACGAATATATCTGGCGCTTCGAAAGCCGTGATCCAGTTTTTAGATGATAACGGTAAAAAGGGATTAGAAATTGAAGGAGAGCCCTATCGGTTTGGACTATGGGTATACGGGGATTCGAATGATCATTGGTTGCGTATAGGAATCGCTGATGCAAACGGAGAAAGTCGGTCTCTCAATTTCACAGAACCCGGTGGCTTGAATTGGATGGGATGGAAATATGTCTATGCTGATATAGCAGAAAATACGGCATTCCCGATTACGGTTCGCTATTTATTTATTACAGAAACGAATGATGCGAATAAAAATGCAGGTGTGCTTTATTTTGATCATCTGAGAGCTGAATACGTCAAAATAGAAGAAGATTTGGAAGGGCCTGTGTTTAGTCATCCTATGCCTGTTCCGAACCAAACGATAAAAGACGAACACCCAATGGTTAGTTTAACTCTAAAAGATGACGATAGTGGTATAGACCCTTCATCGATTCAAGTATGGATCAATGGAAAAATGGTCGAGCATACCTTTGATCCCACAACTGGGTTAGTATCTGCTCCAATCACTCCTGCTTCCCAAATGGCTACATACCAAGTAATGATTGAAGCAGCGGATATGTGTGGAAATCCGATGGTACCAAAAGCCAGTTGGGAATTTGAATGGATACCTTTACGAAATCTTAACGAGAACTGAATAAGAAAATCAAATTGATTTATTAAAATAGAATTGAAACAAGGCAAAGGGTTTATGTATAAATCGAAACTGGAATAAGGGGTGATTGACAATGAAAAGTACTTATGCCGAGAAAGGACAAAACACTACAATTAAGATAAAAAAGAAATTTAATGTACGGAGACGAATTTTGAATAATTGGGATATCTATTTGCTTCTCGTACCGGTTTTGGCCTATTTTATTATTTTTAAATATATTCCTATGTATGGTGTTCAAATTGGGTTTAAAGATTTTATTGCAACGAAGGGGATTACAGGCAGTGAATGGGTAGGCATGAAACATTTTACACGTTTTTTTGATAGCTATTATTTTTGGCGTTTAATCAAAAATACATTGGGGATCGGAATTTACGAATTAGCAGTCGCTTTCCCTATCCCAATCATTCTAGCCTTAATGATTAATGAAGTTCGCTTAAATCGCTTTAAAAAACTTGTACAAAATGTGACCTATGCCCCTCACTTTTTATCAACCGTTGTCATTGTGGGAATGTTGTTCCTATTTCTAAACCCGCAATATGGAATGGTGAATAATTTATTATCTGCCTTTGGCATAAAGCCTATATCTTTTATGACAGAACCGGGATGGTTTAAAACAATCTATGTATTATCTCATGTGTGGCAGCAAATGGGCTGGAGCTCGATCATTTATTTAGCAGCATTGGCGGGGGTACCTCCAGAATTACATGAAGCTGCAAGAATGGATGGTGCTAGTCGGCTTCAACGAATTAGGCACGTTAATATCCCGGCGATTGTTCCGGTCATTATCATTCTCCTTATTCTAAATGTCGGAAATATTATCAGCGTAGGCTTTGAGAAGGTGTTCCTCATGCAAAATGCATTGAATATGGAAGCTTCTGATGTGATTGCGACCCATGTTTATAAAACAGGGATTATGGGTGCGCAATATAGCTATTCGACCGCAGTTGGATTATTTAATTCAGTGATCAGCTTTATTTTACTTGTCGTAGTGAATCAAATATCGCGTAAAGTCAGTGAGACAAGTCTGTGGTAAGGGGGAAATGAGAGAATGGAAAAACAAACGATCGGTGACCGTGCCTTTGGAATAGTAAACTTTTTATTACTTTGTCTTATTCTAGTAATTGTCATTTATCCATTAATATTTGTCCTGAGTGCCTCCATTAGTAATCCAGAATTATTGCTGAAAGGGGAGATTCGCTTATTACCAAAGGAAATTACTTTTGATGGTTATGCCAAAGTGTTCAAAAACAAGGATGTGATGCGTGGATATTTAAATACCTTTATTTATACAGGTGTGGGGACAGTTATTAATTTAATGATGACAACCGCTGGAGCGTATGCGTTGTCAAGAAAAAACCTTTATGGGCGCAATGTCATTACCGCCTTGCTTATTTTTACGATGTTTTTTAGTGGCGGGATGATTCCTACTTATTTAGTTATAAAAGAACTTCATATGTTAAATACGATTTGGGCAATGGTCATTCCTGGGGCGATCTCGGTTTATAACCTGATCATCATGAGAACCTTCTTTCAAACAAGTATTCCCAATGAAATTGAAGAGGCTGCTCATATTGATGGTTGTTCGAATTTACAGACGCTATTTAGAATTGTCTTGCCGCTTTCGACCCCGATTATCGCCGTAATGACTTTGTTTTATGCTGTGAGTCATTGGAATTCATTTTTTGATGGTTTGATCTATTTAACAGATCGTAGCAAATTCCCATTGCAATTGATTTTACGGGAAATTCTGATTCAAGAGGATGTAGCAGATATGGATGCGACAATGGTGGAGTCGGTCGTTCAACAGGCTATGTCTGTAGAAGGAATGAAATATGCTCTTGTCGTAGTAGCCAATATTCCCGTCTTGATTATGTACCCATTTGTCCAAAAGTACTTCGTTAAAGGGGTTATGATTGGCTCTCTTAAGGGCTAATCACCTTTATATAAAAATTTTAGGAGGGGCTCGTCTTGAAGCTTAAAAAGTTTTCCACATTCGTAGTCACGTTATTGCTGGTCTTTTCCTCGTTGTCTGCATGTAGTAGTGATTCTACTGGAAAAGAAGAGGAAAAAGAGAAAGATGATGAAGCAAAAGCGAATTTTAATGAAGAGGGATTTCCGATTGTGAACGATCAAATTAAGCTGACATTTGTTGCTCCCTCATCTGATTCCCCCGATTGGAATGATATCTTGATTTACAACACATATAAAGAAATGACCAATGTGGATATTGACTGGCAAATGATTTCACAAGAGGGCTTGAAGGAGAAAACCAATTTAATGCTTGCCGGTGGAGACTATCCAGATGCTTTCCATAGTGTAGGCTTGTCGACACAGGATTTAATTACGTATGGAGGGCAGGGGGTTCTGATTCCTCTTAATGATTTAATTGACAAATATGCCCCTAATTTCAAGAAAATATTAGAAGAAAATCCGGATATTAAACGCGGAATCACGATGCCAGATGGAAATATCTACTCATTTCCTCGCATATATGAACCGGATTTTGACGCGGTATTGGCGAACTGGAAACTGTGGATAAATGGAGACTTTTTAAAAGCATTAGACATGGATGAGCCTACGACTCTAGATGAGTTCTATGACTATCTTAAAGCAGCGGTGAATAATGACCCAAATGGTAATGGAAAAGCCGACGAGATTGGGATAAGTGCAAGTGGCGATGGCCATCTTATCAATATATTTAAAGGTTCTTTTGGGTTAGGAAATAGAGGAATAGACCATAAATATGTCGATATGGACCCAGAAACAAATGAGTTAAGATTTATTCCGATTCAGGATGAATATAAAGAAATGCTTCAGTATCTAAATAAGTTATATTCGGAAGGGTTGATTATTGAAGATTTATATACGGTGAAATCAGAGGAAACCCATGCACGTGGGGCAGATGGATTGTTTGCGGCAACCGTCACAACAAACCCTCAGACTGGATATGGCCGTGATGAATATATTGGTGCGGTTACGTTGGAAGGACCCCATGGTGATAAGATCCATTCAAATTATGGTTCGCCACTTAACAATGTCGGCGGATTTGTGATTACGGATAAAAATCAATACCCCGAAGAAACGATACGCTGGATCGATTATTTCTATAGTGATGAGGGAAGTAAACTCTTTTTTATGGGTGTTGAAGGAGAGACCTATATTGAAAATGAGGACGGAACAGTTGAATATACGGATCTGATTGAGAACAACCCTGATGGCCTTACTCGAACAGAAGCAATATCTAAGTATTTGACTTGGAGGGCAGGTCCCTATCCAGCATTCGTAAAGAGAGATTATTTTGGAGTAAAGACTTCTAACGAGGCAGCTGAAAAGTTTAAAGAAAATCGGCCAGAAGAAGTCTGGCCACCATTCAACTATACGAATGAAGAGAGTGAAATCATGTCTTCTGTTGGAACAGATATTGAAGATTATATTACGGAATCTCAAGCAAAGTTTATAACGGGCAAAACTTCATTTGATGAATGGGATAAGTACGTAGAGACAGTGAAAAAGGTTGGCTTGGATCAGTATATGGACATTTACCAAGATGCCTATAATCGCTATTTAGAACAAACTAAGTAATCATCTTTATCAAAAATAGTTGCTAAAGGGGTTATGATCAGACTTCTCAAGACTGATCACCTTTATATAAATAAAAATCATGTAGGAGGGGTTTTATCTTGAAGCTTAAAAGGTATTCTGTCTTTGCGGCTGTATTATTGCTAATCTTCTCCATATTATCAGCTTGTAGTAGTGATTCAGCAGGAAAAGATGGAGAAAAAGAGAAAGATGATGAAGCAAAAGCGAACTTTAATGAAGAGGGATTCCCGATTGTAAATGAGAAAATTAAGCTCACCTTTGTTGCGCCATCAGACGCAGCTCCGGACTGGAATGATATCCTTGTGTATAACAAATATGAAGAAATGACAAACGTGGATATTGAATGGCAAATGATTTCAAAAGAGGGTTTAGAAGAAAAAACAAACTTAATGCTAGCGGGTGGGGACTATCCTGATGCTTTTCATAGTGTTGGTTTGTCTACACAGGATTTAATCACTTACGGAGGACAGGGTGTTCTGATTCCGTTAAATGATTTAATTGACAAGTATGCCCCTAATTTAAAGAAAATCTTGGACGAAAATCCGGATATTAAACGCGGGATTACGATGCCAGACGGCAACATTTACTCGTTTCCACGAATATTTGACCCAGAGTTTACTTCCGTTATGGCAGGTTGGAAACTGTGGATTAATGGGGACTTCTTAAAAGCATTGGATATGGAAGAGCCAAAGACTTTAGACGATTTCTATGAATATTTGAAAGCAGCGGTGAATAACGATCCAAATGGCAATGGAAAGGCCGATGAGATTGGTTTAAGTGCTAGTGGTGACAGCAATATTATTAATCACTTTAAAGGATCATTTGGATTAGGAAATAGGGGAACAGGACACCCCTATGTCGATGTGGATCCAGAGACAGATGAATTAAGGTTTATTCCGATTCAGGACGGTTATAAGGAAATGCTCCAATATCTAAATAAGTTATATTCAGAAGGGCTGATTATTGAAGATTTATACACAGTAAAATCCGAACAAACGAATGCGCGTGGAACAGATGGTTTATTTGCAGCAACGTTGACGACGAGTCCGGAATCAGGATATGGCCGCGATGAATATATCGGTGCTTACACTCTAGAGGGCCCGCATGGGGATAAGTTATATTCAAACTATCGTGCGCCGCTCGTTCATGCTGGTGCATTTGCGATCACAGATAAAAATCAGTATCCAGAAGAAACAGTGCGTTGGCTAGATTATTTTTATGGTGATGAAGGCAGTAAGCTCTATTTCATGGGTGTTGAAGGGGAAACCTATGTTGAAAATGAGGATGGCTCTGTAGAATATACAGATCTTATTAATGATAACCCAGATGGCCTTTCTTATACAGAAGCGATCTCCAAGTATATGACCTGGCGTGGCGTTTCATATCCAGGGATCGTAAAAGAAGCGTATTTTAAAGGGTCCGAAGGTTTGGAATCCTCGAAAGCGGCAGCGGAGAAATTTGTCAATGACCGACCAGAGGAAATCTGGCCACCATTTAACTTCACAAATGAAGAAAGTGAAATCATGTCTTCCGTTGGTACGGATATTGAAGATTATATCACAGAATCCCAAGCTAAATTCATTACTGGAAAAACATCGTTTGATGAATGGGATAAGTATGTCAAAACCGTGAAAAAAATCGGTTTGGATCAGTATATGGAAATTTATCAAGATGCCTATGGACGCTATCTAGAACAGGCCGAGTAATGATTTGAGCTTGAAAAAATGAATGGGATGGGAGACAACTTCCATCCCTGATTATGTTAGTTAAAGAGGCGACTCATTGTATTTAAGTGGCAATACCCAATGTTTGAATACTGAAATGGTATGAATTCTTCATGGCTATGCGAAATAGGATCATTTAGATTTACAAAATCATTAAACCTAATAGGGGATGAAACTGCCTATGAAAGTCGTACAATACAATATTTTGGATGGTTGTCGAACGGATGAACGTTATGCTTTGCTATTCGATTGGTTGAAACAGCAAGATTACGATATTGCAGGCTTCAATGAAATGAATGATTGGACAAAGGCGGAATTCCAAAGGGAAATGGAGAAGTTGGGAATGTCCTATACGTTTCTTTATCAAATGAAAACGAGTCCCTATTTCATTGGTATTGCTTCTAAGTTTCCAATTGAAAAAATTCATAAGACAGATGAGGCTCCTTTTCATCATGGGCTTTTACATGTCAAAATTCAACAAATTCACTTTCTCGTCACACATCTGTCCCCATTTGAATCCACAATCAGAGAGAAGGAAACAGCCGAAATTGCCGATTATATTCAGTCCATCCACGAGCCCCTTATGTTAATGGGGGATTTAAATACATTATCACCCCTTGATCAGGATTACTATATAAACAATCGTAGCAAAGAAAAGATGATTCAGCGAAAATTTTCAAACCGACAACATATTCTAAATGGAGAGATTAATTATCAACCGATGCAGACTTTACTGGATGCGGGACTACATGACATAGGGGTTGGTGAATCCTTAGACTATTCGTTGCCAACGAAAATCAAAGGTGAGCTAAATGACCCCGTTTATGTCAGGATTGACTATATGCTGGTCAATCAGGCTATGTTGCAGCTAAATCCGAAATCAACGATTATTCATGGTGAGAAGGTGGATGTTATTTCTGATCATTACCCTGTGCAGGGGCAATTCGATCATAAGTAGTAAGGTAAATAGGTAAAGTTTGAAGGAGTGGCAAAAGATGAAAAAATACATCACGTTCGATCTGGATGAAACACTGATGCAAAATCCATTTAGTAAGTGGGTTTTTCCTGAGATTGAAAGTTTAGTAGCCTCCCATTTAACACTGGAAGATGGTATATTTCCAGAAATTAGAAAAGAGCACAAAAAACGATTAAAAGAGAAAAGGGATGCAGCTGCTTATGACTGGGATGATATTTTAGAACAGATTCTGGCTGATCAGAAGATTCCACTGAAAATCAATATTGCGGAATTAGTGCAAAAGCACGCAGAGGATCCTAAGGTATATTTGCTAGAGAATAATGCCTTAACTGTATTAGCCGAATTAAAAGAAAAAGGCTACTCACTGGGAGTGGTGACAAATGGCTATTATAAATATCAATATCCTGTTATGGAAGCCATTCAATTGGCCGAGCAAATTGATAGAGTCATTACACCTTGTAAAGTGGGCTGCTCAAAACCGGCAATGAGCATGGCGGATCCTTTATTAAAAGATGGAGAATTAATTGCCCATGTAGGAGACCGATTAGATCATGATGTGTTTTTTGCTAACCAATTAGGGGCATTATCGATTTTAATCGATCATCAAATGCCTGAAGAATTACGAAACATCCCCCCTGAAAAAAGGGCACAACAGAAAGACTACTTAATGAAAATTTTCCAAAGAAAGATTTACCATGATCTTACTCCTAAAGAAGACTATGTTCCGAAGATTATGATCTATTCCATCCAAGAATTGCTTGAAATCAAGTTGGAAAGGCCGAAACTAGCGGCCAGGCAGTAATGCCGAAAATTCTGAAAAGGGTGGTCCCATGCGAATAAAAAAATCATCTATATTCTTTACGTGCATTCTACTCCTGTCTATCATGGTTGGAAATAATGTCATAACCGCACAAACAAAGGAAGATTATGAAGTTATAATTAAGGAAGAATATCAGGTTTCGCCTGGCGTGTATCACGAAAATATAAACTTGAGGGAAGGAGATTCCACCAATTCTTTTCATATGATGGAAGTCGATCCGCGGAATTCCTACGTACAAGTTACTCCTTATTCATCTAAGGGCGAAGTGTACGGGCTGGAAACAGTGGGAAATACAATTGATGAAATGATGGAGCAAGGTGAACAAGTGGTTGGAGGAGTGAATGGCGATTTCTTTAGCTCTGTAGGTGTCCCATCAGGTCTGCAAATAGTGGATGGAGAGATTTATACTTCCTCCAGAAATATTAAGGCACTTATGGTTACTTTTCCCGATAACTCCATAAAATTGGAGCATTCAGTGGAGATGACAGCAGAATTCAAGAATCATAATGGAGATACATTAGAGTTAGATATGGTCAACCGTTCTCGCGTTGCGACCCATAATGATCGTGCTTTCTTATTTAATGATCGATTTGGTGAATCCGTCAAAACGCCAGATGGTGGGATAGAAGTTGTTATAGATGTAGGGCAAGGGAAAGATCATTTTATTGCCGGGCAAACGATGCAAGGAAAAGTGTTATCGATGAAAGAAGCAGCGGATACAAAATTAGAGGAAGGAAAAATCGTATTATCGGCAGTAGGAACAAAGGCAGATTGGCTTATGAATCATTTGTCCATTGGAGAAAAGATTAGTATAGACCTTAATTTTACAAAAAATATTAATCAAGCTAAACATGTTTTATCAGGTAATTCTACTCTAGGGACGGTACTTTTAAAAGATGGGGAGATTTGGGAAGAATTGCTTGAAGATCATAAAAATAATACAGATAAGCATCCACGTACGATGCTCGCCACAAAAAACGGGAAACTATATATATTTGCAGTAGATGGGAGACAAGAGGGGCATTCAGATGGGATGACCTTGCCAGGGGCGGCTGCCTATTTGCAATCGTTAGGGATGGAAGATGCGATCAATATTGATGGTGGAGGTTCGACGACGTATTATGTGCGACAGCCCGGGGAATCAAAACCAACGTTGCAAAATCGCCCTTCTGATGGACACGAAAGACCAGTTGGTAGTTCTTTATTAGTGATTTCCAAGGCACCGCAACAATCAAAGCTGGCTGGTATTCGTTTATATCCGTCTTCTGATCTCAAAATCGTTCCAGGAAGCAAGATAAGAATACAAGCAAAGGGGTATGATGAATTTATCAACCCAGTGGCAATAGAGCCAAAATCATTGAATTGGAAGGTTGAGGGCCAAATTGGAGAAATCGCCCGTTCCGGTTTGTTTGTGGCAGGAAAAGCGAAGAAACAAGGACAGGTGATCGTTGAGAAAGGTTCTGTTTCTACAAATAAAACCGTCATGGTTACAGATGAAGTCGCGTCATTGGAAATTGCACCAACTTCTTTTGTCATAGAACCCGGGAAAACCCAGGAATTTTCCGCAAAGGCTTATGATGAATCGGGCCAAAGATTGATGATTTCTCCAGATGTACTTGAATGGTCTGTGGAAGGTGATATTGGAAAGATCACGAAGGAAGGTATTTTTCATGCTGGAAGCAAGGAGACAAGTGGAAAGGTAGTGGCTAAGTACCAAAATTTGCGTGTGGAGACTACTGTTGAGGTAGGGCCTTCCCCAGTCATAGAGGATTTTGAAGATGAGTCCCATATTCGCTCTAATGAAGTACGGACAGTGCCGGGTTCTGTTAAAATGACACTTGTTTCCGATCCTGAACATGTATTATATGGAGAGCGAGCGGCTCAATTAACCTATGACTTTACAGGAACAGAAGGAACATCCGCAGCTTATATACATTTTCTAGATGATGAAGGCAATCTTGGCCAGGAAATAAAGGGAGAACCGACACGATTTGGCGTCTGGGTGTATGGGGATCAACAATATCATCACCTTCGACTAGGTATTACGGATGGCAATGGCCAAAATGCCTTGTGGAACATGACGACCATTGGTGGCGTGAATTGGGAAGGTTGGAAATATGTTTATGCGACAGTACCAGAAGATACCGTCTTCCCATTAAAAGTGCGCTATTTCGCCTTAGAGGAAAAGAATCAGCATAATAAAACAGCTGGGATGATTTATTACGATCAATTTGAGGCTATTTATTCTGATCCAGAGCAAAGGCCCAATATCGAGTTAATATTGGAGGATATGATTCAGGCCGGTAATATTCAACATCCTCTAGCGAAACAATTAACGAATCAATTAAAGCAAGCCAATCATCATTTGAATAATGGCTCACACAAGCAAGCGCAAAAGTTTATCGATGACTTTTTAGAATGTGTAAATGATCCTAAAAATAAGAAGATGATTACAAAAGAAGCAAGATTAGATTTAAATCAGAAGACAGTGGAAGCCTTCAACTTCTAAGCATAGGCGACTAAAAACTTGATCTAGATTGTAATGAGCAAAAACAGCCGGTACGAGACCAGCGGATTCTAGAAAAGTGTCTAACAGCTAATAGAACACCCACAACGCCTAATAGAACATTTAAAAAGGCTAGCCGACTCGCTATACGCGGTCTGCTAGCCTTTTTTTCGCATGCCAGTGAAAAAATGGAGAAAGGATACGAGTAATAAATACCCCACTGCCAATCCCGCAAGTACATCTGTAGGATAATGAACCCCGAGGTAAAGTCTGCTAATCACAATAAGTAAAATGGTAACTCCGGTCACTAAAAACCAGATGATTCGCCACGTTTTATTGATTTTCAACATAGTTAATAGTAAGTAACAAAGAAAGCCAAGTACGACAATGGCATTCATCGAATGGCCACTGGGAAAACTATACTCGCCTATTTCGATTAATGGATGCAGGGAAGGGCGGTCTCGTTTGATCCATTCCTTCAAAATAAAATTGAGGCCTCGCGAACTCCAGAATAAAACCCACAAATAGCCGATTTCAATATAATATTTTTTGAAAGCTAAGTAAATGGAAGCCCCGATACACACTGGAAAAAGAACCTTGATCGAGCCCAATGCAGTTATAATCGTAAAAAATTGATTGAGAAAGGGTGTACGAATATCTTCGAAAAATAACAGGATCTTTACATCAAAATCGGTCAGAAATGGGGTAGGATAAGCAAATACTAGCCCGACGAAAATGAAAAGACATAAAAACACGAAAGTCCATTTCAACATCCAATCCCCCTATTAAACCATCATCCCAGCGACTATTTCATACGAATGTAGTCGATCTTTTTGATCGAAAATTTGTGAGTTAATAATGACTTCATCCGCTTTTGTCTCTTCGATAAAAGCCTCTAGTTTTCTTCGGATGGTTTCCGGGCTGCCGACAATCGTTGAACGAGAATCAAGGTTTTTTTCGATATGTGCTTTTTCAATCGGTGACCAAATTTCCTCCATATTCTCAATCGGTGGCTTCAATGGTGTTGGCTCATTTCTAGCCAAGCTTAAAAATTGCTGTTGTTGAGATGTTGATAGCCATTGCGCTTTTTCATCCGTGTCAGCCGCAATAATATTCACCCCCAACATTGCATAAGGTTTACCCAAAGTCTCTGAAGGTTGAAAGTTTTCTCGGTAGATTTGTAAAGCCGGCAAAGTATAGTCTGGAGAAAAATGACTCGCAAAGGAAAAAGGTAATCCTTTTTGAGCGGCAAGGCGCGCACTAAAACCACTTGAACCCAGCAACCAAATAGGAATATTTAATCCTTCTCCAGGGATCGCCCGCACTCGAGCAGCCGAGCTTCCTGCAAAGTATGCCTCCAATTCTTCTACTTGCAAGGGAAATTCCTCCGCCCCTCTTTGTAGTGTTCTTCTTAAAGCATAGGCTGTAGCCTGATCACTTCCAGGAGCACGTCCAAGCCCTAAATCAATCCGTCCGGGGTATAAGGATTCCAAAGTGCCAAATTGCTCCGCAATCACCAAAGTCGCATGGTTTGGTAGCATAATTCCCCCAGCGCCAACACGAATTCTCTTGGTTGCACCAGCGATATGTCCAATTAAAACGGATGTAGCGGAACTGGCAATGCCAGGCATATTATGATGTTCAGCTAACCAATAACGATTGAAGCCTAGCTTTTCTGTAAGCTGAGCTAATTGAACACTATTTTTAAAAGATTGCGTTGCATTACTTCCTTCCGTGATAGGGGCAAGGTCTAAAACAGATAAAGGAATACCTTGGAAATATTTTATATGGCTCATGTTTACCCTCCTCAAAATGAATTAAATAAAGAATAAGGTGTAAGGAAACTTTCGTCCAATGATTGCACTCATCGTCAAAAGTAAGGCGATTGCGCAAATATCTTTACACAATCTTTACATTCCTTCGTATTTGCTTTTTCAAGGTTCTTCACTAAGATGAAGAATGAACAATGTCGATTAAACTACATAAATAGGGGAGAAGAAATGGATCTGCAAACAGTGCTTTTTACATTTTTCGGGGGGCTAGGGATCTTCCTTTATGGAATAAAATCCATGGGAGAAAATAGACACGAAGAAATTAATTGGGGAAAACCAGAAGGGAATGAAATTTGGTAATGGAGACACCGGATAGAGGAGATTTAGTTTATGTAAATTTCGATCCACAGGCAGGACATGAACAAAGGGGACGTAGACCAGCAATTGTAATGTCCCCAAAAGAATTTAATAAAGTAACAAAATTTGCTTCATTATGTCCGATAACGAATACCTCAAGGGGTTGGGGGTTTGAAGTTTCATTGCCCGATGACAGCGTATTTACTGGGGTGATATTGACCGACCAGTTTAGAAATCTCGATTGGTCAGCTTCAGATATCCAGATAAAAGGCCAAGCACCAGAGGATATTGTTCAAGAGTGTATAGAGAAAATACATACCTTTTTATCTTAAGGTTTCAATAACAATATTGATAACGATATCGAAAATACAAAAAGTGATCATCAGTAACTTGAATTGTTCTAATTATAATTAAAAATTCCACTAGTGGTAATACCATAATTATTTTCCTTTTGCCTCATAGTCCGGTTCCCGCTTTCTTAACAGACTCTCGCTCTAACAAACAAACAGGTATTGTTTGTGGACTTGTCTCTTTTCCGTTCAGTAATTGGACCAAATTGTCTGCTGCCACAGATCCCCACTCTTCTTTAGAATAGTTAATCGTTGTAAGAGGCGGTTGGAGATATTGAGAGACCTCTGTATTATCAAAACCAATAATGTGTATGTCTTGACCAATTTTAAAGGATGAGTTTCGGAATCCCTGATATAGGCCAATCGCCATAGTATCATTGAAAGAAAAAATAGCCGTTGGAATAGGCGAATCTTTAATAATATCTTTCACAATCTTTTTGCCGAATGATTGATCAAAATTTCCCGAGTAGATTGTATAGTGAATAGAAGGATGTTTTTGTAAAATGCTTACGGCGGCTTGAAGTCTTTGCTGTGAGTCAAAATTTCCATCTGGCCCTGTGAGTAAGATAAGATTTTGATGTTTTTTCTCAATTAAGTAGTTTATCGCTAATTCGGTTCCGGTTTGATTATCAAGTAGGACATGCTCAATATTGGGATGATGGAGTTTTCGATCCATTACAACCATTTTACTGCCAAGATCCGCATATCGGAGAATTTCCTCGTCCGGAAAATTCCAATCTAATATGACCGCCCCATCGATAATTCCTTCAGGTAGAAAACGATGAGATTCCTTTCCTGTACAGGCAATGAGATCGTAACCTTGTTGATTCAATGTTTTTCTCATCCCCCGTAAAAGATCACCGAAAAAAGGACCCCCGTAATCGGGCATAAAGGCCCCAATGATTTTCGAGGCCCGGTTTTTTAGTGTGCGGGCAGCTGCATTGGGAACATAATTTAATTCTTTTGCAATCGCTAGTATTTTTTTACTTGTTTTTTCTGTCACCTTTGGACTGCCATTTAGTGCATAGGAGACAGTTGAAATAGATACGCCTGCTTTTTTGGCAATATCTTTGATACTAACCATGGTGTTCTCCCCCGTTTCAAATATTCCTACTCATACTGTATAATTTGTTCGAATTTTTTACAAGGTGATTTTTCGAAACGTTTCTATTCCGAAATTTAAATATGTGTGGTAAAATGATCATGAAAGAGAACTTTACTGAAAAACATCTCTGTTAATGATAGGGCTTTCCCTAATTGGAGGTGAAGACACGGATTGTTAAGCGAGCATTTATTTCAAAAAGAGATAACGGTGACAAAAGAGGTGGAATTGGCCTATCTACTTTCCCTCCCAACTGATTATAACGATAGCGAAAAGGAATTTCCGCTGCTGTTATTTTTACATGGAATGGGGGAAAGAGGCAATGATTTGGAATTGGTGAAACGTCATGGCCCACTTAAGTTGGCTGAAAAGCAATCGTTCCCATTTATTCTGCTTGCCCCACAATGTCCATTAGAGCTAAGTTATTCGACATGGGCCTTGTATTTGGATGATTTGATGGCCTTAATCGATCATATTTCTACTGTTTACCGGGTTGATGCACAAAAAATCTATGTTACTGGTTTGAGCATGGGAGGATATGGTACATGGGAAATAGCCAAAAAATATCCTGATCGATTTGCTGCTGCCGCACCGATATGTGGGGGCGGGTCTATCAAAGGGATTGAACGTTTGAAGGATGTTCCAGTTTGGGCTTTTCATGGGGAAAAAGATGATGTTGTCCCATTAGATGAAGGGGAAAAGATGGTACAAGCTCTTCAAGATGTTGGAGGGAATGTCAAACTAACCGTTTATCCAGATGCGGCACATGATTCTTGGACAGACACTTATCGTAATCCAGATTTATATACCTGGCTTTTACAACAGGAGAAAAAATGAATTTACATCAGGTACATACTTAGAAAAGGGGAATGGATATGAGCAAATTAAAAGTTGGAGTAGTTGGTTGTGGAAGTATTGCGAAATTCCGCCACCTTCCAGAATATGCGATGAATGATCAAGTTGAGATTGTGGCAGTCTGTGACATTGTAGAAGAAAGAGCCAATAAAATGGCAAAGGAATATGGTGGTCAAGCTTTCACAAGTTATGAAGAGATGCTTCGTGATGCAGAATTAGATATTGTGTCTGTTTGTACGCCTAATTATTTGCATGCCCCTATCAGCATTGCAGCATTAGAAGCCGGAAAACATGTCTTATGTGAAAAACCAATGGCTACATCTGAGAAAGAAGCATTGGATATGATTCAAGCAGCAGAAAAGAATGGCAAAAAGTTGATGATTGCCCATAACCAACGTTTTGTTGCTTCCCATGAAAAGGCGAGAGAACTCATTGCGGATGGAACCGTTGGAAAAATTCATAGCTTCCGTACAGCTTTCGGCCATCCTGGCCCAGAAGCATGGAGCATTGATGGGAAAGATAGTTGGTTCTTTAGAAAAGAAGAGGCATTTATTGGGGCAATGGGAGATCTCGGCGTCCATAAAACAGACCTTATGCGTTATTTATTAGGGGAAGAGTTTGTAGAAGTAGGTTCTTTCGTGGAATCAGGTGCCAAAGAAGATAGTACAGTAGATGATAATGCTGTTTGTATTTTGAAATCAGAGACGGGGATTATTGGAACACTTGCGGCAAGCTGGGCCTATGGGAAAGAAGATAATGCAACGATTATCTATGGAGAAAAGGCGGTATTACGTTTGGAAGATGATCCAGATCACTCCTTGATTGTTCATCATGTTGGTGGTGAGACAGAGAATTTTGATCTTGGAAAAATCCAATCGAATGAAGATGGTGGCCAGTCCAGTACACAGGTGATTGACCATTTCGTTGACAGTATTGTGAAGGATACAGAACCGCCAATTAATGGGGAAGAAGGCATGAAATCATTAAAAGTTGTCTTGGCCGCATTAGAGTCTAGCGAAACAAAGAAAATTGTGCAAATCTAGAAATAAACGTTAAAATGAAACTGTGTTTAATCAATTAATAATATGGAAGGGATAGGTGACTGTAGCTATGAAACTAGGAGTATTTACAGTACTGTTTGCAGAGAAATCTTTTGAGGAAATGCTTGATCATGTGAAAGCGTCCGGTCTAGATGCAGTAGAAATTGGGACAGGTGGTTCTCCAGGAAATGCACACTGTGACATGGATGCCTTACTTGAAAGTGAGGAAAAACGGAAAGATTACTTGCATCAAGTGGAATCACGGGGCTTAACGATCAGTGCGTTCAGCTGTCATAATAACCCAATTCATCCTAATAAAGAAGTTGCAAAAGAAGCAGATGAAACTTTGAGAAAAACTATTAAACTGGCATCATTAATGAATGTACCTGTTGTGAATACTTTCTCAGGAACAGCTGGCGACCATGAAGGTGCAAAACAACCGAATTGGCCTACAGTTGCATGGCCACCAGAATATTTGGATGTCTATAACTGGCAGTGGGAAGAAAAGCTTATCCCATATTGGAAGGAAATTGGCAAATATGCAGAAGAACATAACGTAAAAATCGGCATTGAGCTTCATGGCGGTTTCCTAGTCCATTCTCCATATACTTTATTGAAATTGAGAGAAAATACTTCTGATGCAATTGGGGCGAACCTCGATCCAAGTCATATGTGGTGGCAAGGCATTGACCCAGTAGCTGCTATCAAAATTCTTGGTGAGAAAAATGCCATCCATCACTTCCATGCAAAAGATACTTACATTGATCCAGATAATCTAAACATGCATGGTTATTTAGATATGCAACCCTATGACAAAATGCAAACAAGAGCATGGACATTCCGTTCTGTTGGCTGTGGTCATGATGTGAAAGAATGGTCTGATATGATGAGTGCCCTTCGTTTATATGGTTATGACTATGTTGTTTCGATTGAACATGAAGATCCACTTATGTCTATTGAAGAGGGATTCCAACGCGCAGTTAGCAACCTGCAATCCGTCTTAATTAAAGAACAGCCAGCCGAGATGTGGTGGGCGTAAATTAATAGAGGATTGCCCAAAAGGTATATTTAAATGTAGAAGGGATATTCGAAAGGCAAAAGAAGATTGCCTCGCGGATATCTCTTTCTTTTCTGTTAGGAATTTGACCGTCCAGGTCAAAAAATAGATAGCCGCCCCTCTTGATATCTCATCTCCATAACCTTTAAAATTGGGGCAGGAGGATATTCTTATGAAAAAATATATCGTCGTTGGCGCCGGGATTCTTGGTGCTTCTACAGCGTATCATTTAGCCAAATCAGGGGCTGATGTGACGGTCATTGATCGAAAAGACGAAGGACAAGCGACACAGGCAGCAGCTGGAATTGTTTGCCCATGGTTATCTCAGCGTCGCAATCAAGCATGGTATCAGCTTGCTAAGTCTGGAGCGACTTATTATCCACAATTGATTACAGAACTTGAAAACGAAGGGGAGACCGACACTGGTTATGCTCAAGTTGGCGCCCTAAGTATACATACGGATCCATACAAATTACAAGCAATGCAGATGAGAGCGATCGAGCGACGAAAAGATGCACCAGAGATTGGCGATGTGCAGCTCTTAACAGCAGAAGAAGCGAAAAAAATGTTCCCGCCACTTGCGGATGGATATGGGGCCGTGTATGTAAGTGGAGCAGCTCGCGTTGATGGTGGATCCATTCGCGATGCGTTATTACGAGCGGCAGAGAGAAATGGTGCGACGATTGTACGAGGAAATGCCCGTTTACAAGTGAGTGGAAAGAAAATCGTCAGTGTTCGTGTAGATGAAATGGAATTCCTTTGTCATGCTGTTTTGGTGACAAACGGGGCATGGGCGAAGGGATTATTGGAACCGCTGGATATTCAAATGAATGTTGATTTTCAAAAGGGCCAAATTATTCATATGCAAGTAAAAAATGAGAGCACAAAAGATTGGCCTGTTATTATGCCCCCAGGGGTTCATTATCTGGTGCCATTTTCTGATGGAAGAATCGCCGTAGGTGTTACACACGAAAATCATACAGGTTTTGATGTAACTCCGACTGTTTCAGGTATGCATGAAATTTTTGAAAAAGCTTTAGAAGTAGCACCAGGTTTATCACAAAGTTACTTCCTTGATGTGAAAGTGGGGTTTCGGCCTTTTACACCTGGATTCTTACCTATCATCGGGGCGCTTCCCGATTATGAAGGGATTTATCTCGCAAACGGACTTGGCTCAAGCGGTTTAACCGTTGGCCCCTATCTCGGTGCTCAGCTAGCAAAACTGGCACAGAATGAAAAGTTGGATATCTCATTAGAACATTATTCTGTGTTAAATGCATTAAACTAAGCGAACCTTGGGCTGATTCCCTTGGTCGCTTCATTTGCAAAAAGATACGGAGTTTCGTAGAAAAAAATAGGCTTATTTTAAAGGGAATTTATTGAAAGAGTGGAGCATTTTGGCGAAAAATATGATACAATAATATTAGAAAGCGTTTACAAATAAAGGGTAGGGGGAGTTTCATGAGAATCACACCAAGAGCACTTAAAGCATACATGCTTGCAATCATTGGAATTGCGAGTCTCACTCTCCTAATCGGTTTTACAGAAAAGCCAAATACCAGTTTTGAATTGCAAGGGACGATAAGTGTTGCCCATCGTGGCGCCTCAGGTTATGCTCCTGAGAATACGATGGCTGCTTTTCAGAAGGCCGTTGATCATGGAATGGATTATATTGAGCTGGATATTCATTTATCAAAAGATAATCAACTTGTTATTATTCATGATGATAAAGTGAACCGAACAACCAATGGGTCAGGATATGTTCGAAATTTTACATTAGAAGAATTAAAGGAATTAGATGCGGGAAGCAAATTTAATGCTTCTTTTAAAGGGGAAAAAATCATTACGCTAGAGGAGCTATTGGACACTATGCTCCACCAAATTGGGATTATTATTGAAATTAAGGAGCCAGAAGCCAATGCAGGGATTGAGGAAATCCTTGCCGAACTTATTGAGCAATATAATAATACAAATAATGTAATCATCCAATCTATGAATTTTGAATCGATGAAGAAAATGCACGAGTTACTCCCGAAAATTCCAGTGGCCGTACTTGTTTCAAGAGCTGAGCATCCACTTTCAAGTCAACAATTAGATGACATTGCCGATTATGCAACCTATGTGAATTATAACATTCACTACTTACGACCAAGAGATGTGGAAGAAATTCATAAAAGAGATAAAAAGGTAATGGCTTGGACCATTCGCGATCCAAGAAAAATGCAGAAGGCCCTTAACCTGGGAGTAGATGGAATCATAACCGATTATACGAAATGGATTGTCGATGCCAATCCGGCAGGAGTGGAAATGAATTAGAAGCAATATTATATTTATTTATCTAAAATAAACGGTGACATCTGGAAGAAAGACTGGTAATCGAACAAACGTTTGAATAAATCAATTCTTGAGGGGGATAGAAAATAAGTATCATATTAATGGCTCTATATTGAACCCCTTACATTTAGTTATTCTTTATGCTAGTATATTGGTGAGTATCATAATTTCATATAAAAAATCACTAGGGGAATCCTTGAAAAGGACTGAGAGAAGAGTGGAACTCTGATACCCTTATAACCTGAACAGGTTGGTGCCTGCGTAGGGAAGTGTGGAATAGCGAACAACCCGTCATGGATCAGCCTTTTGCTGAGTAAGCGGGGCTTTTCATCTACCACTTTCCCTACTGTTGGAAAGTGGTTTTTGTATTGTTAAGGAGGGTTGTATTGAAGAGATTGGTTGTCACGAATGACTGCTTGGATGTTAATACCTTAGCTCAACATATGATTGAAATGGATCCGTATGTTGATTTCTTTATCATTAGAGAGCGATCGAAAACAGTTCGAGAACAAATCCGCTTGCTTGAACATGTCATCGCAGCTGGAGTACAAAGAGAGAAGTTAGTGGTCAATGATCGGGTAGATGTTGCGGTTGTGATGGATATTCCCAAGGTGCAGTTACCGGGTCATGGTTTAGATGTTCAAGAAGTAAAAAATAATTTTCCACATCTTCAAATTGGAAAATCGATTCATTCTGAACAAGAGGCTTTCGAGGCAAGCCATTCTGCAGCTGATTGGCTGCTGTATGGTCATGTGTTTCCAACAAACTGCAAGCCAGGAATTCCAGCCCGTGGGGTTCAAATGCTTAAGGCGATCACTGATCAAGTACCAATCGATGTATATGCGATTGGCGGAATCAAGCCTGAACATCTGCAAACTTTAGCCAAACTAGGTATTAAAGGATTTGCGGTTATGTCGACAATATTTGAAGCACACGAGCCTGCAAGAATGGCAGAACAATATTATCATGCCTGTCAAGCGCTAAATTAATAGTTGATGAAAGGAAATGAATCTTGGATGGAGATTATTTTAAATGGACAATCTTATCAACTGCCAAAAAACATCCAGAGTGTCCAACAACTTCTAGAACATTTGACGCTGTCTGAAAGGGTTGTAATTGTGGAAGTCAATCGGGAAATTGTTCCCAAAGAGGAATATCAACGTGCGATTCATGAGCGGGATGAAGTAGAAATGATCCATTTTGTAGGAGGAGGATGAAGATGAGTTCACTAAAAATAGGAGAAAAAAGTTTTATATCCAGACTTTTATTAGGTACAGGAAAATATCCATCATTTTCAATACAAAAAGAGGCTGTTAAAGTTTCTGAGGCGGAAATCTTAACTTTCGCATTAAGAAGAATGAATGTGTTTGAACCGTCCCAACCTAATTTTTTAGAAATGCTGGACTTGTCCCAATACACTCTTCTCCCAAACACGGCAGGTGCGAAAACAGCAGAAGAAGCGGTGAGAACGGCTAAATTAGCGAAGGCTTCTGGCTTATGCGATATGGTAAAGGTTGAAATCATTGGCTGTGAAAAATCACTTTTACCCGATCCAGTCGAAACATTAAGGGCATCGGAAATGCTTCTTGAAGAAGGGTTTACCGTTTTAACCTATACTTCGGATGATGTCGTTCTTGCTAAAAGAATAGAGGAGCTAGGAGTTCATGCTATTATGCCGGGAGCATCCCCGATTGGTTCGGGAAAAGGCATTTTGAATCCGTTGAATTTGCAACTAATTATAGAGCAAGCTCAAGTACCAGTTATCATTGATGCAGGCATTGGATCACCAAAGGACGCATGCTATGCCATGGAGCTTGGTGCGGATGCAGTTTTACTAAATACAGCCGTATCCGGTGCGAAAGATCCTGTGAAAATGGCGGAAGCGATGAATTTAGCCATTAAGGCGGGCCGTATTGGATATGAAGCCGGCAGAATCGAGGAACGTGATTATGGGATAGCCAGTAGTCCGATGGAGGGATTACTCCCTACATGAATAGTCGCTATGAAAAACAGCAATTATTCCAACCGATTGGAGAGGGAGGACAAAAGAAAATCCAAGATGCTCATGTTTTAATTATTGGAGCTGGGGCACTTGGATCGGCGAATTCCGAAATGCTTGCTCGAGCTGGCGTCGGAAAATTAACCATTGTCGATCGAGATATTTTAGATTGGAGTAATCTTCAGAGGCAGCAACTGTATAAAGAACAGGATGTCCTAGATCAACTACCCAAAGCGGTTGCCGCAAAGAAACGAATAAGTGAGATCAATAGCATGATAGAGGTCGAAACGTTTATTGCGGATGTGACAGCTAAAAATGTAGAGAAGCTAGTAGAGGGAAAAACGTTAGTTGTCGATGCTACCGACAATATTGAGACAAGACTGTTAGTGAATGATGCAACAAGAAAAGCAGATATCCCTTTTTTCATGGGGGCGATTGTGGCGAGTTATGGAATGATTTATCCGATTGGATTGGGGGATCAACCTTGTCTGCACTGTTTACTAGATGCGCTTCCTCCCCATACGCTCACATGTGACACATCAGGGGTCATAAGTCCGATTGTTCAGGTGGTTGCCGCCCATCAAGTTACCAATGTATTTCAATATATTGTGGGAGCAGAAGTAGATTTGAAGCTAAAATCGTTTGACCTCTGGACAGGGGAACATGCAGCAATTAATGTGACGACACTTAAGCGTCCAGATTGTCCAAGCTGTTGTGATCAAGCTACCTATCCTTTCTTATCAGACGATCGTCAAACGAGGGCTGCGGTATTATGCGGTCGTGATACGGTACAATTAACGATTCCGCATATGAGAAAACTAGAATTAAGGCCCCTAGCTACTGCCATTCAGTCAGTTGTTAGCAAACTTATCTATAATGAACATTTAATTGCTTGCCAATATCTTGACCATCGCATGGTACTCTTTAAAGATGGACGCATCTTGGTACATGGTACAAAGGATATTGTAAAGGCCAAAGCTTTAACAGCAAAATTACTCGGTTAAAAACGCCAAAATGCATCTCAAATAAGAGGTGCATTTTTTGCAGGATAGGAAAGTATAAAAATTGGCTAATGTTCGGATCTAGCTCCAGCGCCTAGCCCCTCGAGGTCAAATAACCCTGAACCTATGAAGGGAAAGATCGCCCTTCATAGGTTCAGGAACATTTGCTTGTCGGGGCTGAGCAAGGCGCTTGCGCTTTTCTTATGATCCTCCAATAAACACGATCACTTTATTCATTTTTCCACCAGGAGATACATATATTCATCATTAGAATGGAAATCGATCTTTATTTAAAATTATTATAATTAGAGATTGATTTTTAATTAAAATATGTTATTATGTTTTATATACTATAAATAGCAATTATAAAAAGAAGGCGGGATAATATGAGTAACGAACGTAAGAATTTAACAACTAGTTGGGGTTCCCCCGTTGGAGACAATCAGAATTCCATCACAGCAGGGGCGCGTGGCCCGGTGCTCATACAAGATGTTCATTTGTTAGAAAAACTAGCCCATTTTAATCGGGAAAGAATTCCTGAGCGTGTGGTTCATGCGAAAGGGGCAGGAGCTCACGGCTATTTTCAAGTAACCAATGATGTTTCTCAATACACAAAGGCTGATTTTCTATCGGAAGTGGGAAAAAGAACACCCATGTTCATCCGATTCTCAACTGTGGCAGGTGAATTAGGATCAGCTGATACTGTTCGTGATCCACGTGGTTTCGCTGTTAAATTTTATACAGAAGAAGGAAATTATGATTTAGTTGGGAATAATACGCCTGTTTTCTTCATTCGTGATGCGATTAAATTTCCTGATTTTATTCATACACAAAAAAGAGATCCGCAAACACACTTGAAAAATCCAACAGCGGTTTGGGATTTCTGGTCATTATCGCCAGAATCATTGCATCAAGTGACGATTCTTATGTCTGACCGGGGCATTCCGGCAACTTTCCGTCATATGAACGGCTATGGCAGCCATACTTTTAAATGGGTTAATGCGGAAGGTGAAGCGGTTTGGGTGAAATATCACTTTAAAACAGAACAAGGGATTAAAAACCTAGACGTAAAACTAGCTGAAAAACTAGCAGGTGAAAATCCAGATTATCATACAGAAGATTTATTTAATGCCATTGAAAAAGGCGATTTTCCAAAGTGGAAGCTCTATGTACAAATCATGCCTTTGGAGGATGCTGATACGTATCGGTTTGATCCATTTGATGTGACGAAAGTTTGGTCGCAAAAGGATTATCCATTGATTGAAGTTGGGGAAATGGTTTTAGATCGTAATCCCGAAAATTACTTTGCGGAAGTGGAACAAGCAACCTTCTCACCAGGAACACTTGTCCCAGGAATTGAACCATCACCAGATAAAATGCTACAAGGACGCTTATTTGCTTATCATGATGCCCATCGTTATCGTGTTGGGACCAACCATCAGATGCTGCCAATTAATCGAGCAAAAAATGAAGTGAATAACTACCAACGTGATGGTGCTATGAGGTTTGATACAAATGGTGGAGGTTCCGTTTACTACGAACCTAATAGTTTTTCAGGTCCTGCTGAAACTCCAGAAAATAAACAATCTGGTTTTGCTGTATCAGGCGTAGCGGAAAGTGTTCCTTATGATCACCATGATCATTACACACAAGCTGGCGATCTCTACCGTTTGCTAAGCGAGGAAGAGCGTACAAGATTGGTAGAAAATATCGTAAATGCGATGAAACCAGTAGAAAGAGAAGATATTAAGCTTCGCCAAATTGGTCATTTCTACAAAGCTGACCCTGAATATGGTACACGGATTGCAGAAGGACTTGGTTTGGAAGTTCCAAAAGAAGAAGCACGTTCATAATATAACTCTGGAAAAGAGGGGAATTTTCTGATAAGGGAGATTCCTCTCTAAAAATTAAATCGCCATATCGCTTATTCTTTATCACCGTCTCCACTTTTATGACCCCCTATAAAGACCCCAAGTCTGCCAGTTATAACCCTTTCGTAAATTAAACATGTTTTTAACAGCAACTTCCTTGCATTTTATAGCCGATATATTTCGGATTTTAGCGGAATATATGATAAAATTAGCTTAAAGATGTTTGGAAGTATATTATACATAAGGTTTAGGAGGAAAGAACATTGTCAAAACAGCAAATTGGTGTGATTGGTTTGGCCGTTATGGGCAAAAATTTGGCTTTGAATATTGAAAGCCGCGGCTATTCTGTGTCCGTTTTTAATCGTAGCCCGGAAAAAACAGAAGACTTTTTGAAGAAAGAGGCTGAAGGGAAAAATGTGGTGGGAACATTTTCCGTTGAGGAATTTGTTAACTCTTTAGAAAAACCACGAAAAATTTTATTAATGGTGAAGGCAGGCCCTGCCACAGATGCAACGATTGAATCATTAAAGCCTCATTTAGAAAAAGGCGATATTTTGATTGATGGCGGAAATACGTATTTCAAAGATACGATCCGTCGTAATAAAGAATTGAGTGAAGCAGGTCTACATTTCATCGGTACAGGTGTCTCAGGCGGAGAAGAAGGAGCATTAACTGGGCCTTCAATCATGCCAGGTGGACAAAAAGAAGCTTATGAGCTTGTGGCACCAATTCTAAAGGCCATCGCTGCGAAGGTAGATGGGGAGCCTTGTACAACATATATTGGCGCTGACGGTGCGGGTCATTATGTGAAAATGGTCCATAATGGAATTGAATATGGTGATATGCAATTAATTTGTGAAGCCTATTTTATGATGAAACATGTACTTGGTCTAACAGCTGAAGAACTTCATGAAGTATTCTCCGAATGGAATAAAGGGGAACTAGATAGTTATTTAATCGAGATTACGGCGGATATTTTCACGAAGAAAGATGAAGAAACAGGAAAACCGCTTGTAGACGTGATCCTAGATACTGCAGGTCAAAAAGGCACAGGAAAATGGACAAGCCAAGATGCACTTGATTTAGGCGTACCACTTCCGCTCATCACCGAATCTGTCTTTGCTCGTTGTATTTCTGCCATGAAGGAAGAGCGTGTAGCTGCAAGTAAAGTACTATCTGGTCCAGAAGCTGTTGGGTATGATGGAGATAAGAATGAGCTCATTGAAGCGATTCGCAAAGCTCTTTATATGAGTAAAATTTGCTCCTATGCGCAAGGATTTGCACAAATGCGAGCAGCGGCAGAAGAATATGGTTGGGATCTGAAATATGGGGATATTGCCATGATCTTTAGAGGTGGATGCATTATCCGGGCGCAATTCTTGCAAAAAATTAAAGAAGCTTATGATCGTGATCCAGAACTTGCGAACTTGATGTTGGATCCATACTTCAAAGAGATTGTCGAGAACTATCAAGGAGCATTAAGAAAAGTGATCGCTGTTGCCGTTGAACGTGGAATTGCCATACCGACATTCTCAAGTGCCATCGCTTATTATGATAGTTATCGAACAGAGTCACT
The DNA here is from genome assembly GCF_008764245.1 of Bacillus subtilis. Classification (GTDB taxonomy): domain Bacteria; phylum Bacillota; class Bacilli; order Bacillales; family Bacillaceae_C; genus Lederbergia; species Lederbergia ruris. The sequence goes on from NZ_VTQV01000014.1 coordinate 60,517, forward strand.
GCCGGCTAATCTTCTACAAGCCCAACGTGATTATTTCGGTGCCCATACGTATCAGCGTGTGGATAAAGAGGGAGTCTTCCATACGGAATGGATGAATGACTAATTGGAATATACCTTGAGCAAATGCTTAGCTATCATAGCTAGGCTTTTTGCTTTGCTTACGAAACACTTGAAAAATCAAAAACGTGTACCAAGAACCTCCAAGAAATGTTTGGATGTACGAAAAAGCAAAGGAACAGCCAAAATGTAGATCCAAAGTGTGTTTGGATGTACGAAAAAGCGAGGGAACAGTAAAAACGTAGACCCAAGAGGGGGTTGGATGTACGAAAAAGCGAAGGAACAGCAAAAAAGTAGATCCAAAGTGCGTTTGGATGTACGAAAAAGCAAAGGAACAGCAAAAAAGTAGATCCAAAGAGCGTTTGGATGTATGAAAAAGCAAAGGAGTTACTAAAAAGTAGATCCTTTCTTGGTGTACAGAAGAACCTAGGAAATCACAAAGCCGTGTATCAAGAATCGCTCTCGAAAGAATAAGAAGGAATTGCTAAAAATCTTTTTGTTCTTACTTGGCCAGTACTCGCATGCGCGGAATTTATCGAATATCTTTAAAGGTTTAAATATGGTAAACTAGAAGTGTAAAAGAGAAACTGCATAGTTGCAGAAGAGGTTCGCAATTCCATCCCTCTATAAAAAACTAAGGAGACGAAACAACACGTTGCTTAGTGTTGTTTTTTTTGAAAGATAAGAGACTATAAAATTCCCCTTAGGACTATCTTGTGATGGGGTGTAGGTGTTGTCCAGCTCTAGGCGCCATCGGCGAGAGGCTCGCAGGAATCGAGTCCATCGGCGTTGCGACAGGACGTCGCGTCTTTAGCCGATGTTCTGCTTTAACCTGAGCCAATGAAAGGCAAAGAACGCCTTTCTTTGTCTCAGCCGATAAGCGGGCGCCTTGCGCTTTTCTTAATGGCAATATCCGAATCTCTTCTCTAAAAGGGAGGAGAATAAAATGGATAATCGTAAGGCAGTTGTTGTATTCAGTGGTGGTCAGGATAGCACCACCTGTTTATTTTGGGCATTGGAAAAATTCGAGCAAGTAGAAGCTGTTACATTTCGTTATGGACAGCGCCATATTGCAGAGTTGGAGTGTGCTAGAGAGATTTGTCTGAAACTCAATGTCCGTCAACATGAACTAGATATGACATTATTAAACCAGTTAGCACCCAATGCATTAACACGAGATGATATAGAAATTGAGGAAGGGGACAATAACCTTCCCTCGACGTTTGTGCCGGGGAGAAATTTACTTTTTCTCTCCTTTGCAGCCGTTTTGGCCAAGCAAATTAATGCGAAACATATCATCACAGGAGTAAGTGAGACAGATTTTAGTGGGTATCCGGATTGTCGGGACGGATTTATTAAATCGTTAAATGTGACGCTTAATTTATCAATGGATGAGACATTCGTGATCCATACACCCCTTATGTGGCGAGATAAATCAGAGGTTTGGGCATTAAGTGACCAGTTAGGAGCCTTTGATTTTGTGAAGAAAAATACGCTGACTTGTTACAACGGCATAAAGGCAAATGGCTGTGGAGAATGCCCAGCATGTCAGTTACGTAATCGAGGGCTTGAGCAATATAAAAAACAGCGACAGGGAGGGGGAGCTAAATGATGCAGCAAATTTACCCTGTTGGTCCCCATCCTTTCGCTTATGAATTAAATAAAGATTTTCATTTTGCGGCGGCTCATTATATCCCGCATGAAGCTGCAGGGAAATGCCAAAAAATACATGGGCATACGTATTTTACTAATATTACCATTGTTGGAGATGAGCTAGACCACACAGGTTTTTTAGTAAACTTTAAGACAATTAAGGATCTTGTTCATAAACGATTTGATCATGAAACTCTCAATCAAGACCAAGCTTTTTCTGATGATGAGGCTGATCAATTCCCGACAACAGAAGTCGTGGCCCGCACGATTTATGAAATTGTCCAGCAATACTTAGATTCATTACCCAATCATCCCATTTGCCTACAAGTCTATTTACGCGAAACGCCCACCAGCTATTGTATTTATCGACCGAAAAGGAAGGATGGAATATGAAAATACCAGTATTAGAGATTTTCGGTCCAACGATTCAAGGGGAAGGGATGGTCATTGGACAAAAAACAATGTTTGTTCGTACTGCCGGATGTGATTATTCCTGTTCCTGGTGCGATTCCGCTTTTACATGGGATGGCTCTGAAAAGGATAAAATTCGGATGATGGAACCGGACGAGATTTGGCAAGCTTTGAAAGAGCAAGGGGGCGATACGTTTAGCCATGTCACCATTTCAGGTGGGAATCCGGCATTGATAAAACAAGTGGGTGAATTGGTGAAATTATTGCATGAACATAATGTTCAAGTTGCATTAGAAACTCAAGGAAGTAGGTGGCAATCATGGTTTACAGAGATTGATGAATTAACCTTGTCACCCAAACCGCCAAGTTCAGGAATGAAAACAAACTTTAGTACTCTTGATCAAATTATCCAATCCCTACAAGATGAGCAAAAAGGTAACTTTAGTTTGAAAATTGTCGTATTTGATGAACAAGATTTAAGTTATGCCATTGATGTGTATAAGCGTTATTCAAACGTAAGATTCTTTTTACAAGTGGGCAATAATGACCTTTCGAACCTCGATGATCAGCAGCTCCTTGCTCATTTATTAGAAAGATATCAATGGCTGATAGATAAAGTGATGGAAAGTGAAGAATTAAAAAATGTCCGTGTTTTACCTCAATTACATACGTATTTATGGGGAAATAAACGCGGTGTTTAAATCGAAAAAAGAACCTACTGAGGTTCTTTTTTCGATTATAGCTTCGTAATTAATCATTTGAAAGCTTAAGCTTCTCTAGTATTTTAAAGAAGAGGCTCAGGATGATGGCGACAATGGTAGCAAGGCCCATTCCAGATAGTTCAACAGAGCCAATTTTAATGGCTGCTCCACTAATCCCAATGGCGAGGACGACACAGGTTAAGATCAGATTTTGCGAGATACTATAATCTACCTTTGATTCAACCAACATTCTTAATCCGCTCACAGCAATAATTCCGAATAGTAACAAAGAGATGCCACCCATGACAGGAGTAGGGATGGACATAATTAATGCGGCCAATTTTCCACAGAAGGAGAGGATGATGGCCAGTACGGCCGCTCCACCGATAATCCATGTGGAATATACTCTTGTAATGGCTAAAACACCAATATTTTCTCCATAGGTCGTATTAGGTGTAGCCCCAACGAAACTGGAAATGATCGTTGAGATCCCATTTCCCATGAAAGAACGATCAAGACCGGGGTCCTTGATCATGTCCCTTTTGACAATATTACTGGTGACGATTAAGTGACCAATATGTTCAGGTAACAAGACTAGAGCAGCTGGAAGGATAATTAGCATATCGGCCCAATTAATTTTCATGGAATAGACTGTCGGTAAAGCGAACCATTTAGCTTCTTTGACAAGAGAGAAATCGACTAATCCGGAAAAAGCTGCAATCACATATCCGGAGACAATACCGAGCAAGATCGGAATGATTTTTAAAAATCCTCTCAAAGTCACCCAATAGACGACGGTTAATCCTAATGTTAATAAGGAAACGGTAATCACTTTAGGATCCGGTGCCACATCTTTAGGTGTAACGAGCCCAGCCATATCAGCGGCCGTTGGGACAAGTTCTAACCCGATTACAGCCACAATCGCCCCCATTGCAGCAGGAGGGAAGATGATATCAATCCAGGCTGTGCCGATAAATTTCACAATGAGGCCAACTAGTAGTAATACAATCCCAACAAGAAGAAATCCACCAAGGGCGTGTGCATAACCGTCAAGACCACTGTATTTCCCGAGCACGACGGTAACCGGCGAGATAAAGGCAAAGCTAGATCCTAGATAGGCAGGAATTTTCCCTTTCGTAATAAAAATATAGATGAGGGTGCCAATTCCATTCATGAGTAAAATAATCGCTGGGTTGATCCCGAATAATAATGGAACTAATACAGTAGAACCAAACATAGCGAATAAATGCTGGAAACTTAATGGCAAGCTTTGTAAAATTGGTAATCGTTCATCTACTTGTATTTCTCGTTGTTTCATCCGACATCTCTCCTCTTAGTTATCTTGATCGAATAACTAACTTTTAATCAAGATAATGACTATTTTAGCGAATACAGACTATGTCATTGGAGAGGGGAGCTTGCTGGTTGAAGTATTTGTCAAAGAACTTTACACAGCAAAAAGCACCTTGTCCAATGACTGGCAAGGTGCATAATAATCGAATTTTTATCCATTCAGATATGCAAAAAATCGACACTTATCGTAAGTGTATTTCCTTGTCAGCCTCACGGGACTGTTTTAAAGGTCTGATTCATTTGTCATAAGTATTATTACAGGGAGGAGGGAAAAAGTCAATCTTTTTTTATAGAATCGACCGGTCCCCAGATCATAAGAACAAAAGCGCAAGCGCCCGTTTAGCGACGTACAAACTTGGATAATAAGGCTGAACGGCTAAAATCGCGCCGTCCTGGCGCAACGCCGTTCTGACCAACATCCTGTTGGCCTGAGATAAAGGAAACACGATGAACCACGAAATGCGGAAGGCGGTTGTTTAGGGGCGACAAGCAAATGTTCCTGAACCTAGGAAGGGCGGTTTTTCCCTTCCTAGGTTCAGGGTTATTTGACCTCGAGCCCCTACCGCCTGTAGCTAGACACCAAAGGGTGAATCGATGTTGACTTATCGTAGGAAGGCACCGAAAGTTTGCTAGTCGCTGGGCGCTGGAGCTGGATGAAACCGTAACGTAAACAGCTATCCACAAGTCGAGAATTTTATAATTTCCTAGACCATAAAAAAGAGAACCTTCTCTATTCCTTTCTATTTCGCCCTTTGTTCGTAAAGTGTGGCCATTTCTACAATCACACGCACTGCTTTTTCCATATTATCGACGGAAATAAATTCGTACGGGCCATGGAAGTTTTCCCCGCCTGTAAAAATATTTGGCGTTGGTAGGCCCATATAAGAAAGCTGAGAACCATCTGTTCCACCACGGATTGGAGCAATAATCGGTTCGATATTTAAATTTGTCATAGCGTCAGAAGCAATTTCGACTATTTCGATGACAGGTTCAATTTTGTCTCTCATATTGTAATATTGATCGGTGATTTGATATTGAATCCGGTCTTTTCCATACTTTTCAGTAAGCATGGTAACGACTTTTTCAATTCTAGCCTTTTTTGCCTCAAATTGTTTTTTATCAAAGTCACGAATAATATAATCCAGTTTGGCTACTTCAACATCCCCATTGAAAGAAAGTAAATGATAAAAGCCTTCATAGCCTTCTGTGAATTCTGGTGCCTGTCCCGCTGGTAAAGCCTGGTGGAATTCCATCGCCATTTTACTAGCATTCACCATCGTTCCTTTTGCGGTTCCAGGATGGATATTGGTTCCTTTAAAAGTGATTTTTAACGCTGCGGCATTAAAGCTTTCAAATTGTAATTCCCCTAGTGGGCCGCCATCCATTGTGTAGGCATAATCAGCGCCAAATGCCTTCACGTCAAACTTATGAGGACCTCTACCAATTTCTTCATCGGGAGTAAAGGCAACTCGAATTTTTCCATGTTGAATCTCTGGATGCTTAATCAAATAATCCATTGCCGTCATAATTTCGGCAATTCCCGCCTTATTATCAGCACCTAGGAGAGTACGCCCATCCGTTGTCACCATTGTATGCCCGATATAATTTTTAAGTGTAGGGAAGTGAGTAGGGGATAGCACCATATTTTCATTTAATGGGATGTCTTTTCCATCGTAATCAACAATCACTTGTGGATTGACGCCAGCCCCAGTAAAGTCTGTTGCCGTATCAATATGTGCTAAGAATCCGATAACAGGAACCTTTTTATCGGTATTTGCCGGGAGTGTCGCCATTACATATCCATTATCATCGATTGTCACTTCTTGCATACCGATTTCCCGCAGTTCATCTACTAATAGATTGGCTAATTCAAGTTGGCCAGGAGTGGATGGGCAATTGCTGTTGTTTTCATTTGATTGTGTGTCAACTTTAACATAGGTTGTGAACCGTTTAATGATTTCACTTTTCATCCATTTTTTCTCTCCTTTATTTAAAACTTCTAATGTAAATGCTACCACGCCTTTAGTTTACAGTAAAACTTTAAGAAAAAGAACAAAAGTGTCATGATGATGTCTAAAACATAAAGAAGCCGCCTGTTTGGATCAACAGTCGGCTTTTTAACCGTGCTCTGTATCTAACTCTTGCCATTCTTCTGCCCACTTTTGGATTTCTCCCATTAAAGGTTGTAGCGCTTTTCCTTTATCCGTTAAAGAATATTCAATTCTAACCGGAGTTTCAGGGTAGACTTTTCTTTTCACAATTCCTTCTTGCTCCAAATCCTTTAATCTTTCCGATAAAACTCTAGCACTAATTGGCATAGATGACTCGATCGTACAAAATCGTTGTGGTCCATTTAATAGTTGAAAAATAATAAGACCGGTCCAGCGTTGGCCTAATAACCCCATTGCTTTTTCAAATTTCGGGCATAAATTATTGTTCATTATGCTCACCTCATATTATGATTATATATCATGATCGATCTTTCCGATATGATTTTCTACAGTTATTCTAACGAAGGTCACGTCTATGATCGTTGAAAAACAACCTAATTGACATCCTAACATATATATTTTATAGTTACTTACGGAAAGTAACCACCAAAGCAATCAAGACAGCATATATAGGTAAGGAGAGAATGAAATGATTGAAACGAAACAAGACTTTTATAGAGCAGTGGAGGACAGACGTTCCACATATGGTATTAGCAAGGAATCTCCCATTTCCGATGAAAGAATTGAGGAGATTGTAGCTTATGCAATCAAACATGCACCAACAGCATATAATTCACAAAGCGGGAGAGCTGTTCTTCTTCTTGGTGAGAATCACGATAAATTGTGGAATTTAACGGAAGCGGCCCTTAAAGAAATCGTTCCAGCTGAGAATTTCCAACCGACAGCTGATAAAATGGCTTCTTTCCGTAATGGATATGGAACAGTTTTATTCTTTGAAGACCAATCAGTAGTCAAAGATTTACAAGAAAGATTTCCATTGTATCAAGATAAAATGCCTGACTATTCCTTGCAATCTTCAGGGATGTTACAATATATCATTTGGACTTCCTTGCGTATAGAAGGATTAGGTGCCTCTCTTCAACATTATAATCCAATTATTGACGAAGCTGTGCAAAAGGTATGGGGAATCCCAAGCAACTGGAGCTTAGTGGCACAAATGCCATTCGGAAAACCAACCGCCGCTGCTGGTGAAAAACAATTTAACAGTGTAGAGGAAAGAATGAAAGTTTTTAAGTAAAAAATGATTTGGAGGGACGTCTTAATGGGCGTTCCTTCTTTTATGATGAAAATTTCATCCCTGCTCCCACTTTGCAAAAACGAGTAAGAATAGCTCTTCTATTTTGTTTTCCTCTTCGAATGGTATAATGGAGTCAGTAAAAGGTATTTTGAAGGGAGCGGTAATATTGGGAAAACAATACATAGGATATGTCGGTACTTATACACGACAAAGTAGTAAAGGCATTTACCGTTTTACGCTTGACACCACTGCTGGAAAATTAAGTGTGCCTGAAGTGGCGGCTGAGGTCGGGAGTCCTACTTATCTTGCCATCAGCGAAGATCAGAAATTTTTGTATTCTGTTGCTCAGCAGGAGAAATTCGGTGGAGTTGCGGCTTTTGAAATTATGAATGACGCTGGAGAATTAAAGCCTTTGAACACTCAAGTAGAGGAAGGGGCTCCCCCTTGCCATTTAGATGTTTATGGTGACCACCTTCTTACTGGTAATTATCATGAAGGAAGAGTGAACTTATACAATATTAATCATAAAGGCGGTATAGAGCCTGTATTAGATGTGTATAACCATCAAGGAAATGGCCCACATGAGCGTCAAGAAAAACCACATGTTCATTTTACAGGGCTAACTCCTGATCGAAATTATGTTGTCGTAGCCGACCTTGGCACAGATGAGGTCGTGACTTATAAAGTCGAAAACAATGAGCTCAAAAAAGTTCAGACGCTTCATGTAAAACCAGGAAGTGGTCCTCGCCATCTTACTTTCCATCCAAATGGCAAATGGGCTTATCTTTTAACAGAGTTATCCACTGAGGTGATCGTTCTTGATTACGATCAACAAACAGGAAGCTTCACTGAAAAACAAACGATTTTGGCTAAGCCAGAGGATTTTGAAGGACAAAATGATGCGAGCGCTATTCATATTTCTCCTGACGGTCGTTTTGTGTATGCTGGAAATCGTGGTCACAATAGCATTGCTGTTTTCCAAGTGGATGAAGCAAACGGTAAAGTAGAATTTGTGGAATTTACAGCAACAGGTGGGGAATGGCCACGCGATTTTTGCTTGGATCCAAGTGGCGCTTATCTGGTTGTAGCAAACCAGCATACGGGCAATCTTGTCCTCTTTGCCCGTGATCAAGAGACTGGAACATTAACTAAATTGGATTCTGAAGTAGAAGTTCCAGAGGGAGTTTGTGTAAAGTTTTTATAAAAACGTGATCGACCTATGTTTCTAAGAGACCATTGACAAATATCGATGGTCTCTCGTTTGTTATTGATTATATTCCTCAATATCCCGCAAAGAAATCTTTTGGCCTTCCGTAAAAGAGCTTGCGTATTTGACATAGCCCTGATCGTCCTTGGGATCCTCGTCAAATAAATTGGCATTGATATTGACCACATCATATGTGTATCCTGCGGACTCTAAATCATTTTGCATCTTTTTCATTTCTTCGACAAGCTCCCTTTTAGATAGCTGTCCGGCATCCATTAAAACATCAATATACATCGGCTTTTCAAGCTGTAAATCCTTGTTCCAATCTGTTTCAGGGTCATAGGATCCTTTGAGAACCTCGATTTGAACATTGGTGCGGACAACCCCTTTTATATCTTGGAAAATGTCTTGTATTTCAACGGCCGCCTCCTTTTCCCACTTTTCAATCAGTGGTTCATCCAGATTAGCGTAATAGATTTCATCATAGCTAACGGTTGGCCGAAAGAACCCAGTCACTTCAAATTCATAGTTATGTTGGTCTTCTGCCCCAATCTTGTTGACATCGAAGGAATACCCGCCAATTTTAAAATTGTAAAAGCCTTTATCTGCGTTAAATTCCTGGTTTGGATAGGTGTCTTGCAAATATTTATCAAGGGTAGAAGCGGCTATCCATTTTGAGATAGGATTTCCATTAAATGCGTTATAGAAAAATAGTATCGGTAGGACAAGGATCGTAATCAAACTAATGTATATCCATTTTTTCTTCTTCATTCTCATCACCATTTTCTTTTAATTTTAAAGCGAGAAATCCAATGATGCCGCCAATGATCGCAAAAACTAAATGGAGACAGGCTAGAAAGATGGAGCCGATCATGGCGTTTACAAGGGTTGATTCATTAGACAAGCTATCGACCAGCGACCATATAAAATTGGGTAAAAAGGCAATGATCAGAACTATGGCCATTTTTCTATAGAAAAGATACGTGATGAACCCGAGAATCGTATAGGTTAAAATAAACCCGAAACTCTCGTTTAATAGTGATGTTTTGATTGCTACAACGAAAGAAATCGCAATCAAAATAATTTGATAAAATGAGAGCTTCAAATGAATTCTTCTCAGCATCTTTTCATTATCTATGGGCGAACAAATGGGTTCCTGATCAATCGGCTCTTGGGAAAGGGAAGAGAGCTCTTGGCAGTGATCACACGATTGTAAATGGGACTCTAACCAATGAGTAGTTTCCTCTTGCAGTAACCCCTCGTGATAAAGAGGGAGTAAATCCTCTACAATATAACAATCTCTATTCATCTTTTTCCCTCATTTCCTTTTTGAGTTTGATTTTCGCTCGATGGAAGGCAAGGCGCACGTAATTTTCACTTTGACTCACTAACTCACCGATTTCTTTAAAAGATAGCTCGCCGTAAAGACGTAAAATCACAATCTCTCTTAGCGAAGGGCGTAATTGCTCTAAATGTGTTTGAAGCCGATAATATTCTTCCTTATGAATAAACGATTCTTCTGGAGAAATTTGGTGCTGCTCAGTTTGAAGGGTCATTTTCTCATTTAGGGAACGCGCATATTTTTTAGAGCGATAATAGGTTTTTAAACGATTGTTAGCAATCGAAAAAATCCAAGTTTTTAATGTGGATTTTCCGGAAAAAGAGTGAAATCCCTTCACTGCCTGATAAAATACATCTTGTGTTAATTCCTCTGCAATCGATCGATCCTGTACTTTTATATAAAAGAAGGCGAAAATCTTAGGTTGAATCTCCTTATATAGCTTTTCAAGCTCTTGCATAATGCCCCCTCCGTTTTCCCTTTTCAATATTGTAGTAGCATGAATGACAGATTCGTTTCATAGAAATATATGTTAACCATTTTTAAAATAAGGTTGACATATATTCTATTTCCTTTATTCTTAAACTATATTAAAAAATGAGGTGAAGAAAGTGAATACAGTAACAACCAGAACTCATAATAAGTTAACCGCACTAGATATCACATATGTAGGGATGTTTGCGGCACTTATGATGATCGGAGCAAACATAACTTCCTTTGTTCCGTTTCTTGTAGTAGGAGGAGTTCCGATTACCTTGCAGCCTTTTTTTGCCGTTTTAGCTGGTGCTTTTCTAGGTAGCCGCCTTGGTGCTATATCCATGGCTGTCTATGCATTTATCGGTTTGGTGGGAGCCCCTGTGTTTGCTAAGTTTCAGGGAGGATTTGCGCAAATTCTCAATCCAACATTTGGCTTTGTTTTAGCCTTCATTTTAACAGCCTATATTACCGGTAAAATGATTGAGAAAAAGAATAGTCTACCTAGTTATATTTTGGCTGCCCTTATCGGTACATTGATTAGCTACATAATTGGACCGAATTGGATGTATGCAGCCTATAAAGTATGGGCCCAAGCTCCAGAAGCATTTTCCTATAAACTTGTCTGGATTTGGATGGCTTTCCCATTACCGAAAGATATTTTATTAGCGATTCTTGCTGGTATGTTCGCTCACAGAATGCAGAAGATTGTGAAAAGGGGAAGGTAAGGAGGAATGGAAATGCAAAGCTTTGAAGAAATGGCTGCTAGGGTTTTGGCAGGAGAAGAATTATCGGATGCAGAGGCAATGGCGATATTGCAATGCTCTGATGAGGAACTCCTCCCTTTATTGCATGCTGCTTATCAGATACGGAAGCACTATTTTGGAAAAAAAGTAAAATTAAATATGATTATGAATACAAAATCTGGCTTATGTCCGGAGAATTGTGGCTATTGTGCCCAATCGATTATATCAAAAGCGCCCGTTGAAAAATATTCAATGATGAAAAAAGAGGAGATCGTAGCGGGAGCTAGGAGAGCCCATGGATTAAAGGCAGGGACTTATTGTATTGTAGCGAGTGGACGAGGACCAGCCAATCGAGAGTTGGATATTGTTGTGGATGCAGTCAAGGAAATTAAGCAGACATACGAGCAGATGACAGTGTGTGCATGCTTAGGGATTTTGAATGGAGAGCAAGCAACAAGACTAAAAGAAGCTGGAGTTGACCGTTACAATCACAATATCAATACGTCTAGCTCTCATCATCCCACTATTACCACTTCCCATACATATGAAGATCGAGTAGAGACGGTTGAAACCATTAAACAAGCAGGCATTTCTCCATGCTCTGGTGTCATTGTTGGCATGAAGGAAACATTGGAGGATATAATCGATATGGCACGTAGTTTAAAACAACTTGATGCGGATTCCATTCCCGTTAATTTTTTACATGCGATAGAAGGGACACCATTAGAGGGAACGGACGAATTAAATCCGCGTTACTGTCTTAAAGTTCTTTGTCTGTTTCGCTTTATCAATCCAAGTAAGGAAATTCGAATTTCCGGGGGAAGAGAGGTCAATTTAAGAAGCCTACAGCCACTTGGTTTGTATCCAGCAAATTCGATCTTCATTGGTGACTATTTGACGACAGCAGGTAATGCTGGGTTGGCTGATCAGCAGATGTTGGAGGATATGGGATTTGAGGTTGATTTAGTTGCAATGGATAAAGAAATAGGTGAACTTCAGCATTAGATTTATGGTAGCAGGCAATAAATCAAGGAAGATACCGAAAGTTTGCTAGTTACTGGCACTGAATCCAAACACTACCCAAACAAAGAGATCCCTATCGAGATGGATAGGAATCTCTTTAATTTAGATCACACCTTGCATAATCATTGCATCTGCCACTTTTACAAAGCCGGCAATATTAGAACCGACAACGAGGTTACCGGGATGGCCGTATTCTTCTGATGCACGCATGCTGTTTTGGTAAATATCGACCATGATTTCTTTTAATTTTGCATCCACTTTTTCAAGTGACCATGGAGTACGCGAGCTATTCTGAGCCATTTCAAGCGCAGAAACAGCAACTCCACCAGCATTCGCAGCTTTTCCTGGAGCAAATAAAATCTTGTTTTCTAAAAATACATCAATAGCCGCAAGATTAGATGGCATATTCGCACCTTCTCCAACAGCTTTTACGCCATTAGATACCAGAATCTTCGCAGATTGCTCGTTAATTTCATTTTGTGTTGCACATGGAAGGGCGATATCACAAGGAAGAGTCCAGATCCCTTCACTACCTTCATGATACTCCGCATGAGGATGTTCTTTGACATACTCACAAATTCGGCATCTTTCGACTTCTTTTAGTCTTTTCAAGGTATCGAGGCAAATGCCGGTTTCATCATAAATATATCCGTTAGAATCACTACATGCGATAACCTTAGCGCCATATTCTTGTGCTTTTTCAATCGCATAAATGGAAACATTCCCTGATCCAGAAACAACGACCGTGCTACCGGAAAAGCTTAGATCTTGGTCACGGAGCATTTCTTCCACAAAATAAACGGTACCATAGCCAGTTGCTTCGGTACGGCCAAGGCTGCCACCATAATCTACACTTTTTCCAGTTAGCACACCTGCATCAAAATGTCCACGCAAGCGTTTATACTGGCCGAACATGTAGCCAATTTCACGAGCACCTACACCGATGTCTCCAGCAGGAACATCGACATCAGAACCAATGTATCGAGAAAGTTCTGTCATAAAGCTTTGTGTAAAGCGCATAATTTCCGCATCTGATTTTCCTTTAGGATCGAAATCCGAGCCGCCTTTTCCTCCTCCAATTGCTTGACCAGTTAATGCGTTTTTAAAGATTTGTTCAAAACCTAAAAATTTTATAATACTAGCATTAACGGAAGGATGAAAGCGTAGCCCCCCTTTGTAAGGACCAATCGCACTATTGAACTGAACCCGAAAACCGCGATTGACTTGTACCTTTCCTTGATCATCTACCCATGGTACTCGAAATGAAATGAATCTTTCGGGCTCAACTACTCTCTCTAGAATATTGTGCTCGATATATTTGGGATTTTTCGCAAATACTGGGGTTAGTGATTGAAAGATTTCTTTAACTGCTTGAAGAAATTCTTCTTCGTGGGGGTCGCGTTTTACTACAGTCTCGTATACATGATCGATATAATTTTTTGCAGATTGTATTTTTTGATTCGTTTCATTCATATTCATCACCATCGCCATTTTTTCCACTCCTTTACTACGTTCAATAAGGGGTTTGTATTACATAATAAAGACAAACTCGAACTAGAGATGTTGTTAAAGAATATTTTATCTTTTATAATCAATCTAAACAATATAGATATTAGATAATAATGATATCAGATTGAGATGAATGCAGAAAAGGGTGGTGTAGTTGGAATTAAGACAGATTCAATATTTTATTGAAGTTGCCAAGCGTGAACATATGACAGATGCAGCTGATGCCTTGCATGTCGCGCAATCAGCAGTTAGTCGGCAAATCGTAAATTTAGAAACGGAACTTGGTGTGAACCTTTTTATAAGAGAAGGCAGAAATATTCGACTGACACATATTGGACAAATGTTTCTAAAAAAAATGGAACAGGCTATGGATGTGATCGAACAAGCTAAACGGGAAATTGAAGAGAATCTCGACCCTAAGAAGGGAACGGTTCGTATCGGATTTCCGAGTAGCCTTTCCGCCTATTTATTACCATCTGTTGTGTCTGCCTTTAGAAAAGATTATCCTGATGTTAACTTTCAACTTCACCAAGGAGCTTATTATTATTTAATTGACAGTGTGATAAGAGGTGACATTGATATGGCCCTCTTAGGTCCTGTTCCCAAGGAGGACCATCGTGTGAAAAGCAAAATCCTCTTTTTAGAAAACCTTGTCGCGCTCTTACCATCTAATCATCCTTTAGCGAAAAGAAAATCCATTTCTTTAGACGATTTACGAAATGATGCCTTTATTTTATCTCCACAAGGTTATATTTTACGTGATTTGGTCGTAAATGCCTGTAAACAACATGGATTTGAGCCTCAGGTTGGGTTTGAAGGTATGGATATTGATGCCATTAAAGGTCTTGTATCAGCGGGTCTTGGTGTGACATTACTTCCTGAAATTACGTTAATCGATAGCTTGCCAAGAGCCACCGCCAAAGTAGAAATCGATGAACCAAGAGTGACCCGCACAGTCGGGGTTATTATTCCCAAAGACCGAGCACTCATGCCCACGGAACTGCTTTTTTATAAATTTATCCGCGCTTTCTTTGATCGTTTAAGTGGTTATCAATAATGCATAAATATCCGTACTGAGTTTTATACCCAACTAAGGCTTTGTTAAAACGAATTTCGTAAAACTTTTTGAATTTAGCCTTTGAACATCTCTTAAAAAGACAAAGAAGACTAGCTTTTGCTATACTTAGATCACACTTCATATGGAAAGGAATCTGGGGAATGAACTTAAAATACCGTGGTAAAACAAAAGATGTGTACGCGTTAGAAAATGGCCATTTTCTGTTGAAATTTAAAGACGATGTAACAGGAGAAGATGGTGTGTTTGATCCAGGAGCGAATACGGTAGGCTTGCAAATTGAGGGAGCTGGTAAAGCAGGCCTAAAGCTGACAAAGTACTTTTTTGAGGTCCTCCGGGAGAAAGAAATTCCAACCCATTATGTCGATGCCCATTTGGATGATGCGGAGATGATTGTAAAACCTGCTACAATCTTTGGAGATGGATTGGAAGTGATATGTCGTTATAAAGCAACGGGTAGTTTTATGAAACGATATGGGAAGTATGCAAAGGAAGGCCAAGATCTAGATGGTTTTGTGGAAGTGACATTAAAAGACGATGAACGTCAAGATCCTCCAATTAGTGCGGATGCGCTTGATTTGTTAGGTATTCTATCATTAACTGAATATGCCCAGTTAAAAGCACTAACAAAACAAATCAGCGATGTAGTGAAAGAAGAACTTCAAAACAAAGGGATCGAATTGTATGATATTAAACTTGAATTTGGTAAGACAGAAACAGGAGAGATCATGTTAATTGATGAAATTTCCGGTGGGAATATGCGAGCATATAAAGATGGAGTCTATATAGAACCATTAGAGTTGGAAAGACTAATGAATGAAGTTTAATATTACTTAGCTACTTTCTTCAATATTCAATAAACGGGAAGGAGCATGTGAAGTATGGATGCATCTATAGAAAGTAAGGGAAACGACATATGAATTCAGCTTTTACAAAGCGAATGAAAACGAGAAGTCTTACGATTATCCTGGTTTTGGTGATCATTTCACTCTTTATCCCGACCCCATATTATTTGTATCAACCCGGATCAGTAGAAGAGCTGGGATCTAAAGTAACCGTGGAAGGCGGAGAAAAAGATCCCACAGGAAATTTACATCTTACGACCGTGTTATCCATGAGAGCGAGTAATATTTACTATTTAGCTTACGGATGGTTTGCTCCTCATACAGATATGCGCAAGGTGAAAGAAGTGCGGGGAGATATGTCGGATGATGAATATAATCGTCTGTTAAATCATATGATGGAAAGCTCGCAAAACCATGCTTTCGCAGCTGGGTTACGTGCTGCTGGAGAAAAGGTGGAAATAAAGCCAACCGGTGTTTTCGTACGGGATATTCGAGAGGATACCGATGCGAAAGGGAAACTTGAAATTGGTGATGTGATCCAGCAAATAGATAATCAGGAAGTAGAAGACGCGCAAGGCTTCCTTGATTATTTATCACATAAAAAGGCAGGAGAGATCGTCGAGTTACAATTTGAGCGAGAAGGATCAATGCGAAGAGAAAAGATTAAGCTAGTTCCACTAACCGATAGTACGAATCAAGCGGGACTTGGTATTGTTTCTGAAAATGAATTTACGATTACCCCATCACGGCAAATTAGCATTGATGCTGGTGATATCGGTGGTCCATCTGCGGGGTTAATGTTTTCCTTGGAAATTTATAACCAGATTTCTCAAAAACATCTTACGAAAGGATATGAAATAGCGGGGACAGGCGAAATTGACATGGATGGAAATGTTGGACAAATCGGTGGCATTCGCGAAAAAATTACCGCTGTTGAAAAAGCGGGGATGGATATTTTCTTCTGCCCAGCGGATATTCATCCTTATGATTCAAACGAAAAAGATGTATTGGATGAGGCTGAGAAAGAAGGCTATAAAGTTAAGATCGTTCCAGTTAAAACCTTGCAAGAGGCGATCGATTATTTGGAACAACTACCACCTAAGAAATAGGTTCATCCCTATGAGGACGAAAGTGAGGGAATAAGATGAAATCCAAAATGAAAAAATTCCTTGTTTTATTACTAGCATTGGGGTGTTTGCTTTATACAGCAAGTCCAGTGCTAGCTGCAAATGATGAGGAGGAAATGATTGATGAGAAACTTGGACTTCCTATTGTTGTTTATGGTGAAACACTAACTGATTCCCAAAAAGAGGAAGTAAGAAAGATTTTGAATGTGAAAAATCCCGAAAATGTCGAGGAAATCATTGTCACAGCAGATGATTTGGCTCGTTTGATCGATGGTAATCCGAATTCAAGAATGTTTTCCTCTGCGAAAATCACGTTACAAGATAAAGGAAAAGGTTTAGTCATTAAAAGGGTAACTCCAGAAAATATTACAGAAGTAACGGAAGAAATGTATGCGAATGCGATGCTCACAGCAGGTGTGGAAAATGCGATTGTGGAAGTCGCCTCTCCTGTGAAGGTTACAGGGCACTCTGCATTGGTTGGGATTTATAAGGCTTATGAATCTCGTGGACAAACATTGGACAAAGGAAGAATGGAAGTAGCGAATGAAGAGCTCGATATCGCCACTGAGCTTGCGGATAAAGAAGGGTTAAATGATGAAAAAGTCGGTGAACTTTTAACCGAAATTAAAAAACAAATCGCTGAGCAAAATCCGGTAACAAAAGAAGAAGTAGAGCAAATTGTCGAAGAGCAATTAAGTAAAATGGAAATTCAATTAAGTCCAGAAGATCGGCAATTACTCATCGATTTATTCGAAAAAATGCGTTCCTTAGACATTGACTTTGGAAATGTGAAACAGCAACTAGAAGATATTTCAAAGGATATTAAAAATAAACTTCAAGATGTTGTCGGAGATGAAGGTTTCTGGGATAGTGTTAGCAAGTTTTTTAAAAATTTATTTGAATCTATTGCTAATTTTTTCAAGGGTTAATGGAAAAGGTGGTCTCTACTAGGACCACCTCCTTTTTTACCCAAAAATTAAAATGATAATAAAATAAACAAGCATGGCGGCCAGTCCAATTGGAACACCGAAGCGGGCCCATTCGCGGCTTGTAATATTAAGTTTTCCCGCAGAGATAATATTCGGGATGTTTCCAGGAATGAGCATGCCGCCACTAATCATCAGCCCAAGCAAAATCGCTTTAATCGTTGGGGCTTCCATAAGCGGACTAATTTCTGCCGCGGCTAATGTAGCATTATCTAGGACAGCTGAAATCATATTAATCCAATAAAGCAATAGTGGGCTAAGTCCGAGTAAATATTTTTCAATAAAAGGCTCAAATCCAGCTCCAAGTAGAGTAAGGCCCATGACAAAAAGATAAATTTTTATAGCACGGATAATGATTTCTCCATAGCTTTCTGGCTCGAGAGAACTAGAAAGGCCAGTTTGATCTTTCTGTGGCTTGACTAACACAGCTGCAAGAATTCCAAAGATCAATACAGCTGGAATGACATCAGATCCAATCAAACGCATCAAGAAAAAGAAACCCTCACCAAGCTTGCTTGTCGCAATGGTGGATAAAGGTTCTCCTAACGGAGTTAAGGCGGATCCTAATCCTATGGAGAAGCAGGCTAATACAACAAAACGAATTTCCGATTGGCGGTCAAGTCGGAGTACACTCACGATCACGACGAGTACGATAGCGGCTATGATCGCTGTAATGATACTTGAGACTAATCCAAGAATGATCACAACAAGAGCTAAAAATAGTCGGCTTGGAATAGCTCTATTTAATCCTAAAATGCCCTTTTCAATCGGCGTCTGTAACCAACGGAACAATAACCCTGCAATTAAAACGGCCAAAGTAATATGTATCGGATCTTCTAAAGCCTTGAAAAATAAAGACCGATCAAGAACTTGACTTGTAAATGCAGCAGCTAGTCCCATTAAAAATAAAAAAGCCTCAAGATTTTCTTCAACGGTTTTCACAGTAAATGGTAAAAGCAAAACAAGAATTAATACAACAGTTAAACCAATAATGGTCACATTCATACTTCATAACCTTCTTTCGACAAAATTCAGGTGGTGCCACCTATAAAAACAAATGATGTAAAAGCCTATCTTTATCCTCAAAAAATTGTTTGAATAAAAGATAGTGATTCGTTTCTTCTAAGGTTGTTTCTTTGATTCCATCCTCGGAAAATTCATAAATCGTAGCGTGAGGATAAGCCATCAGTAAAGGAGAATGAGTGGCAATGATAAATTGGGAATCTTGTTCCACAAGCTCATGCATACGCGCTAACATGGATAATTGCCGTAAAGGGGATAAGGCGGCTTCGGGTTCATCTAAAAGATAAATGCCTTGTCCTCGAAAACGGTTTAAAAATGTCGCGAAAAAGGATTCTCCATGAGATTGTTCATGTAGAGAAACACCACCAAACTGATCGATAATTTTTCTTCCACCTAGTGGCTCGCTGTCCAATTCCTCGATATTAGAAGCGACGTTATAATAGGTTTCGGCTCTCAGGAAAAATCCATCCTTTGGTTTGTACGCGCCTTTGCTCAAACGTAAATATTGTTCAAGTGGTGAATGGGAATCATAAGTGGAGAAATTGAAATTAAAACTCCCACCTTCAGGATTAAATCCATACGCAATCGCTATCGCCTCTAATAAAGTTGACTTCCCTATCCCATTCTCGCCAATGAGATAAGTGACCTGTGGATGAAAAGTAAGTTCATCTAATGCTTGTACAACAGGTAAATCAAAAGGATATGTAGATAAAGATGGAATCCGGTCATTAAGAATCTTGATTCTTTTTATATACTGCATCGATTCATTTAATAGCATATTACCCTCTCCTGGGTTAAAAATTCTCCTTTTCACTATTTTAACGAAAGTGAAGGGGGATTGTCATCTTTGCAGAAATAAAAAAAACACGGCCCGATTATTGGTATTCTTCGCCCGATTAGGGGGAAGGTTGGCCCGATAGTCTTCAACTTCCGCCCGATTACGTCCACGCTCGGCCCAATCTTTGGAAATTTCGTTTCTAAAATAAAGGACTTCTCCACTTTTTGTCGAAGTAGGACATGGTAAATAAATATCTTAAAGAAGGTGGTATTTTGAGTAGAATTAAAAAGAAAAGAGGAGTTTCGATTGAAAAAGAAAAACTTACGTCTTTATTGCGGCGATTGCTAAAAAGTCATCCTAGTTGGTATCAAGTGGAAGCCCAGTTGGCTCGTTGCAATGCAGGTATTTATGGTGAGCAGTCACTTGATTATTACCTTTCTCATATCCCTCATGAAGAACTTTTTATTTTTCAAAGTCTTCGTTTACCTCTGCCAGATGGTTCCTACTACCAGATTGACTTTTTGCTTTTATCTCCTGAAACGATTCTTCTTTTAGAAGCTAAAAATTTAAAAGGTCGCATTTTAATTGAAGAAAATCAATTGATAAGAGAGTTGCCGGAAATCACGGAATCATTTTCTAACCCCATTCAACAAGTAAGTAACCAGCTCTTTCATTTAATGAGATTACTTCGCAGTTTTTCTTTTCCGATTCCTCCGACTGCTTCAATTGTGGTATTCACCCATCAATCATCCATTATTTTACCTAATCCCAATTATCCCGCTGTTGCAAAACAGGTTATTCGCCCGGATGCCATTAGACAAAGGGTCGACAATTTTTATCGACAGCATCCAAAAAGAATCTTTACCAGGAAAGACATGCTTCAACTATCACAGTTGCTAATAAACCTCCATACACCAGACAATCCTGACGTTATGAAGAAATATAAAGTGGATAAAGCTGAGCTCTTATCGGGGGTATATTGTGAGGGGTGCAAAAGCTTTTCTATTGTGAAAAAAAGGGTATGGATCTGTCAAAGGTGTCAAAAAGTAGATGATACCGCCCCAATTCATGCGTTAATTGATTATTATTACTTAGTTGGATCTGAAATTACAAATCGGGAATGTCGGGAATTTTTGCGGATACCATCTAGCTCCGTTGTTAAAAAGTTTCTCTCCGAACTAAACCTCAAGGTCATAGGTAAAGGTAGAACGACAAGATATCTACTTTGTATTAAAACTTTGAGGAATAAGTTGCTACGGCCCTATTAAGTGTGAATCCGGCCCGATTATTGGTATTCTTCGCCCAATTAGGGGTAAGGTTGGCCCGATAATCCTCAACTTCCGCCCGATTCTCTTCAATTTTGGGCCCGATTAACATTCGCTAAAGACAAAGTTAGAGCATGGATAAGGCAAAAAAGAATACTATGAAGATAGGAGCAATAAACAAAGGAGTGCACAGAATGGAAATAAGAAAGCGATTGGGAGTGGGAGATAAAATCGGTCTGACGGCTCCAGCTGGCCCAACAGATGAAGGAAAATTAAATAAGGGGATTGCTGTTTTAAAAAATCTTGGTTTCCAAGTAAAAGTGGGATTGACTTGTTATCAAAATGAGGGTGGCTATTTGGCAGGTCCTGCCATCATGCGTGCGAATGAACTGAATCAGATGTTTGCCGATCCCAACATTGACGCGATATTTTGTTTGCGAGGTGGGTATGGAGCCATGCAAATCCTTCCTTTTCTTGACTTCGATATGATTGCCAATCATCCAAAAATGCTAATTGGTTATAGTGACATCACAGCCTTACATATTGCTTTACAACAGAAAAGTGATCTTGTGACCATTCATGGTCCCATGCCTGCATCAGATCTGATTTCCGCATCTGACTTTACAATTCAATCGTTGCTCTCGGTTTTAACAAACGCCCATTCTAGTGGAAGAATAGAAAATCCTCCTGGAGAAATTATGGAATGCCTTGTACCTGGAAAGGCGGAAGGAATCTTAACAGGAGGAAATTTAGCTCTTATCACCAGCTTGCTAGGTACGCCCTTTGAAATCAATACCAAAGGGAAAATCTTATTTTTAGAAGATGTAGGGGAAGAGCCTTATCGAATTGATCGAATGCTGACACAGTTAGCTTTAGCCGGAAAGTTTGATGAGACGGAAGGAATTCTATTAGGGAGCTGGACTGATTGCCAATCGAGCAACCTGAACAGTTTTCAAGTAAAAGATGTATTTCGAAGAATTATTGCTCCATTTGGAAAGCCAACAGTAATGAATGTAAGGGCGGGACATTGTGAACCTGCGATTACTTTGCCTTTTGGGGTACCTGTCTTGTTACAAGCAGAAGAAGGAAAGCTTTCTTATTTCAATCCACAATCTTGGTTATGAATCCGAAAATGTGGGAATATATTATGGAGGATCTATACCTGCTTAGGAAAGGAGTCATTTGATGAATACCTTGTGGGTGATTGCCAATATTATCCTATTCCTACTTTTAATAGGGCTTTTATTTTATATGCAAAAGAAGCATCTTTCTTTTTCAAAACGTGTTTTTTCTGCATTAGGCCTAGGGATTGTTCTTGGACTTTATATTCACCTTGTATTTGGGACAGATTCGAATGTGACAAAGCATTCGATTGAATGGTTTGATATTGTAGGTAGTGGTTATATATCTTTTCTGAAAATGATTGTCATGCCGCTTGTGTTTATTTCGATTGTGTCAGCTTTTACAAAATTAAAGCTAACAAGTAACTTGGGAAAAATTAGCGCCTTAGTGATTGGAATTTTAATTGGGACAACGGCGATTGCGGCAGCGATTGGAATTGTAACATCATTAGGGTTTAACTTGGAAGGCATTGAGCTTGAGGCTGGGGAGGCAGAATCGGAAAGAAATACACAGTTAGAACAAACGGTGGGAGACGTAGAAGATATGACGATCCCACAACAAATTATTAGCTTATTCCCACAGAATCCATTTATGGAGTTAACAGGAGCAAGACCCACTTCTACGATTGCAGTGGTGATATTTGCCGCTATTATCGGAATAGCTTATTTGGGTGTAAGAAGAAAAGAGCCGGAGCACGGTGAATTTTTCGCAAAGATTATTGAAACGATTTACACGATTGTGATGAGGATGGTTACCCTGATCCTTCGTTTAACACCGTATGGGGTTTTAGCTTTGATGGCAAAAGTAACCGCAACAAGTGATTATTCAGCGATTGTCAAACTAGGTAAATTTGTGGTTGCCTCTTATGTGGCGATCATTGTGATGTTTATTGTACACATGCTTTTACTCTTATTAGTTGGCAAGAATCCCATTACCTATATTAAAAAGGTGATGCCGGTTTTAACATTCGCCTTTACTTCTCGTTCAAGTGCCGGGACATTACCTTTAAACATTAAGACACAAAATCAAGCATTAGGTGTCTCGGAAGGGATCGCTAATTTTGCCGGTTCCTTTGGATTATCGATCGGACAAAATGGTTGTGCGGGTATTTATCCTGCTATGTTAGCCATCATGGTTGCCCCTACAGCAGGCGTTAATCCCCTTGACCCTGTATTTATCGGGACATTGATTTTGATTGTAGCGATCAGTTCATTTGGAGTAGCCGGAGTAGGGGGAGGAGCCACATTTGCTGCGTTACTTGTTCTCTCGGCTATGGATTTACCAATTGGAATCGTCGGTCTCTTAATTTCGGTTGAGCCCTTAATTGACATGGGAAGAACTGCCTTAAATGTAAGTGGAAGTATGACGGCAGGAGTACTGACAGGAAAAATGACCGGCGAATTAGACGAAGATGTCTATAATCAACCAAAACAAAGTTTGCAAATATAAAAAATCCCTGGATTCTCAAAGATGAGACATCCGGGGATTTTTTTATTACAATAAGCTTATGCATGTTTATCGATCCAAGAGGCATTGATGAGGCCGCCTATTAACAGCACAGCAGCGGTAAAATAAAACCAAATCATTAGGACAATCATATTGGCCATATAGCCATAAAGCTTTGTATAACTGGCGAAATAGCTGACATAATAGGTAAAGCCAATCGTGACAGTTTGCCATCCAATAGTGGAGAAAATGGCCCCGGGTAGAGCATGAGAAAAACGAATTTTAGAACTCGGCACGGTCTTATATAAAAGGAGAAAAAAGAATAGTAAATAGATGGAACCAATTCCCCATTTCACAACTGCCCACCAGTGGTAAAATGCTGATGGTAGGTGGGCAACCAAGAAGACTCGGCTGATTTCTTCTCCAATTGGGATCAATAGAGAAACAGTTAAGGTGATCATCAACCCTGCCGTTAAAATCAGGTCTTTTCCTAAGGCTAGGAAGAAAGATTCCTCGCGGATTACACGATAGGCCTCATTCATCGAGCGAACAAGCGCCTGAACAGCCATAGAAGCGATCCAAAAAGCTGCAAGTAAGCTAAAAGAAGCGAGTTTTGTCTGATTTCTACCGACAATGCCCATGATGTTATCTTCAATTAAACTGAAGCTACCTTTTGGAATATAAGGTTCTAATATAGTGAGCACATCTTCCGACTGGACAGGGAGCAGGCTAATAATGGCAAAAGAAAATACCAAAAACGGGAAAATGGCCAACATAAAATAATACGCCATTAACGCTGATTCATCATGGAACCGCTCTAAGAAAAATCGCTTAAATACATTTAAAACCACATTCATTTCCACTCATTCCTCTGTTCATATCTCCTATTAGCTTTAGCTATTAAAGAAGATTCAAAACATTGGAGGGAAAAAAAGAGGTTTCTGCAGATGATAAGGATCAAGTAATTTTAAGCGATAGTATGGGAATCATGGTCGAGAAGAAAATTCAAGATATAAAGGGCGAATTATTTTTCTTGAAAGTAAAATCCGATAATATCGCCTTTGCCGCCATACCATTTATCTGCTATTTCATCTGTGCGACAGGTAAAAAGGTCTTTTGCAAATTCCCACTCCTTTGCATTTTTAAAAAAGGAATCTAGTTCAAGTATCGTTTCCTGCAAATTCTTATCTCCCTGATGAATAGCGATCATAGATGTTTGAATGAGTACTCTTCCTAATTGCTGTGCATCAAGTTCGGTTATTTTCATTATATTCTCTCCTTGCTTGTGTACGGCATAGCAACACTGTAGTGATCATCATGATCTTTATAACTCGGTTAACCTAAAATGGAGAATATAAGCTTCTGATTAAGGATTTACTCGTAACACAATCTTTCCTGCATTTCGATTTTGTTCCATATGGGCATGGGCCTGATTGGCGTCTTTCCAATCCCAAGTAGAATCTAGGATCGGTTGCATGTCTCCAGAGGCAAATTTATCTAATGCGAAGCTGGAAAAGTCTTGTGTTAATTGGCTTTTCTTTTCCGGCGTCTGTGTTCGTAAAGCTGTCCCAATGATTTGAATTCTTTTTGATAAGAGCTTCCCAAGGTCAACCTCTTTAACCTTTGCGCCTCCCATTGTTCCAATAATTATGAGTTTACCATCGAATTGTAAAGAGCGAATATTTTCTTCCCAATAGCTTGCCCCGATGAAATCAAGAATGAGATGAACACCTTGGCCATCTGTAGCGTCCTCTACTTTTTGCGAAAATGGTCCCGCTTTATAATCAATCGCATAATCAGCTCCTAAAGAAAGACATAGCTCTCTTTTTTCGGGTGTTCCCGCTGTTACAATAATTTTGGCTCCTATTTCTTTAGCTAGTTGAATAGCAGCTGTTCCTACCCCGCTTGCCCCAGCATGAATCAGAATCGTTTGCCCAGGTTGCAAGTCTCCTAGCCAAAACATATTTAAATAAGCAGTGAGGAAAACTTCAGGGATGGCGGCCGCTTGTTCGAAGGAAAGTTGTTCGGGAATACGCATACCCATATCGGCGGGGATGGAAACATATTCGGCATAGCCTCCCCCAGGAAGTAGAGCACAAACACGATCCCCTTTTTTCCAACCAGTAACTTTAGCCCCAAGCTCCTCGACAATGCCGCTCATTTCAAGGCCTAAAATCGGGGAAGCCCCTAATGGTGGTGGATACAAACCCCGTTTTTGTAATAAATCAGCTCGGTTTAAAGCAGTGGCCTTTACTTTGACAAGCATTTCATTGGGGCCAATTGTCGGTTTTTCAAAATCCCCAATATATAATGATTGATCTTTCTCTTCAACTAAAATTGCTCTCACATGATCACCTCTATCAACATTTTTATCTTAATTATTCAAAAATAAGCCTTATCTATGTTATCGTATAAGAATAAATCTTTTCTTACAAATGTTTGATCTTTGTTAAAATTGTTCTATTAAAATGGGTTGCAAGTGGAGTCAGCTTGCATTTTTCTATAAAGAAAGAGGTTTTGTTGGGATGAATCATAAGGATTTGGGTCGAGAATCTTCTATGCAAAGTTTACTTTTAATTCTCGGTATTATTTTTATCGCCTTTAATTTGCGGCCAGCGATTACATCGGTCGGTCCCTTGATTGGCACGATACGAGCGGATTTCGACATATCCAATGGGGTAGCTGGAATGATTACGACTTTACCGTTGCTTGCATTTGCTTTATTTTCGATCATTGCGCCCATTATCGGAAAAAGGTGGGGGAATGAAGCGACTATTTTTGTAAGCTTGTTGGTATTGTTAATAGGGGCCCTCATTCGCTCGTCTGGAAATTTAAATCTTCTTTTTCTTGGTACGGCGTTGATTGGAATTGGCATTGCGATCTGCAATGTTTTATTGCCTGCGATCGTCAAACAACGTTACCCTTATAAAGTGGGAATTATGACGAGTATTTATTCCACCTCAATGGGACTATGTGCAGCGACCGCTTCGGGCTTAAGCATTCCTTTAGCCAAAGGTCTTGGGCTCGGTTGGCATAAAGCATTGCTTGTGTGGGGGATGATGGCCCTGATTGCAGCGATAATCTGGTTCCCACAAGTGCTGAAATTTGCGGGAAAACATGGGTTGCAGCCGGCAGGTTTATCGATCACAAGCATGTTTCGTTCTCCGATCGCATGGCAAGTGACCCTTTTTCTCGGACTCCAATCAATCCTATTTTATGGTCCTATCACTTGGCTTCCGGAAATATTAGTCAATAAAGGCTTTAGCATTGCTGCATCAGGTTGGATGCTAAGCTTTATGCAATTTTGCAGCTTACCGGCTAACTTTATGACCCCTGTATTGGCGGGCAAAATGAAAAATCAACGTCCGATTGTCATGGTTGTCGGGATTTTTTATATTGTTAGTCTTATTGGCTTGTTAATCGGCGGTAGTACTATATTTCTCTCTGCTTGTGTGTTGCTCTTGGGAATTGCCCAAGGTGCATGTATCAGTTTGGCTCTCACGTTATTTAGTTTGCGTGCAGCTGATTCTACACAGGCTGCTCAATTATCAGGGATGGCTCAGTCGGTCGGCTACTTATTGGCCGCCATTAGTCCAATATTGATCGGTATACTATTTGATTATACCCAATCATGGACCTTACCATTATCATTCCTCCTTCTTGTTGCGGTAGGAACCATCTTGTCAGGACTAGGAGCAGGTCGGGATGTGTATGTTGGAGAAACTACTCGTGCATCCAATTAAATAGAAAAATTGTGATAAAATGAGTCTAAGAGGAGAAGGTGATCATATGCATAAAAAAGAAATCATCTATAAAATTGAGGATTTAAAGGCGGATTATGTCCGATTACAGCATGATTTAGAGAAGCTTGAGTATGTGAAGGGGAACTTGCATCCTTTGGAAAAACAGCTTGCTGAAATAGAATTGGAGTTGCGCAAGTGGAATAAAAAATTGGATGAAGTGGTCGAATGAAGAAAGCAATAAAATGGGTCAAACCATTTTATTGCTTTTTTTATTGCTTAGCGTACTATGTCAAATACTTTTTTTCCCATTTTTAAGTATAGGAAATACACCTACCACTGTAAACTTCCAAAAAATGGTTTAGTAAGTAGCAACTAACAGTGAACTCTATGTTCATTCACCACACTTT
>NZ_VTQV01000150.1 GCF_008764245.1 Bacillus subtilis
CCCCCCCCCCCCAACAAAACAAATTGTTGGAGGAAGCCTTCCCTTCACTTAAATACACCTTACCTCACCCATCTTTACTTCCCATTCCCACTAACCCCCTCATGTAACTTAATGAATCAACCCAAACTAACCCCACTTCTACCTCACACTTCACCAACCTTTCCCTCAACTCCCAACCTTTTCTTTTCACAAAACCATTTAACAATTTCCCCAATAAAATATCTCCCTCCAATATTCTACCAACCCCTTAAATCACACTCATACCTCTTACCATTTTTAAACCTCCCAACATCTTTTTTATTCTTCCCCACCACAAAACCACACCCATCAAAACCCACCCCCCAACTCTTTTTACCACTCACTCTTCCAATCCCCATTCCTCCATAATCCCCCATTTCTTCTACCTTCCATTCAATCCCTAATTTACACCAATCCTCTACTTTGTCTCCTAACTTTTTCCCCCCAAACACACCCTTCCGAACTTTCATTTTTCCAAGCTACTCCAAAACAATCATCTCTCCTTCCTCTTTTTCTCCCAATCCAATCATTTCCACTCATCTCTTTCTTTTCATCTCATTTTCTAATCCCTTCATTCCCCTCCAATACTTCCCCCCCTCCATATACCCACAACTCCCTTCCCCTTTCTTTACTCTCTTCCTTAATCTTTTCATCCCCTCTTTTTCTATTCCTTCATTCATAAACTTTCTCCCAATCATACTCCCATCTCAACCCATCCCTCAACAAA
>NZ_VTQV01000151.1 GCF_008764245.1 Bacillus subtilis
TCGGAACCCTTTGATGATCGTGCCTAGTTAGATAAACAAATATTGATACTTCCTTATAGAAATAGCCTGCTTGGTTAGGTACGTTGTTTCACAATCCCCGGAAATTTTTAATATAAGTAATGAATGCTTATTTTTTTCCTTCCGATAGCTTTCTATATAAAGAAGCTCTAGATACATTTGTAATTTCACAAATTTGATTTACAGTCATATTTCCTTCTTTATATAGCTTTACTGCATAATTCATTCCTGCGTGATTTTTATGATATTTCTTTAACCGTCCTTTAAACTTCCCTTCTTTCTTTGCGAGCTCAATTCCTTCACGCTGACGCATACGAATAAGGTCTCGCTCTAATTGGTTAACACCAGCCATTACCGTAATTAAGAATTGGCTATATGGATTATCTTCTGATAAATCTAGCCATGTATCCTTAAGTGATTTTAAGCTTGCCTTTTTATTTCGTATTAAATCAATCAATTCAAATAAATCTTGCGTACTTCGAGTGATCCGAGTTAAATCTGTAACATAAATAATGTCACCTTCCTGTAAATCCTCTAACATTTTTTGAAGTTGTTCACGATCTTTTGTGGCT
Organism: Bacillus subtilis; assembly: GCF_008764245.1. Lineage (GTDB taxonomy): Bacteria > Bacillota > Bacilli > Bacillales > Bacillaceae_C > Lederbergia > Lederbergia ruris. Next base: position 591 of record NZ_VTQV01000151.1, read on the forward strand.
CCTGAAATTTTTTCTTCATAAATAATATCCATTCCAATTTCGTTCAATTGCCGAAATTGCCTTGAAGGATTTTGGCTAGTCGAACTGACGCGTACATAACCGATTTTCTGCAAAATTTCACCTCGTTTTTGAGA
>NZ_VTQV01000152.1 GCF_008764245.1 Bacillus subtilis
ACGATTAAGTTGTTAAGGGCGCACGGTGGATGCCTTGGCACTAGGAGCCGATGAAGGACGGGACTAACACCGATATGCTTCGGGGAGCTGTAAGCAAGCGTAGATCCGAAGATTTCCGAATGGGGAAACCCCCTACCTTTAATGGGGTAGGATCCAATTCTGAATACATAGGGATTGGAAGGCATACCCGGGGAACTGAAACATCTCAGTACCCGGAGGAAGAGAAAGAAAAATCGATTCCCTGAGTAGCGGCGAGCGAAAGGGGAAAAGCCCAAACCAAGAGGCTTGCCTCTTGGGGTTGTAGGACACTCGATATGGAGTTACAAAGGAACGGGGTAAACGAAGTGGCCTGGAAAGGCCGGCCAGAGAAGGTAACAGCCCTGTAATTGAAACTTCGTTCCCTCCCGAGTGGATCCTGAGTACGGCGGGACACGTGGAATCCCGTCGGAAGCTGGGAGGACCATCTCCCAAGGCTAAATACTCCCTAGTGACCGATAGTGAACCAGTACCGTGAGGGAAAGGTGAAAAGCACCCCGGAAGGGGAGTGAAATAGACCCTGAAACCGTGTGCCTACAAGTAGTCAAAGCACAGTTGCATATTTTCCTTTGGAAAAATGCCGTGTGATGGCGTGCCTTTTGTAGAATGAACCGGCGAGTTACGATTTCATGCAAGGTTAAGTTGAAGAGACGGAGCCG
>NZ_VTQV01000153.1 GCF_008764245.1 Bacillus subtilis
ATGCAAACTCAATCGCAAGGTTGATAAGGTACCTTTGAGAAGATGAAACGCTTGTATTCTTCGTGGCATACAGGCTGCAAGCCACCTGCTGTCTAGGTCGTGGGAACCCCACGTCTTTAGGCGTGGGAGCCGTCAGAGATTGGTAACCGTGGTCAGACTCTATGTGAGAGTAATGACTTGCGGATAATCCTTTAGGTCAATATTTAAATTTGGATTGGATGCCTGTTGTCCATCCATCACGGTATTAGATTTGTATCTGTCATATTTTTTTCTTTTTAGGTTATCTAAAAATATTTCTTTTACTATTTTATGATCCTTCGGTTTATCAAACCCATTATCGTTTATCATGTCTCCTACCGACAAAATTGCATCCGGTTTAGGAAAAATTGATGCAATGGTGTCAAAAAAACTTTTTCTTGACTTTATTAACATAATGGCACCTCCAAATAATACTTTTACTTATTTAATAGATTTTAACCTGCAATACTCCAAGGGACAGAAACAATACCATTTTGCCAAACTATAGCAACGAAAATAATGCTTACACCCATATTAAAATAAATACAATGTTAACCCCTCCTTATCAGACTACGTAAAAACACACTAAAAATTGTTGTTTTAGTTTTTTGTTGCTAAGGAAATTATAAAATCCTAGCTTGTAGATAAGTTGCTTATGTTGCGGTTGACATCTA
>NZ_VTQV01000154.1 GCF_008764245.1 Bacillus subtilis
TTCCAAAAAATGGTTTAGTAAGTAGCAACTAACAGTGAACTCTATGTTCATTCACCACACTTTCTCGGATCTGAAGTGGAAAATGCCTCGTTTTCAATTCTGCAGAAAGTGCATCCTGGCATAGTACAAATTTAATTTAACGTACTGCTCGCATTTGCAGGACAAGGTGGATAATGCTAAGCATCGAGGTCAATAAGCCTCCAAGGAAACTACCGATCTCACCTCGACCCCAGAAAGTGTGGTGAACTTTTGTAAGCTTGACATGGAGCCTCTGCGGGCATGAGTTCTCTGGCAAAGCGGCAAGGGGAAATGATTTTGCCACGCCGCACCAGGCTATCATGCCCGCCACTCCATATAAAGCCTGTGTTCTAATGTTTGCCTTGCGTTAGCCAGTCTTATGCTACAGCCTTGCTCTCTGTTTTTTGAGGGCACATCTGACTGTATTTAAGCTTTTTATTAATCTCACCTATGATGTGAAAATCTGGCTGTTTTGATAAAAATGGCTTTTGGTCTCGTAACATCGCAAAGGCAATTTTGATAAATTTATTGCCAATTGCGATAAACACTTTGCGAGAATGTTTTCCCTTTTCCTTGAGCCGTTGTTTGAACGGTTGTAAATCCTTATTATGCGTTGAAAGACTGAACCCGATATGATAGACGACATGCCGGAG
>NZ_VTQV01000155.1 GCF_008764245.1 Bacillus subtilis
TCAGCTGGGAGAGCATCTGCCTTACAAGCAGAGGGTCGGCGGTTCGAACCCGTCATCCTCCACCATTATATTGCCGGTCTAGCTCAATTGGTAGAGCAACTGACTTGTAATCAGTAGGTTGGGGGTTCAAGTCCTCTGGCCGGCACCATGGACGAGCCATTAGCTCAGTCGGTAGAGCATCTGACTTTTAATCAGAGGGTCGCAGGTTCGAATCCTGCATGGCTCACCATTTTTTGTTTGATATTTTCAAGCGGGTGTGGTGGAATTGGCAGACACGCTAGACTTAGGATCTAGTGCCGCAAGGCGTGGGGGTTCGACTCCCTTCACCCGCATCTGATGAATGATTCCATGTCTTTGCGGAAGTAGTTCAGTGGTAGAACATCACCTTGCCAAGGTGGGGGTCGCGGGTTCGAATCCCGTCTTCCGCTTTGAATTGTGATGAATACTGAATCTACTTTAATAGTGGAACAAGAATCAGTTGATATAATTGATTACTATATCGGGAAGTAGCTCAGCTTGGTAGAGCACTTGGTTTGGGACCAAGGGGTCGCAGGTTCGAATCCTGTCTTCCCGACCATTTTTTTGGGGCCTTAGCTCAGCTGGGAGAGCGCCTGCTTTGCACGCAGGAGGTCAGCGGTTCGATCC